>JADLBD010000213.1 GCA_020847975.1 Bryobacterales bacterium | reverse complement strand
TGGCCATTTTCCGGTGGGGGTATGCGCTGTTCAACATTCCCGGGGGATGGCTGGGAGACTGGCTGGGGCCGCGGCGGGCGCTGACGCTGATCGTCACCTGGTGGAGCGCGTTCACATCGCTCACGGCAGCGAGTTGGAACCAACTTTCGATGCTCGTGTTCCGGCTGCTGTTCGGGATTGGAGAGGCGGGGGCGTTTCCTATCGCCACGCGCAGCCTTTCGCGATGGATGCTGCCCACCGAGCGCGGGTACGCGCAGGGAATCACGCACGCGGGCTCGCGAATCGGCGCAGCCTGCACTCCGCCGCTGGTGGTCTGGCTCATCGTCACCTATGGATGGCGGACGCCGTTCTTTTTCTTCGGCGCCATGGGCCTGATTTGGGCGGCGGTCTGGTATTACTACTATCGCGACACGCCGGAGGAGCATCGCAGCGTGAACAGCGCCGAACTGGCGCTGATCCAAAGCGCCACCCGAACCACGCGAGGCAAGGGTCAGCACGCGGTTCCGTGGGGGCCGATCCTTCATAGCCGCAATCTGTGGACACTGAGCGCGATGTACTTCTGTTATGGATACTGCCTCTCGGTATACCTTGACTGGTTCCCCACCTATCTCAACAAGGCTCGAGGTTTCAATTTGAAGGAGATGGGACTCTATGCCAGCCTGCCGCTGTTTGCGGGGACGCTGGGTGATTTTCTCGGCGGCTGGCTTTCCGACCGAGTGGGGCACGCGACAGGGGATCTGCGGTTCGCGCGCAAGGTGGTGGCGGTGACGGGATTCCTGCTGGCTGCGGGGTTCATCCTTCCAGCCACTCTCGTGCAAGACCCCCACACCTGCGTCTGGCTCACCTGCATCGCGGTGTTCGGCCTGGAACTGACGGTGGGCGTCTCGTGGGCGGTGCCGCTCGATATCGGCGGCGATTATGCCGGCACGGTGAGTTCGGTGATGAACACCTGCGGCAACATCGGCGGCGCGATTTCCCCGAGCATTCTGGCGTACCTGGTGCAGTCCCATGGATGGCAGCACCCGTTCATCGCCGCTTCCGCCATGTGCGCGCTGGGCGCGGTCCTGTTCTCGCGGGTGGATGCCTCGAAACCGATCGTTCCCCAGGCGGTGAGATGATAAGATAAGGTACAAAAAAGTCTGGAGTTCCAACCATGAGGATCAACCCGAACAAGTGCGTCGCCTGCGGTAATTGCACGTATGTCTGCCCCATGGGCGCCATCTATATCGACCCTGTCATCAAGCGCGCCACCATCAACCGGGAAGAGTGCGTGGAATGCTATGCCTGTTACAACGGCTTGAGCCAGGAGCATTTGAATCCCACCGTGGTGCGCACGATGCGCAAGGTCTTTCAGATAATGCGCCTGCGCTTTGACCCGGAACCCGACGTCTGTCCCACGGCGGCGTTCGAGCCGGATGAACTGACCTGGCCGCGCGTGGTGCGGCGGGCATTCTCCGATCCGCGCGTGCCGCACGAATCCACGGGCGTGCAGGGCCGGGGCACGGAAGAAGTGAAAACGAACGACGTGAGCGGCCGTGTCAAGGTGGGCGAGGTAGGGTTCACCATCGAGTTCGGACGCCCCGGCGTGGGCGTGCGCTTCCACGAGATTGAAAAGATGTCGATGGCACTGGCGAAGCGCGGCGTGAGCTTCGAGAAGAAGAATCCCGTCACGTCGCTGATGACGGACACGGCCACCGGCAAGGTCCGCGAAGATATCCTCAACGAGAAGGTCCTTTCGGCGATCCTCGAGATCAAGACTACGGTGGACCGCACGGAAGAGATTATCCGCGCCGTGTGGGAGGTGGAAAAGCAGATCGATACGGTGGTGTCGATCGGCGTGGGCACGCGGTGCGATGAGGACGGCGAGGAGCACGTGGTGGCTCCGATCCTCGAAAAGCTGGGCTACTCGCTGCAGCGCGCCAAGACGAATATCGGGCTTGGAAAGATTTCGAACGACCCCGCGCCGGCGGAACAGAAACAGGAATCGGTACCGACAGGAGCAGCACGATGACGAACACTTTGCACCGCTTTGGCGATAGCGCGAGCTTTTACGACGATTACGTGGTCTTTGCCATCCCGAGCCGCGGCAAGAACGACAAGGGCTGCCTTCCCAAGCTGCGGGAATTCCTGCGCATGGCGCTGCCGTTTCATCCGGTGAACCTGGGGGACGCCTCGCACGGCGGCGCCCTGCGTCCCAGCCGCGACATGCACCCCACGTCGCACTGGAACCGGGACATGACGCCCGATTTCGAGGCGGTGATCAACGGTGTGGATACGCCGACGACGGTGGCGGCGGTGTTCGACAAGCGAGTCAACGCCGAGGATTTCGTGAAAGTGGTGAAGCAGGCGGATCTCGGGCTGTGCATCAACGTGTCCACTTCGATTGACGGGGCGGAGCAGTGCTGCCATGCGGCCGGCATCCCGCGGCACAGCGTGGGTTATTCGCTGGGTTTTGAGGGGAAGACGGAAAAGCTGCCGAACACGCAGGTGCTTTGCCTGAGCACGATGTGCGGGCACGGCATGATCAGCCACTCGCTGGCGAAGAAGATGATTGACTGGGTGAAAGAGGGCAGACGGACGCCGGATGAGGCGGTGACGTACATGGCGCGGTTCTGCTCGTGCGGCGTCTACAATCCGGCTCGCGCGAAACGGATTCTCGAAGACGCGCGCGGATCCATGAAATAAGGCGGCGCCTCTTCTAAGCAACACGCGCAAAACGGAGCCCGCCCGCGCCGCGAATCATCGCGGTGTTCCTCGTATTTTGGGGGCGCGGGACGTGCCCTTTGCGCTTCTAAGCAACACGCGCAAAACGGAGCCCGCCCGCGCCGCGAATCATCGCGGTGTTCCTCGTACTATGGGGGCGCGGGACGTGCCCTTTGCGCTTTTGAGGCGATGATATCACCGCGCGGGCGGACGGTACACTGGGGCAATGAAACTCCTACTGTGGTTCGTGATTCCCGCCGCGGTTTGGGCGCAAGCCACCTGGGAACGCCGCGCGCCGTATCCGGTGCAGGTGACGGAGGTTTCCTCGGCGGCGCTGAACGGCAAAGTATATTCCGTGTGCGGCGTGTTAGCCGATGGGGTGACGCGCAGCACGAAGCTGTATATCTACGACCCCTACATCGACGATTGGAGCGAAGGGCCTCCGGCGCCGATACCCGGCGGCGGCGATAGCTGCAACGTAGCCGCGGCGAATGGAAAACTCTATGTTCTGGGCGCGATGCGAGTGGGCACGCCGTTCGTCGACGGCAACACCTACCAGTACGACCCGGGAACCGGGCAGTGGTCGACTGTCGGGCGGATGGGAGAGCTGCGCGCGGCAAGCGGCGTAGCCGTCATCGGCAATCGCATCTACGTCGCCGGCGGATACGCAATTACCCAAAGCACCGCGGCGTTCGAGGTGTTCGACACAGACACGCGGCAATGGAGCCGCCTGCCGGACCTGCCCACCGCGCGCGATCATCTTACGGCGCAGGCGGTGAATGGCAAGATCTACGCTATCTCGGGGCGGTCAGGGATCACGTACCTTCGGGCCAACGAGGAGTTCGACCCCGCTGCGAACACGTGGAACATCCGCGCTGCGATTCCGACCGCGCGGGCGGGCATGGGCAGCGGGGTGTTGCGAAACCGCATCCAGGTGTTCGGCGGCGAAGGAAACACGACGCGTCCTGACGGCATATTCGAGCAAAACGAGGAGTACGACCCGGCCAGTGACACGTGGGGCATTCTTCCACCGATGAATTCTCCGCGCCACGGATTGTACGGGGCCACGCTCGACGGGCGCATCTTCACCGCAGGCGGCGGACCGGCGCAGGGACTTTCCTATTCGAATACCAACGATGCGTTTTTCCTCGCCCTTCCAAGTAATCCCACGGTGGACGCCAACGGGGTGAAGAATTCCGCCAGTTTCCGCGCGGAGCTATCGCCGGGAACCATTGTGATGTTGCAAGGGAAGAATCTCTCCCAGGGCGAACAGGTGGCAACGCGGCTGCCGCTGCCGGTGCAGATGAACGGCACCAGCGTGCGGGTGAACAACGCGCTGGTCCCGCTGCTGTATGTGGGGCCGAACCAGATCAACTTCCAATTGCCCTACACGCTGATCCCTGGTCCCTCGGACATTACGGTGACGCACGTGGGCCGCACCAGCGATATCGTCGCGGGGCCTTCTTCGGCGGCGGTGGCTCCCGGCGTTTTCGCGATGTCGGGGAACGGCGTGGGCCAGGGCGCGGTACGGGTGGCGGGCACCGTCTACATCGCGCGCGCCGCCGATGACGGCATCTCGCGTCCGGCGAAGCGGGGTGAGTATGTTTCCATTTACTGCACGGGCCTGGGAAGGGTGGAGTTCCCTCCGCGGCCGGGCGAACCTCCGCCGCCCGATCCGCCCATCCGCACCGTGGACACGCCCGAGGTGAGCATCGGCGGCGCTCCGGCGGAGGTGTCATTCTCCGGACTGACGCCGGGAACCGTGGGTCTGTATCAGATCAATGCGAAGATCGCAGCCGCGGCCCAGACGGGCGCAGTCGTTCCGCTGACGGTGAGCATTGGCGGAAAGACGAGCAATACGGTCACCATCGCGGTGGTCGAGTAGGCGCAACGGGCGCGGGGTGAAAATGATTCCCGCTAGACTGGGATCGTGCGGGCATTCGTTCTAGCAGTACTTGCGCCGGCGGCGTTGTGGGCCTCCGGCGTGGCGGGGGATGTGGCCGGAGAACTGAGAAAGGCGGCGCTCGATCCGGAGGAATGTTACCGCGTGCGCGATCTCCGCTTCGCGCGCGATGAACTCAAGGTCTATCTCAACGACGGCTTTCTGATTTTCTCGAAACCCATCCACGGGCAGCGGGTTTCGGCCGTTTTTTCCGGTGAAGTGGAAGGCGGAGACGCGGAACTGCTGGTGATGCCGCCTTTCGTGAGGGAGCGCAAATCGCTGGCCAGATTCACGCATTCGCCGAACCTCGATGTCCACTTCCAGAGCAACGTGATGGTGTTTACCGACGACAGCGCGGCGGAGTTGCTGGCAACCGTGCGCGCCGCCGGATCGAAGAAGAACGCCGAGATGGGAAACCTGCTGGCCGAGAAGTGGACTTCCGTGATGGCCAGCTTCGTGGCGAGTTTCGAAGTGCGGCTGGTGGAGGACCTGCTTTCGCCGCGGCGGAAAGAGGTGGGCTTCTTCTACATGGCGCTGGGCGGCAGCGCGCTCGGCAACTTCGATGTCATCTGGGATCCTCGCGGGAGCCGGCAGATCAGCATCGGCCAGGTGGCGTTCCGCAATGAGCGGCGCTATTTCGACGTATGGACAAATTTCGAGGCCAACTCCTTCCGCATGGGCCGCAGAAAGACGCCGGAGATGGATTTCAAGCCGGAGCAATACTCCATTGACGCGACCATTGATGCGGATCTGCTGCTGAAAGCGGTGACCCGGCTGCGCCTGACGCCGCTGGTGACGGAGCGCACCATCGCCCTCGAGTTGTCGCAGCAGGTGCGCGTGACCTCGGCGAAGGTGGACGGGGCGCCCGCCGAAGCCTACTCGCCCGAGTCGCTGCGGGCGAACCTGATGCGGAGCAGCGAGAACCAGATCCTGCTGATTACGGCGGACCATGAATTTGCGGCCGGCAAACCGGTGGATCTCGAAATAGCCCATGAAGGGAAGGTGATCTCGCCCGCCGGTGACGGAGTGTACTACGTGGGCGCGCGGGGCATCTGGTATCCGAACCGGAGCCTGCGTTTCGCGCCCTATGAGGTGACCTTCCGGTATCCGAAAGGACTGGATCTGGTGGCGACGGGCGATCTCGTATCCGAGGACACCGATGGAGATTGGAAGATCAGCAGGAGGAAGACGCCCGCCCCGGTGCGTTTCTTCGGCTTCAATCTCGGCAATTACCAGCGTGCGCGGATTCAGAAGGGCGGCCTGACAGTGGAAGTCTGCGCCAACAAGAAACTGGAGGCGGCGCTTCAACCCACGCCGAAATTGATGGAAATGCCGCCTCTGCCCAGCACGCCCTGGGGCCGCGGGCGGCAGCAGCGGGCTCCGGGTGTTGTGATGATGCCGTCGCCGGCTCCCGATCCCACGGCGCGGCTGAAACAACTGGCGGCGGAGATCGCCGGAACGTTCGATGAGATGGCGGCGCGGTTCGGCAAACCGCCCGTGCGAACACTCACCATCTCGCCCATTCCGGGCCGCTTCGGGCAGGGGTTTCCAGGCCTGGTGTACCTTTCCACGCTGGCCTACCTCGATCCCGGGCAGCGTCCCATCGCGAGGACGAACAACTTCCAACAGATGTTTTTCTCCGAAATTCTGCACGCGCACGAAGTGGCGCATCAGTGGTGGGGGAACGGCGTCATGCCCGCCGATTACCAGGATGACTGGTTGATGGAGGCGCTGGCCAACTACTCGGCGTTGTGGATGCTGGAGCGCAGGAAAGGCGCACGGACGCTCGAAACCATCCTCGACGAATACCGCAACGATCTTTTGCGCAAAGAGACGGACGGGCGTACCATCGAATCCGCCGGTCCGGTGACCATGGGCCATCGCTTGTCTTCCTCTCAATCGCCAAACGCGTGGGCGGCGATCGTCTACGAAAAAGGAACGTGGATCCTTCACATGCTGCGGCGCAGAATGGGCGATGAAGGCTTCCAGAAGATGCTGGCGGAGTTTTATCAAAGCAATCTCTTTCACTCCGTCTCGACGGAGCAGTTCCGGCAACTGGCGCAGAAGTATCTCCCCGCCGGGTCTCCGGATCCGAAGCTCGAAAATTTCTTCGAGCAGTGGGTGTACGGCACCGGGATCCCCTCTCTGAAACTCGCCTGGAATGTAAAAGGCAAAGCGCCGAAACTGCGTCTCACCGGGACCATTACGCAGACGGACGTGGATGAGGAATTCAGCGTCTATGTTCCAGTGGAAATCCAGGCAGGGAAGGCCAAGCCTGTGGTCAAGTGGGTAGCCACCAGCAACGAACCGGCGCAGTTCGAGGTGAGCCTGAGCGCCATGCCGGCGCGAGTGGTGCTGGACCCGGGGAATGCGACGCTCGTGCGCAAGTAGTATGCTTGCCGGATGCGAGAGCGCAGCCTGAACCTCGCCTATCTGTACCTGTTGCGTGTTCCCCTGCTGGGCGCCGCGTTTCTGGCGCTGTTTCCGCTTCTCAGCCTCCATCGAGGCGGCCCGGCCTATTTCCTGCTGCACGGAATTTTCGATATTACAGCGCTGGACCTGTTCTTCGTCTCCGGACAGGTGGCGCTGCTGGTGACCACGCTGGCGGTGGTGACTTTCCTGGTGTTTCGCAACGGTCCGGCGCGGTTCCGGTTGCCGGAAGTAGACGCCATGGGCGTGGCGCGATGGTTCGCTTTACTATACGCGGCGGCCGGCGTGTTTTTCCTGGCACGCACAACGGGCGTGGCGCAGGGTGCGGCGGCGCAAAAGGCTGCGGCAATCGCCGCGGGCTGCGCGGTGGCGGCGGGGCTGGTGGCGTTGGGGCGGGTGCTGTGGCCGAAGCCCTCGGCCTGGCTCTCTCTAAGGAACACGCGCAAAACGGAGCCCGCCCGCGCGGCGAATCATCGCGGTGTTCCTCGTACTATGGGGGCGCGGGACGTGCCCTTTGCGCTTCTGATGAAGCGGCTCACAGGCAGGTTCGGGCCGGGCTACGTCGATGAGAAGGGAAATCTGCTACCGGGCCATGGATTCGCCGTTCTGTGTCTGGCGATCTTTTCCGCGTTGTATCTGCTGATTGCCTTGCGGGCCATACCGCGTACAGCCACTCTGTGTTCCGTGCTGAACCTGGTGTTTGTCGGGGTGTATCTGATTTCCGGGCTCGCATTTCTGTGCGACCGGTTTCGTGTTCCCGTGCTGCTCGCGCTCGCCATCCCGCTTCTGGCGACCGCGCGGTGGTTCGACACGGATTTCTATTTCGCCGCGGCCAAGGCGAGCCGCGTGGAACCACTTACGCCGCTGGAGTTGATGGCCGCTTCGCCTTATGACACAGCGGTGATTGTGAGCGCGCAGGGCGGCGGGATTCAGGCGGCAGCCTGGACGGCGGAAGTGCTCGCACGGCTCGATGAAGCGTTGGGCGGCGAGTTCGCTCCGCGGGTGCGTCTCATCAGTTCCGTCTCCGGCGGGAGCCTGGGCGCAATGTACTTCAGCGCGGGGTATCACGGCGGGAAGGTGTCCGGACACGAAGCCATAGTCCGGGCAGCCAGAGCCTCGAGCCTGGAGGAAATTGCGTTCGGATTGGTATATCGCGACCTGCCGCGTATGTTTCTGCCGTTCGCCTCCTCGCGGCTGGCGGACCGCGGGGCCGCGGCGGAGAGGGCGTGGTCGGCGCAAGACGGCGCCCCGGCTGAGAGCGTCATGCTGGCCCGGTGGCGTGAGGAAACGCGACGCGGGCAGCGGCCGGCGAATATCTTCAACGCCATGGCGGCGGAAACAGGACAGCGCTGCCTCCTCTCGACGGTTGACCTGGGCCGCTCGAGCGGGCGGCGTGAGTTCGCGGAGATGTATCCCGGGCTGGACGTGAGGCCGGTGACAGCGGTGCGGCTGTCGGCGTCGTTTCCGTATGTGACGCCGGCCGCGCGGGTGGCCGCCGAAGTGCACGAGCCCTACCATTTTGTCGACGGCGGATATTTCGACAACTACGGCGTTCTGTCGGCGGTGGATGTACTGCTCGCCGGAACGGCCGAGGCAGGGCCGGTGAAGAGGATTTTGCTGATCGACATCGCAGCGGCGCAGGAGCCTTCCGCGGCGTTGAAAACTCGTGGCTGGTTCTACCAGGTGCTGGCGCCGCCGGAGGCGTTCTTAGCCATGCGGAACACCGCTCAGGTTTCCCGCAACTACGATGATGTGCGGATGGCGCGCATCATTCTCGAGGGCCGCGGACTCGAGTTTCATCAGGTGAGCTTCCGGTTTCCCTCGGAGGAAGCGCCGCTTTCCTGGCATCTGACGCAGGCGGAGAAGGAGGCGATCGATGAAGCGTGGACGCATCAGAAGCAGGCGGTTCAGGACGTGAGGGAGTTTCTAAAGCTGCCATGACACCCAAGCAACCCGTTCCCTACTCGACCCATTCGCTCTCTCTCGCCGTCCTGATCTCGAGGCACCCTTCCTGAGGAAGCGAATCCATGGGGAGACCGCCCTGCCAGACGGAAATCTCGAGGCAGGCGGTTTCGCGGCCGTCGAGATTCAAGTTCGCAAACGGCACGGAGAATTCGAGCGCGCGGCGGTAGGCTGCCTGCACTCCCAACGCGGCGCCTTCCAGCACTTCCGCCCGCGCCTCGGAGAGCGCGAGCCTCATGTGGCGCGCATTGAGGCGTACCTGCACCTCCATGCCCGCGAGATCTTCATTATCGAGAAAGTCGATGCGGACGAACAGACGCTCGGCATCGGCTCCATAAAAGAGCTCCTTTACCAGGAAGCGATGGCCGTGCATGGCGCTGCTGCGGCGGTCGACGCGGTAGTTCCCGGCTCCCATCCATTCGAAGTAGCTGCTCACCTCGCCGTCGATGACGGGGTGGATGGGAGACACGGGCGCCTGATGCAACGCCTTGGCGCGGGCGCGCAGGATGGAGCGGCTCAGATCGGAGGGCGGTGTGAGGCGCAGCGCGCGGTACATGTTGGCAAGGTGGTCGCGATAGAGCTGGTCAAACTCCTGGCGGTTGTCGCTGTCGTGATGCGGGCCGTACCACCAGCACCAATCGCTTCCTTCCGCAATCAGCAGTTCTTCGAGAGCGAGCTTGTAGTCGCTCTCGGGGACCGATCCCGGTTGTACCTGCTCAAACGCTTCCCGCGCCTGGAGCAGCATCTCCCAGGCTTTGTTGTCTTCCTCGAAACCGATCCAGACGTCGAAGTTTGCGCTGATCCAGGAGCCGGCGGCGATGTGATCGAGCGGATCGTCTTCCACCTTCTCGAGGGCTTCCGATACGGTGACCGCCTCCATGTCGGACGCCTCGCTGATGCGCTTGTACAGGTCCCGTAAGAACGGACGTCCGTTGAGGTAGTAATGCTCCCAGGCGTTTTCTCCGTCGAGGATGACCGGAACCAGCGCGTCACGCCCGGAGGAGAGGATCGGCGCGCAGTTCTCGCGGATGCGGTGGATGAAATCCGCCGCGGCGTCGCCGGCGTGCATTTTCGAGTAGACGAAACCCACGAGATCGCTGAGATAGTGGTCGCGGAAGATCATGGATATTTCATTGCCGTTCTTTCGCCAGCGGTAGGGACGGTAGGTAGTGGTGGGATCGGCACCGCGTCCGAGCGTGCGGGCGAGCACGCCGTTATCAGTGGCGGCCCACTGGTAGCCGCACTCGGCGGCGATGGTGAGCGCTTCATCGGAGACGGATCCCTCCGACGGCCAGAGTCCCACCGGGCGTTTGCCCACCTTTGTTTCCACGTACTCCATGGCGCGCTCGAGGTGAAGCCGCGCATCCTGCGGATAGCGAAAGCGAGAGGGCAACGGGACAAAAGGATTGGCCTCGTGGGCTACATTCGAATCACAGATGAGGGGCAGGATGGGGTGGTAAAAGGGCGTGGCGGAGATTTCGATCTGTCCGGTGGCCGCGAAGTCGTGGTAGACCGGAAGGACACGTCCGAGAATCTGAAGCTGCTTGCGCCCGATGAGTTCCTGGTCCTCTTTGGAATACTCTCTGCCCTTTGCAACGAGGAGGCGGACCTCGGAATCGCCGGCTAGAAACTCTTCCTCGAACCAGGCCAACTGCGAGAGCACCTGGAGATCGCGCAATGCCTGTGCGTTGAATACGTGCATCGCGCGGCGGAAATTGCGGTCCGCCGCGCGCCAGGCGTCGAACAGTTCCGCGTAGCGCGGATAGCGGCCGATGAGGTGGGTTGGATTGGCCTGGAAGAAGTATTGGAGGATGAACCTGATTTCATGCTCGGAGAGTTCTTCGGCGGGCTTGAGGGCGACACGCAGAAACGGGTCCACGGCCTGGCCTGACGCATACTCTTCGACTTGCAGCAGCAGGGAAGGAACAAGATTGAAGGTCTGGTGAATATGCGGAAATTCCTCGAGGATCTTCACCATGCCGTAGTAGTCCTTGAGGGCGTGCATGCGGGTCCACGGGAGGCGATACTCGCCCGAGACCAGATCCTTGTAGCACGGTTGGTGCATGTGCCAGACGAAGCAAAGGTAGATACGGGGCATGGTTAAAGATGTACGGGCATGAGGATCATCTCGAGAAATAGCTGCGCACGGGCGGCGGCGGATCCGTGCCGCGGATGGCGCGCCAGAGGATGCCGTTCAACTCATCATCGTCGATCAGGTCAGCATCGGAGAAGTCGAGTCTGGCGGAGCGCGCGGCTGTCGCGTTACCGTGGCTGTTGCGAGTGGTGAGGGGAATACGCGGCTTCTCGGCTTCGTACGGGCGCGGGTCGGGCTCTTTCGAAAACGCGGAGAACATCGGCTTCGACGCCGCGTCGAACTGGGTCATGGGGCGCAGACCCAGGATCAACTCGATGGTGCGCAGCATCGAGGTGGTGTTGTACATCGTGCTATCCACCACGCCGCGCCTAGTGTAGGGCGAGAGGATAAAGGCCGGCGAGCGGTGCGAATCGACGTGATCCGCGCCATTCTGCGCATCGTCTTCGAGCACGAAGATAGCCGTCTTCGGCCAGAACCGGCTCTTCGAGACGCCTTCGACAACCATGCCCAGGGCGGCGTCGTTATCGGCCATGGCAGAGAGCGGCGCAATCTTTCCGGCAGCCGTGCCCGAGGTGTGATCATTGCCGAGGCGCATCAGCAGGAACCGCGGCATTGCGCCTTGCCTTTCAAATTCCGCCAGATCCTCGAGGAATACCTTGGCGCGTTCGATGTCCGGATAGTCGAGGTCAAAGGCGCGGTACTTGCGGTTGGTGACAGGGACCAACTGGCGGTCGCGAATCGCCTCCACCTGATCACCCGAGGGCGACGCCTGCTTCGCGTTGGTGACGAAGTAGCCGTAGTTGCGCATGGAAATCCCGGCGGAGAGGACGTTCGTCCAGATGTAGCCGGCGGGGGGAATCGCCGCGGGCTCGCCGCCTTCATAATCGTAGGGTTTGCGGCGTCCGCCGTAGCTGTTCGGCCACATCCGCTGCACGTAGTCCGGAGCGATGGCGGCCATGGACCAGTTGTGCCCGTCGGCGCTTACGTCGGCGTTGACATAGAAATTGTCGAAGACCACGAATTCCCTCGCCAACTTGTAATGATTGGGCGCGGAGTTTTCATGGAACAGCATCAGAGACGCGTCTCCGTTGCCCTTCCCGAGCGCGCCAAACACCTGGTCATAGGTGCGGTTCTCTTTGATGATGTAGATGACATGCTCGATGGGCGATTTTCTTCCGGGCTGGGAGGGAACGGGATTGCCTTGCGGAACGCGCGCGTCATCGAGCAGTGCATCGCGGTAGGGAGAGTTGGCGAACACTGTTTTTGTGTATTCGGCCAACTGCTCCTCGGATACCGGGGGAACCCAGGAGATCGTACCGTGCTGAATGGCCGCGACATACTCGTCGGAGCGGATCCCTTCGTGCGATTTCGCGGGCTGCACATCGGGACGAGGTCCCTTGGGGTTGGCGTGGCTGCCCGCGCCGCGGCCGTTGAGAACCAGCAGGCGGCCATCGGGCAACACGCGGGCGGCGGTCGGGTACCAACCTGTGGGAATGAATCCGAGCACGCGGCTGCGCGCCGCGGAGATATCCACCACGGCGGCCGCGTTGGCATCCGAGCAGACCACATGCAGGCGCTTCTGATCGGGACTGAGCGCAAGTCCGCTCGGAGTCATTCCCGCGGGCTGCCGGGGCGTCATGGCCACGTTAATGGACTCGATCATGCGAAGGTCCTTGCCTTCGGTGACGCCCACCACATAGGTACGGTTGGTATTCCCGGCGGTAATGAAAATGCGATAGGCGACAGGCGCCTGGGCCGGGTCTTTCTTCTCCCCGTCCTCCTCGGCGGCTAGCGGCTTGCGGTCGCTGAGCACCATATCCGTGGTGTGCGATCCGAGTCTTACTTTTCCGAGTTCCTCGCCGGTGTCCGTATTGTAATGGTAGAGCGTGCCATCGGCCCAACTGGTGACGAAAAAGGACTTTCCGTCGGGGTGGAAGAGGATGCGGTAAGGACGCCGCCCGGTCTTGAATCTCTCGATGACACGCCCGGATTGCGGATTGATGACGACCACTGTGTCGCGATAGAGCAGCGAGGCGAACAGCAGGCGGCCGTCTGGTGTAGTCTGCACGTCTCCGATGAAATCCTGGTGCTGGCGGGTGGCTTCCGGAACCACGGTGAACGTGCGCGCCGGTGTCAGTCCGGCGTTCGAGAAGTCGAATTCAAAGACGCTCGCCTTCGATCCACCGCCCACGTAGACTTTCTTTCCATCCGGAGACATGGCGAGCCCCAGCCAGCCGTCAGGAACGCGCGTACGGCTCAATTCGGAGCCGCTGTCCGTGTCGATGACGCTGATGGAGGACGGATTGTAGCCCCCGTTGAGCACCAGCAGGCGCTTCTTGTCCCTCGAGAGCGCCGTGGACATGGGGAACGTGTCGACCTGGGTCTGCTTGCCGGCGGGTTTGATGCGCCAGCCGTTGACCAGCAGAAACGCGCCGTCGGATTGTTTGCCGGCCCGGGTGAGGGAAGCGGGCTGCGACACAAGCATCACAACCAGCGCGGCGGAGAGAAGTAGGAGTGCGCCTGCGAGTTTCATTCGTAGAATTTTTGTGCGATGGGGAAGCGGCGTCCCATTCCGAACGCCTTGGTGGTTACTTTGAGTCCGGGAGCGGCCTGCTGCCGCTTGTACTCGTTGCGGTCGACCTTGTTCACGATGTCGCGCACCAGGTCGAGCGGGAGTTGATACTCTTCGGCGATGCGGCTCGGGGAGTGGAAATCTTCGACGTATCCCTTGAGGATCTTGTCGAGGACGTCATATTCCGGAAGCGAATCGGTATCTTTTTGGCCGGGCCGCAGTTCGGCCGATGGGGGTTTGAGGAAAACGCTCTCGGGGATGGCGTTGTTGTGACGTTCGTTGGCTATGCGTGAGAGGTGGTAAACCAGGGTCTTCGGCACGTCGCTGATCACTGCCAGCCCGCCGCACATATCCCCATATAGAGTGCAGTAGCCGACGGCGAGTTCGCTCTTGTTTCCCGTGGTCAGCACCAGCGAGCCGAATTTGTTCGAAAGCGCCATGAGGGTGAGCCCGCGCAGGCGCGACTGGAGATTTTCCTCGGCTACACCGGACCCGGTTCCGGCAAACAGCGGGGCCAGTTCGGCGAGCATCGTCTCATAGGCCTCCGAGATACTCGATACCTCGAAGCGGATGCCGAGATTTTCGGCCAGGACGCGGGCGTCCGTCAGGCTGTGCTCAGTGGAGTACGGGCCCGGCATTCCGACGCCCATCACGTTCTCCCTGCCCACCGCATCCACGGCAATCGCCGCCGTGAGCGAGGAGTCGATGCCGCCGGACAACCCAATCAGCACGCTGCGAAAGCCGCACTTGCGGATGTAGTCCCGCGTTCCCAGCACGAGCGCTTCGTAGACGGCTTCGCATTCGTCGGCGAGCGTGGGCCGGATGGCGGCGGGCGCGGGCGGCGCGTCGATGTCGAAAATCACCAGATCCTCGGCCAGCGACGCGGCCAGGGCAAGCGGTTCGCCGTTGGCATCAAGAGCAAAGCTGGAGCCGTCGAACACGAGTTGGTCGTTCCCGCCCACCTGGTTCACGTAGACGACGGGAATCCGGTGGCGGCGCGCGGTGTTTGCGAAAATCTCGCGCCGCTGCGCCCGTTTTCCCATGTGGTAGGGCGATGCGTTGATGCTGATGAGCATCCGGGCTCCGTCACGCGCCAGTTCATCCACCGGATCGCGCTTGTACAGCCGCCTCTCCCAGAACATCTTGTCGTTCCAGGCATCCTCACAGATGGTGAGTGCGATTTTCCGCCCGCGCCAGGTCCACAATTTCTGATGGTCCGCGGATTGGAAATAGCGGGCTTCATCAAACACGTCGTAGGTGGGCAGCAGCATCTTCACCTGGCGGAAGATGATCTCTCCGGCCTCGAGGACGGCGGCGGCATTGATGGAACTCTTTCCGGATTTCTCCTCGGACCGTCCCACGTAACCGCTGATGAGCGCCAGCGGCAGGCCGGCGGTTTCGGCGGCAAGCCGTTCGAGAGCCTCTTCGGTGCGGGCAAGGAAGCTGGGTTTTTCCACCAGGTCGCGGGGCGGATACCCGTTGAGGGAAAGCTCGGGGAACACCACCAGATCTGCGCCTGCCCGCGCGGCATCCTGGCCGGCATGCACCATTTGGGTGACGTTGCCTTCGAGATCGCCGACAGTGGGATTGATCTGGCCGAGCGCAATACGCATGAAGATAACATTGTAGCGACGGCAGGCGAGAGGATTGGAGATCCTGCCCAGTGCAAGCTTTTGTGGGCATATGGAAAAACAGGTTCGGCCCTACTGAATCCGCAGAAATGGTCCGAACCCTGCGCCGCGGCAAACGGATCGACCATCCGGGCGTGGAATGACCGTTCCCCCACCTGGTTTTCCGCGGCGGGAGCGGCGGCGATGCTGTGTACGGCAGTCTGGCTGTGCCGCAAGCCACCGCGTTGCAACGCGGCCGCTTGATAGGCCGCCGCTTGATACGATGGAGTTGTGGCAGACAAACCGTTCCACGAGCCGAGGCTTGCTCTCAACCGCATCTACACACGCCGCGGTGACGCCGGCGAAACCAGTCTGGCGGGCGGGCAGCGGGTGGCCAAGGACTCCATCCGTCTGGAGTGCTACGGCACGGTCGACGAGTTGAACTCAATGGTCGGCATGGCTTGCGTATCCATTGAAGAGCTTGCCACGGCCGCGCCCGACTTGTTGCCCCTCTTCGCCATCCTGCGCCGCGTGCAGCACGAACTGTTCAATTTGGGCAGCATCCTGGCGACACTGCCCAAGGATGTCCACCCGAAGCAGCCGCAAATCACCCACGCGGACATCGAGCAGTTGGAGCGCGACATCGACGCAATGAACACTCCGCTGACCACCTTGCGGTCCTTCGTCCTGCCGGGCGGGAGCCGCCTCAATGCCGAACTGCACCTCTGCCGCACGGTGTGCCGGCGCGCCGAACGGATTGCCGTAGCGCTCTCCCGGCAGGACGAGATTCCCGCCGCGACCCTCGGCTACCTGAACCGGCTGAGCGACGGGTTCTTCGTCTGGAGCCGCTGGGCGAATCACAAGCTCGGGGCTCCGGAAGTGTTGTGGGAGCCTAATCAAGCCGCCTCCGCAAGCCGATCTTAGAAAGTGTGGACCGAGGGGACGTAAGCGCTGGGATGGATGCGCCTCCCAGATCCGGCCCGATGCTCGGCCCCTATCGCATCGTCTCGAAGGTGGGGGAAGGCGGCATGGGGTCGGTGTGGCTGGGGGTGCGCGCCGATCAGCAATTCGACAAGAAAGTGGCGATCAAGGTCGCCCCAAGGGCGCTCGAAAACGAGGAGGTGCTGATCCGGTTCCGCCTGGAGCGGCAGACGCTGGCCAGGTTGGATCATCCAAACATCGTCAAACTCCTCGACGGGGGTACCTCCGAGAGTGGTATCCCGTACCTGGTGATGGACCATGTCGAGGGCGCCCCGCTCGACCGCTACGCCGATGAGCAGAAGCTCTCCATCGAACAGAGGCTGGCGCTGTTCCGGAAGATCTGCGCCGCCGTGCACTACGCGCACCAGCACCTTGTGGTGCACCGCGATCTGAAGCCTGGAAACATCCTGGTGACCTCGGACGGCGAACCGAAGTTACTGGACTTCGGCATTGCCAAGATGCTGGATACGGATTCCGCCCGGTTCCAGGTCACCTGTGAAGGCGTCGTTCCCATGACGCTGCGCTATGGCAGTCCGGAACAGATTCGGGGCAAAGCCGTCTCCGCCGGAAGCGATATCTACGCGCTCGGCGTGCTGCTGTATGAACTGCTCACCGGGCACACGCCGCACTACCACCCCGGCGTGCCCGTGGAAACATTGATGTACATGATCCTCAACGATGATCCGCGGCCGCCGAGCGCTGTCGTCCGGCAGGCTTTGGACTGGCCAACGGGAGGCGTCGAGGCGGGGACACTGGCCGAGGCCCGGTCGAGCACCCCGGAGCGTCTATCGAATCATCTCGCGGGCGATATCGACGCTATCGTGCTCAAGGCCCTGCGCAAGGAACCCGCTGACCGTTACCTTTCGGTGGAGCATTTTGCGGACGACATCCGGCGTCATCTCGAAAGCCTGCCGGTGCTTGCGTTGCAGGGGACGTGGAAATACCGCACCCGGAAGTTTGTCAACCGGCATAAGTTGTCCGTGGCGACGGCCAGTGTCTTCAGCCTGGCTTTGCTCGGAGCGATGGGCGGAATGGCTTTTCAGTGGAATGTTGCGCGTCTGGAGCGGGCGCGCGCCGGAGTGCTGTTCCGGGATGTCCATGAACTGGCGCGCACATTCCTGTTCGACTTCGAGGCATCACTCGAGAAGATTCCCGGATCCACGGAAGCCCGGCTGATGTTGGTGAAGCGGACTTCAGATTACCTGGAGCGGTTGACTCGCGATGCCCTCGAGGACGAGGGTGTATTGCTCGATGTGGGCGAGGCCTACATTAAGCTGGGGTCCATCCAGGCAAGCCCCTTCACTTCGAGCATCGGGGACGTGAAGGCGGCGGAGATATCCTACCGCAAGGCGGTGGAGATTCAGGAGCGGCTGCAGCGGATGAAGCCGAAACATCGCCAGGGGCTGGATGTCATGGCCCGCGCGAAGCTCGAATTGAGTGAGATACTCGGCGCGATGGGTCGTGTCCGCGAGGCGGTGGCCGAAGCGAAAGCGGCCGCGGAAATCTTTGCTTCCATCACCTCGCGCGACCCGCACGACATGCGCGCGATGCGCGATGCCGGCGTGGCCTACCTCTACCTTGCCGGCGTCCAAGGCGCTCCCAACCGCCTGAACCTGGGCGATCGCAAGGGGGCCATCCGCTACGCGAAGGAATCCATCGCAGACAACGAAAAGATAGGGGGAATGGATCCGAACGACAAGACAGGGCGGGCGAACCTGCCGCTGGCCCGCCTGATGCTGGCGTACATGCTATCGGTGGATGGAGCATCGAGGCAGGCGCGGGCGATCGTGCTGGATCTGGACAGGTTCGCTGCCGGACTGCGAAAGCAGCCTCGCGACCGCGTCCGGGCCGTGCTGGCGGATATCGACGATGGAATCGGCTGGGTGTGGCAGAGGCTGGACGATCATCGGAGAGCGCTCGAGTATTTCCGGGAATCCGAGGACTTTCGTGACGTCATGGCGCGGCAGGACCCGAACGACACCAACGCGCAATCGGCACTGGCGGCGGCGATGTATAACCGCGGTGTGTCGTATGCCGCCCTGGGAGACATGGCGCATGGCCGCGAACACATCGAGCATTCCATCGAAATTTGGCGTCGGCTGGTGAAACAGGACCCGAACAATCTGTTCTGGCAAGGCGGCCTCGCGGATTCGCTCATCGCCGCCGGGCGCGCGGACGAGGCGATGGAGATTTCCGGGCGGCTGGCAACTCGCGCCGAAGCGACCCCCGACGAGATGGTACGCTACGTCCGTCTGCTTCGGGAAAAAGACCCCCAACGCGCCTATGCGCAGGCCCGGCGGGCCGTCGAGTTGAGCAATCAGGCTACCTGGGACATCGAAGACGAATATGCACAGGCCGCCGCGGCGGCAGGCGACTGGCAGCGCGCGATCGAGGCTGAAGGGCGGTCCATCCAACTCCTCGAGACTTATGAAGCGGACACTGATTTCTCCGCCTATCGCGATGTGCGCGAACGGCTGAACCGCTACCGTCAGGAGGTAGTCAAGGCTTCGCTGTCCAGGTCGAGATAGGCGGCTACCCCATCTCGCTGAACTTTACTTTGCGGCCTTTGAGCAGCGCCTGATTGGCCAGATGCGGACCGGCCACTGCCTGAGCGGCGATCTCCACCGGACAGTTCGGCTCCTTGCGGGACTTGGTGCAATCGAGGAAATTCTGCACGTGCGACTCCACCGGCACGGGCGCCTTCTCCTGGTACACCGGCGCGTTCGTCTTCTTCCATGGCTCGGCGTACACCTCGAATCCGGCCTCATCGAGGATCATGGTCCCCTTGTCGCCCATGAACGTGATGGACCATCCGTTCTGGTAGGAATTGTCGTAATCGAGAGTCCACGTGACAATGTGCTGGGGATACTCGAACACGGCGGAAAAGACATCGGGGTGCTCGGCCCCGGCCATCTTGGCGACGAAGCCGGAACAGATGGCCGAAGTAGGGGGACCGGATTCGGTGAACCATTGCACCACATCCATAAGATGAGTGCCCTGATCCGTCATGTTCCCGCCCGCGTAGTCCCAGAAATAGCGCCAGCGGCGGAAGCGCATGGGCTCCAACTCCCGCTGCCGGGCGCTGCCGAGGAATCGCTTCCAATCGAGCTTTCCAGGCAGAGGCGAATTGTCGAGCGGAGCGGCGATGTTCCAATGCCACTGGGGCTTGACTAATGTGATGCGGCCGAGCACGCCGTCATCGACAAGCTTCTTTGCCTTGTGGATGGATTCCGCGCTGCGGCGCTGCATGCCGATCTGGACCACCTGCTTCGATTGGCGCACAGCTTGGATCATGCGGCCGCTTTCCTCGATGGACTTCGAAAGCGGCTTTTCGAGATAGACGTCCTTGCCCGCTGAAAGGGCCGCCATCAACATGGGCGCGTGATGATGATCGGGCGAGGCGATGACGACAGCATCGATATCCTTCCACTCGAGCAACTCCCGGTATTCGACAAAGGTGCGGGCATCCGGCGAATCCTTTTTCGCCAATTCCAGGTGAGGCTCGTAAACATCGCAGAGGGCCACACATTCGGCGCCCTGCTTGGTGAAAATACGGTTCAGATAGCGCCCGCGCCCGCCGGTGGCGATAAGCCCATAGCGGATGCGGTCATTGGCTCCGAAGGAGGACTGAGGGACGAATAAAGGCGCGGCGGCCAGGGTATGAATAAAATGACGGCGATGCGAATCCATTCGTAAGATCTCCTGGCCGCAATCGTATCACTTGGAGATGGAGGATTCAGGCCACGGTTGTCTGGATGGACTGGATACGCAGCCGCCCGCCCTTGGCGACAGCAAGTCCGCATGAAGCAAGCCCGAGAATGCGCCCCGTTCGGAGCGTAACCGCCGGTCCGTTGTTGAGGCGGACGGACGCTTCCTGGCGTGCCGCCGAGTAGTCCACTGCAATGCGGAGTGGCCCGGTTTCGGCCAATTGGGGATATGGCGTCTCCGAGGTGATGAGATGGGCGAGATAGCCGTACTCCGTGGAACGGCGGGAGCGTTGAACGCGCTGCGGCGTGCCTGTGCCCAGGTACACTGCCCCATTGCCGCAGCGAATCCGCACGCACGCCTCTTCCAACGCGCCGGGCTCCAGGAGAGTATCGCCGAACAGCACGTAGCCCTCCGCCCGCTCCACGTGGACCTCGGCTTCCACCTTACCTTCGGCGACAAGGGGAATCCCACGCGTGATGCCCGCGGGTCTGGCTGACGCCGGCGATTGCTGCAATTCCAGCCACAATCCGCCGTCCGCACGAACGTAGCGCTCCACCGCCGCACGGTGGTCCGGACCCGGATTCACAGTGTGCCACCCGGTGCGCCCGTCGCGAAAATCGATCAGGTCGGTACGCGCGGTGATCCAGTTGGGGGATACACGAGCAAGCGTGGGACGGTTGTGGCGCATCCAGGTACCTTTGTTGTATGACATGACGATTGTTCTGTCACGCGCTTCGGCAAGATAGGGGTAGGTGACGTGATGCACCGGTTCGGAAGGATTGTCCGGAAAGTCCGTAAAATCCACTTCCCGCATGCCGCGAAACGTAACCCCATCCGCTGTGATTCCCAGCACCAGGCTCTGGCGGGCGTAGTTGGAGTGAACATCATTGTTCCAGGCAACGGCGATTTCACCGCTGCGCAGTTTGAGCATGGTGGCGGGAGCATTGCTCGAAGGCAGGGCTGAGGGTTCGGCCGCGGACCAGGTCACGCCACGGTCCTGGGAGAACGATTGCCACTGGAACCCGGTTTGCGCGCGGATCAGCATCCACAGCCGGCCATCGGGCAACTGCGCCACGCTCGGCTCATTGGCGCCGCTCTCGAATCCGCCGCCTCCCGCATCGAGGATGCTTCCGGACCTGCTCCATCTGTGGCCATCGTCATCCGAGTACATCGCGGAGACGGCGAACCTGGCTTTGGTTGCAGTCAGGAAGGCAAATGGATAGATCAGCCGGCCGTCGCGTAGTTGAGTCAGAGACAGAATATCTCCGTTGTACCGCTCTCCCGTGGGCATCTTTTCCGGCTCGCTCCACGCGGCGCCTCCGCCGGTGGATCGATGGAAGAATACCTCACAGAGCGACTTCAGCGGAGAACCGGTTTCGTAGTCATATCCGCCGTAGCGAACAAAGATGTGCAGCAGGGCGCCGGAACGGGTGAGGCGCAGGGCGTGCGAGAGCACCGAATACTGTGCGGTTCCCTGAACGGCAACGCGAGGTTCGCTCCAGCAGCATCCGCCGTCCGTGGACCGGCGGAGCGCGATGCGCGAGATGGGCCACATCGCTTTGGCCAGATAGGGCGGTTCCGGTTCTGTGGTAGCCCAGAGAAGGGAGCCGTCGGCGAGCGCCGCCACAGGTCCGCCGCGCGAAGCGTTGTGCCCTGTTTCGAGGGTGAAGCGCTGGAGACCGGCTCCGCCCGCCGCTGGCGGGGACGCGGCCGGCAAGGGCAAGCAAAACGGAGCGGCGAGCACAGAGCGGCGCGTGATGGAGGAGCGCATCTCTTCACGCCCGTTCGGCGTTCGGCGGTGGCCCGGCGTCCAACTCCTCCGGAAACACCGCGTAGCCCTGAGGAGGAGGAAACACCGTCTCGAGCCACATGAGCCGCTTGCGAAGAATGCGGCTCGGCAACTGCCGCGGTCCGGTCTCGACATCGATGTCGCAACAGATGCCGTGGATGTACAGCGTCAACGTATCGATGAAGCTCAGCCGCGCATATTCGTGGAACGCTTTCGTGTCACGGCGTACCTTAGCGCTCCGGCGGCGCAGGCCCTGCTTCAGATGCCAGCTCTGCTCGTCCACTTCGCCATGAACATGGGCTCCCAGTTCATCCCCCAACATGGCGTGGTACTCCACCCGCACCTCCTCATTCAGCGAGGCTTCCGTCAAGGCGGCAATCTCATGGAAGAAGTAGTAGTGGTAGTCGGCCAAGTCAATGCCCTTCACGGCAAAAACCAGATCGGCTCCGTTGGCCCCGCGATAGTGGACGTGGGTACATGCTTTGTTCTCCGCAGGCTTGTCGAGAAGAATGAACTCCCGGCTCCCGGGAGGGACCTGCCCATGGCGCTTCGCCCCTTTGCCGTTGGCCCGCTCGAGAAACGGGACCAAAACGATCTGAGCCTTCGGGAGAGACTTGACAATTGACGGCGGCAGCGCCGCGATGGGCTCCTCCAGGTACTCTTTTACGTCTTCTTCAGTCAACGGCAGCCCGGCGAAGAAATAAGAGAAGGTGTGCGAGAGAGGCACCATCTCGGGCCGGAACCGCTCCAGGAATTCGGCCACACTGATCCGGGCCAAGTCGAGTTGGGACATCGAGTTGCTACCATGGTAGCAAGCGAGCAGTGACGTCCGCCAAAACTTATCCCTCCAAAGTCTTCGTCTCGGCCGGCGAGTCCTCCGGGGATTTGTACGCCTCGGCGTTGATCGAGGCGCTCGGGAAAGACTGGCCCGCCACCCGCTGGTTCGGGTGCGCCGGTCCGCGAATGCGGCAGGCCGGCGTCGATTGCCTTGTGGATGCCCGGAGTCTGAGCGTCGTGGGCCTGGTGGAGGTGGTGCACCATCTGCCGCGCATCTACGGCAAATTCCGCAAGTTGGTAAACGCCATCGCGCGGGAAAGACCGGACCTGGTCATTCTCACCGACAGCCCGGATTTCCATCTGCGGATAGCCGCAAAAGTGCGGAAGATGGGGATCCCCGTAATCTACCTGGTGGCTCCGCAGGCGTGGGCATGGCGGCAGGGACGGGTGAAGCAGATGCGGCGGGATATCAGCCGTCTTCTCTGTTTGTTCCCCTTCGAGGAGGCCTTTTTCCGCAGCCGGGGCGTCCCCGCCTGTTACATCGGCCACCCACTGGCCCGTATGATTCACGCACAGAAGAGCAAGGAAGAGTTTTTCGCCGCGCACGCGCTCTCCGCCAACCGCCCGATGGTGGCGCTGTGCCCCGGCAGCCGGAAAGGCGAGATCGCCCGCCACCTTCCGCCTGTACTGGATGCCGTGACGCGGCTGCAAAGAGAGATGGACGCCTCATTTGTGCTGGCTGCGCCCCTCGGATTCGGCGCTCAGAATTTTTTTCGGGAACGGATTTCCGCCTCGTCCATCCAAATCATTGAGGGTGAAACGTGGGACGTTTTGTCGCACGCCGATCTCGCTCTGGCCGCCAGCGGTACGGTTACCATGGAAGCAGCTTTACTGGGAATCCCGATGGTTACCTACTACAAGGTCACAGGGTTGAGTTGGTTTTTGGGCCGTCTTCTTGTTCGCGTTCCCCACTATTCCATGGTGAACCTGATCGCGGAGCGGAGGCTGGCTCCGGAACTGATGCAGAATGAAATGACAGGGGAGCGATTGGCTCAGGAAGCCAAAATCCTCCTCAACGAAGGGAAAGAGCGGGAAGCCATGCGCCGCGGTTTGGCCGAAGTGGCGGCAATGCTGTCAAGCGATGTAGACCCCATGCAGCGCGCAGCCGGAATTGTGAGAGAGTTCTTCCATGAGCACATCAGGCAGGGTTAGGAAACAGTGGCAACGAAGGTGGGCGTATCCCATCCTTCCGGCGGCAATTGCCGGCATTCTCATGCTGGCCGGACCGGCCTTCGTGCCTGCACAGGAGCGGGACCGGCGCGCCAAGGTGGACGTCGACAAGTACGTCATCGACGCCGAAATCAACCCCGCCACGCAAACGCTGTCCGCCAAAGTCCAGATGCGGCTCACCCCGCTCGACGACCGCATCTCGGGGCTCGTATTTGAGCTGAACAATGCCTTGAATGTTTCTCAGGTGACGGACGAAAGCGGCCACCAGGTACCCACCTCGCGCTCGCAGCAGGATTACACTCTCCACCTCAGCTTCAATGATCCGCTTCCCAAGGGAAAACCGGCTGTCTTGAACTTCCAATACGACGGCCGCCTCTCGGGAACCGAGGAAAGCCCCGTCTACGGCATCAAGTTCGCTTCCATCCAGAACGACTATGCTTATCTTCTCTATCCGGCCCGCTGGTTCCCCGTAAACGATTTCCAGGCGGACCGGTTCACTGCCGAGTATCACATCACGGTCCCGGACGGATACCGCGTGCTCGGCTCCGGCCTGGACAAGAAGGAACCCGGCGGCGCCAAAACCCTCTACACCTACACATTCAACCAACCCTCTTTTCCAGGCTCTATCGGCGTTGTGAAGAGCGATCCGGTCCGGGTGGTGAGCCAGGGTGTGACCAGCGATCTGTTCTTCCGGTCCGGAGCCCCGATGGCAAAGGAATACGGCGAGGAGATCGGCAAGATCCTCACCTATGAAACCACCCTTTTCGGGCTGGCGCCATCCGCAAATCTTGCGGTGATGGAAACCGAGGATGGCGCGGCCAACGGATACGCGGCTCCCGGACTGATCTTCCTTTCTCCGAAATCCATTAGCAAACAAGTGAATGTCCGGCTTCTGGCGAACCAACTGTCAAGACAGTGGTGGGGGAACTTCGTCGGGGCCGCGACGCGGAACCATATCTGGATTGTGAACGGCATGGCCCGCTACACCGAAATGCTGTATCTCGAGAACACGGGCGGTCCATCGGCCATGGAGAACGAAACCCGCGATGTCTACATTGAGGCGCTCACGGTGGAGAATCCCCCGCTCATTCAGGCTTCCCGCCTCGAGGACTACTCGCCCGAATACTGGGCGGCGACCGCGGCCAAAGGCGCGGCTGTCTTCAACATGCTGCGCAACGTGATCGGGAACGACAACTTTGTGAAGATGTTGAAAATCGTCACCGATCAATATGCCTGGAAGGGCATCTCCACCGATCAGTTGCACAAGGTCGCCGAGCAGGTTTCCGGTCAGAACCTGCAAGCCTTCTTCATCCAGTGGATTGAATCCACCGGCGCGCCTGAATTCAAACTGGAATACACCGTGTTCCGCACCCAAAAGGGATTCCGCGTGATGGGCAAAATCGCCCAGGACCTGGACACCTTCCGCATGCCTGTCGACGTGAAGATTGAAACGGAAGGCAATCCCGAACAGAAGCGCGTCGATGTAGTGGGTACGGCTTCCGAGTTCGTGATTGAAACGTTCGGAAAGCCGAAGCGCCTGGTGATCGACCCCGAGAACAAAGTGCTGCGCTACAACGATCAGATGCGCGTGCTGGTGGCCATCCGCAAAGGAGAGCAGTTTGCCGAGGTGGGAGAATTCGGCGAGGCTTTGAAGGAGTACCAGAAGGCGCTCGATGTCAGCCGCAACAGCTCCCTGGCGCATTACCGCGTTGCGGAGATCTTCTTCCTGCAAAACAACTATCAATCCGCGGCCAATGAGTTCCGCGAAGCTCTCAACGGAGACCTCGATCCGAAATGGACGGAAGTCTGGGCGCATATCAATCTCGGCAAGATCTTCGACATCACGTCCCAGCGGGAGCGCGCGGTGAATGAATACAACCTCGCTCTGCGCACGAAGGACAACACGCAAGGCGCGCTCGAAGAGGCCGCGAAATACGCCAAGGAGCCCTATCAACGGCAGCGCGCCAGCAATTAGTGGCGCGTTTGGGTTACCTGGCGTATAATTCGGGTGTCGATTTAACGCAACTCGCTTCGCATGCGGCGAGTGCGTCTTCCTGGCTTTCGGGCCAGTGCGTGTCTCGGTAGCAGATTTTAAACGGAAATCTGTGAAAAGGAAGCGTGCTCCGGCCAATTCGTTGTCCGGAGCTAAAGAGCCATGGTCATCACGGATCTCTGGGTCTCGTATTTCCAATGGTTTCCGTGCCTGCCCATCAGCGCGGGCACACCGGCCCCGCGGCCCGAATTCGCATTCCTCCGCGACTTCTCCATTCCTTATCCTCCTCCCACACTGCCGGTGATCGCCGGTCTCGGCAAACTGACGCCGGTCCCGGCGCGGGAGCTTCAGGGTCTATACGGTCATGAAGGGGCAGAGAAGGTCTGGAGCTGCCTCGATCCGCATCTCCCCGTTCAAGTTGTTCCCGAATTGGGCCTTGCCTGTTCCAGGCAAACTGCCAGGATCACGAATCTGCAATTGACGAGCTACCTCCATCCTCTCGGCATCGCCGCCGTATTGCGCTTCCGTCTCTCCGCCGGTGAAGGGCTGGACGGGTTCCAACTCGCCAGGCTGTTGAACAACATCGAGCGCAACCGCCTGATCACCTCCCGCTCCCACAAGTTCCGGCAATCGAGGAACGTCGTGCAGCTTCTCTCCCTCGTGCGCGACACATTCGCCTCGCAGGTATTCGCCGAACCGCCGCGCTTCCGCTTTCCCGAACGGCCTTTTTGCGTAGTGAGCCTCGATTTCGACTGCGGCCTGGACCTGACCGCTCTCCGGGACGGGCCGCCGGCGCCCAGAATCGAGTTGCTCTCCACCGTCGAACGCCAAACCGGCAACCAACATTCCGCATGGCCGGAACTCGAGAACCTGTGCTTCGTCGACGCCGGACGAACCTCTCGGGTGAATGCGCCCTCCGGATGGATTCTCGGCTCGAAGAGCGGCATGGCCATCCACATTCCGGATGGCGGCGACGCCGCGCACGCCCGGCGCGCCCGCATGTGCGACCATCGCAATGTCGTGAAGCTGCTCAGCTTCTACCGGCTGTATCAGGCGTTTCTCGCCGAAGCCGGCGCCGCTCCCTTGGAGGTTCCCAGGCCCCTGCTGCAACACGCCCTCGACGCCCTCGACCTCATGCGGGTGAAATATTCCCGCTGGTGGATTCGCTGGGGCAGCATGCGCCTGCGCCTCGAACAGCCCGTAAAATCCGCCATCGGGCGCTACTCCCTGGACCGTCTCAATCCACCGGACCAGAGAACCGACCCGGCAGCGCCGCCCGATCCGGACCGTCACCCCACGGTATTCATCAGCTACAGCCACGATTCCGATCAGCACATGACGCGGGTGCGCGAGTTCGCGGCAAAGTTGATGGCCGGCGGAATCGACTGCAAGCTCGACCAGTGGGAACAGAGCCCGCCCGAGGGCTGGGACCGCATGATGTTGCGGGAATTGCGGCAGCGGGACTTCGTTCTCGTCATCTGCACGGGGGCCTACCGGCGCCGTTTCGAAGGAGACGAAGAACCCGGCGTTGGACAAGGCGCAAACTTCGAAGGGTTCGTGATTACGGCCGATATTCGAAGCAGCGACCTGAAAAACAAGAGGTACCTGCCCATCGTGTTCGAGGAGACCGACCGCGCCAACGTCCCGATCCTTCTGCGCAGTTCGAACGTGTTCGACGTATCGAGCGGCTCCGGTTTCGAAGACCTGTACCGCGTGCTGACCAACCAGCCGCGGATCATCAAGCCGCTGCTCGGGAAACTGAAGTCCCTACCGGTCCTTCACTGACCGTGATGCTCGAGGAAGCGCTCCACCTCGATGGCAGCCATGCAGCCGGCTCCGGCGGCAGTAATGGCTTGGCGGTACGTGCGGTCCTGGACATCCCCGGCATGAAACACGCCATCGACGCTCGTGCGCGCTCCGCCCTTGGAGAGAATGTAGCCATCCGCATCGAGATCGAGCTGGCCGGCGAACGGCTTCGTATTGGGAATGTGGCCAATGGCGATGAAGAGGCCGTCCACATCGCGGTCCGCCACCTCGTTGGTCGCCACGTTCCGCAAGCGAACACCGGATACGAACCCCTTATCCGCGTCGAAGACTTTGTCCACCACTGTGTTGGTGATCACCTCGATTTTCGGATGCTCCAGCACGCGGTCCAGCATGATGCGGGAGGCGCGGAATTGGTCGCGGCGATGGACCAGCGCCACATCGCGGCCAAAGCGGGTGAGGAAGAGCGCTTCTTCCATGGCCGTATCGCCGCCGCCTACCACCATGATGCGCTTGTTGCGGAAGAAGAAGCCGTCGCAGGTGGCGCAAGAACTGACGCCTTTTCCGATCAGCTTTTGCTCGCTCTCGATGCCCAACCAGCGGGCGGATGCTCCCGTGGCGACAATGAGGGTCTGCGTCTCGAGCCACTCGTCTTCCACGTTCAACCGGAAGGGGCGGCGCGAAAGGTTCGCTGCCGTCACAGACCCGGCAATGTATTCCGCCCCGAAATGCTCGGCCTGCTGCTTCATGCGCTCGACAAGCACCGGACCGTCGATGCCCTCGGGAAATCCGGGGAAATTCTCCACCAGGGAAGTGATGGAAAGCTGCCCCCCGGGCTCGTGTCCGGAGATGACGAGCGGCTTCAGGTTTGCGCGCGCGGCATAAATGGCGGCTGTGTTTCCGGCGCAGCCGGATCCTAATATGATGACATTACGCATGTTGAGGGTTGAGCCGGATGTGGCTCAACCCTCAATGCTAGCACGCTGAACAGGAGAGGAACCGAACGAACGGGTCAGCGGTTTTCCGATCTCTTGCGTTTGAGCAAGCCGAGCCCGAGAAGCCCGGCTCCGATCAGGGACAGGCTCATGGGTTCGGGCACCGGATTGCCCGCGACAATATCATTGGCGCACGTGGCCGCCGCGAATTGGACATAGGATCCTGAGCCGGAAAAGGCGTCGAGGAAATTCGTGTCCGCGGTGGTGAAGTTGATCGCCACGTTGATTTCGGAGCCTCCGCGAAGCGTTGCCGCAACGCTTCCGCTTCCGGTGTTCTTTTGAATGGCCCCCGTCGATTCGCCCCAGACGAATTCCGACGGCCGGTAGGTTCCCGCGCTCGAGTGGTTCAACACCGTTTTCGACGTGAGGAATCCGGTGACGGAATAGAGATTCCCGGCGGTGAGACCGGCGACGCCGGCAGTGGAATCATTATGAGTCACCAGAGGAATCGCCCACCGGCCCGGCTCCGCTGGTGACGAGAATGTCGCCGGGATAGACCGTCGGGAAGCTACCCACACTGATGCCGGAGAGGGTGGTGTCCCCGCCGTTCTGGCCGTAGTTCATCCGCACATTGACCTGCACCGCTCCGCCGGGGAGCATGTTGAAGGAAATATTGTCAATGTCGAACTGGCTGAGCAGACCGATTACATCGCCATTGTTTTTGGTGGAACCCGGATTCTGGCCGCCGTAGACGTCGGAGAGGGTCAGCACCCCTGCCTGAACGGGCCCAGTAAGTATTGTCAGCAGCGCGGCGGCAAGAAAGGCCGCGGCGGAAGTCATTCGCATCGTTGTCACCTGACTCAGGGTGACAGCGCGTCACGAAGGCTCAAATGGAACCGGAGTCACTTTGGGAAGCGAAAAAGTACGGTGGGAAAGCTTCCGCGAGGTCTAGTACACCGCGCGCGGCGTGTCCGAATCAGAACAAGTGAAACGCGGCAAAGGCGCTCACATAGGCCATCACAGTCATATAAGAGAATTGAACCGCCGGCCACTTCCACCCTCCGGTTTCCCGCCTCACCACGGCGATGGTCGACATGCATTGCATCGCAAAAGCAAAAAAGACCAGCAGGGCTAAACCGCCCGCGGGAGTAAGATCGCGCTGTAAGGCCTTTTGAAGTCCTTTCGAGGCCTGGCCGTTCCCGGCATCGCCTTCGATGCCGTAGATGGTGCCCAGCGTTCCGACGATCACCTCGCGGGCGGCGAGCGAGGTCAGCAAGCCGATGCCGATCTTCCAGTTGAAACCGAGAGGCCGAATGGCGGGCTCCACAACGCGCCCAAGCGTCCCGGCAACGCTCTCCTCAATGGGAGGCGCCTTCCCTTCCTTGAGCGGAAGATGGGCCATGATCCACAGCGCGATCGCGACACCCAGAATGACCGTTCCCGCGCGGCGAAGAAACACATAGGCCCTATCGAGCAGCCGGACAGCGAGAAAACGCCACGTGGGCCAGCGGTACGGCGGCATCTCGAGCACGAACGGCGTGCGGTCGCTCTTTAATATGGAGGACTTGAGGAGCCGCGCGGTGAGAACCGCGGCCGCGAAACCGAGAACGTAAAGACCCAGCATCGCCGCTGCCTGCGTTCCCAGGAAACGTCCCAGAATGGGATGATCCGGAAGAAACGCGGCGATGATGAGCGTGTAAACCGGCAGTCTTGCCGAGCACGTCATGAACGGCGCAATAAGAATGGTTGCAATGCGGTCCCGTTTGTTTTCGATGGTGCGTGTGGCCATGATCGCCGGTACGGCACAGGCGTAAGCGGACAACAGCGGAATGAACGATTTTCCCTGCAAACCGACCCTCGCCATCGTGCGATCGGCGATCAGCGCCGCGCGAGCCAGATAGCCGGAATCCTCCAGTAAACCGATAAAGAGGAACAGCAACAGGATCTGCGGTAGGAACACGAGCACCGAACCGACACCGCCCCACACCCCTTCCGTCAGCAGATCACGCCACCAGACGTCCGGCAACAGCCTTGCGATCCAGGCGCCGGAGAGGGTAACCAGACTCTCGACGCCGTCCATCAGCGGGCGCGCGCCGGAGAATATGGTCTGGAACACCAGAATCACCACGGCCAGGAAGACAAACGGCCCCGCCACGGGGTGGAGAAAGATGCGGTCCAGGCGCCTGGTCCAGACAGGAGGAGCCGGCGGCCGGTATTTTGCCCGGAGGCCAAGCTTTGCCGACCACTGCCGGCATCGGGGGACGTCCTGGAGAATAGGAAGTTCCACAGGCCGGGGTACGGCGAACTGACCCTCCAGATAATTGCGGATGGTCTCTATGCCCTGGCGCTTGGCCGCGCTGATCAGCACCACCGGAGCGCCCAGTTGCGAGGCCAGTTGCTGTGTATCGACGGACCCGCCGCGCTTGTGCAGGTCATCGGCCATGTTCAGAATGATCATGGTCGGAATCCCCAATCCCAGCACCGGCGCCGCAAGCATGAGGTGGCGCCCCAGGTTCGTGGAATCGAGAATCAACAGGATCGCGTCCGGCTTGCGAATCCCCTCGATTCCCCCGGATAGCGCATCGCGCGTAATGCGCTCATCTTCAGACCGCGGATCGAGACTGTACACCCCCGGCAGGTCCACCAGATCGAGTTCTCTCCCGTTCTCGAGCCGGAGGAACCCTGTCCGGTGTTCGACGGTGACGCCGGGAAAATTGGCCACCTTTTGTCTTAGGCCTGTCAGTACGTTGAAAAGTGTGGATTTCCCTGAATTAGGAGGGCCCACAAGGGCCACCGTCTTGCGCGCCAGAGACCGAACGGGCGGAGGAGGCGCTACGGCGCTATTCACGTGGCAATCGTGGCAGTCGCTCATGATGGGTTTAACCTGCTTCCCAGAGAGACTTCTCCCGGCAGCGGCCTAGTCCGCGACGCGTATCTTCAGGTGGCGCGCCGTCTCGCGGCGGAGAGCCACTTCTGAGCCATCTACGCGGAATACGCGAGGATCGCCGCTTGGCGCACTGTGCGCGACCGAAACGATGTGCCCCGGCAGAAAGCCAAGCTCCATGAGACGCCTGGCGTTGTCTTCGGGGAGATCCAATCTCTCCAGCACCGCCTGTTCACCGTCGCGAAGCTCGGCGAGTGTGACGTGCTTTCTGTCGGGCGGGCGATGCTTCCTGCTGAAACTCAGTTGCAACACGCTTTCAGTATGGCGGCGAAAATCACCGCCTGTCAAGTGGTATGAAGCCAGGAGGAGCTGCAAATGAATTTCAAGCGGTGAAGAGAGGGGGGAGATCGGGCCACGGAAAAATCCGGATCGGTACAACCTGGCCACAAGCGATAGTACGGCAGTCCCCGATTGAAACTATCACTATGGTACTAGTACGTTGATCGCCGCTGTCACAAAAATTTGCTTGAAATGGTACCTTCGTTACGATATGCTTGCTGTGGCCCCTCGGTAGCTTAAGTAATAACCCCGTCAGCATCCGTAGGGTGAACCAATTACACGATTTCTGGCGGAGTCACATAATGTCAAGGTTCACTGTTCTCTGCACCCTGTGCTTGGTCCTCTTTCTTGGGGTGTCGGTTGCTTCTGCTTCTTCCAGCACTGGCAGCTCCTCCCTTCCGGAGCAGGCACTTACCAGCACCATTCACACTTCTCTAGGCAGCCCGTTCTTCCCTCCTGATCCGTGGGCTACGCGCTCGCTCGGAGCAGCCACGATTCAACCCTCTCTCGGGAGCCCCTTCTTCCCACCGGATCCTTGGGTGAGATAACGGGATCGATCAGGGGGATTGCTGCTACTGATTTGTTACGCCCGTTTCGAATGAATTGATTCGAACGGGTTGCCCGCAACGCCGTCTTGCGGGAGTCTGATGAAGCTTCGAACAGCCCGCTCGAGTAGCGGGCTGTTTTTGTTTGTGTGCCGAGGTTCTCAGGAGGCGGGAGGCAGGGGACAGGAGGCAGCAGGCGGGAGGCGGGAGGCAGGAGGCGGGAGGCAGGAGGCGGGAGGCGGGAGGCGGGAGGCGGGAGACAGGGGGCGGGAGGCGGGAGGCAGGAGGCAGGAGGCGGGGGACAGGAGGCAGGAGACGGGAGGCAGGAGGCAGGAGACGGGAGACGGCCTTGCCTCCGGGTGTGCCGGAATCAACAATCTGTGGCAGCGCTGATTTGCCGCATCGAATGAACAACGACTTCCGACGGTGTCACAGGCTGGGGAATTCCACCTTCCATAACCTGTCTTTCCGGCGTTACACTGGAGAAGAGTTTTTTGAGCTATTGTCAGAAAGGTAACTCCATGTCAGAAGGTGACTTCAATCGCAGAGACTTTATCCGGCAGGCTGGCGGCGCCGGGACGGCCATGGGTCTTGCCTCCTCCGCTCTCGCCGCCCGTCCGGCCGCCAAAATGTCGAGCCGCATCATCGGCGCCAACGATCGCATCCAGGTGGCCGCCATCGGTGTCGGTGGGCGCGGCTATTACGTCTCCGGTGTTTTCCACAAGATCGGCGCGGAAACCAACACCTGTGCGATTGTCGGCGTGTGCGATACCTACCAGAAGCGCGTCACCAAAGCCAAGGAGACGTACAAAGCCGAGGTGGGCGCCCTCGATTACCGGGAGATTCTCAGCCGTAAGGACGTGGATGCGGTGATCGTCGCCACCCCCGACCACTGGCATGCTCCCATCGCGCTCGAGGCAATGGACTCCGGCAAGGACGTCTATCTCGAAAAGCCGATGTGCCACACCATCGAAGAAGCGCGCCAGTTGGTCCAGACCGTCAAGGAAACCCAGCGCGTACTTCAGGTAGGCTCCCAAACCACCTCCGGCGACCAGTGGCACAAGGCCAAGAAGGCGATTGCGGACGGCATGATCGGCAAGCAGATCATGAGCCAGGGCTCCTATCACCGCAACTCCATCGAGGGGGAGTGGAACTGGAAGATCGACACCGAAGCCGGACCCGAGGCCAAGGGGGAAGATTACATTGACTGGAAGATGTGGCTTGGCAAAGCGCCCAAGCGCCCCTACGACGCCGACCGGTTCTTCCGCTTCCGCAAGTACTGGGACTATTCCGGCGGCATTGCGACGGACCTGTTCTTCCACGTCGCCGCTCCCATGAACATCTGCTGGGGCAAGCCGCAGTTCCCCTCGCGCGTGGTTTCGAGCGGCGGCATCTACGCCTTCCACGACCGCGAGGTGCCGGACACCTTCCATCTCATCGCCGAATACCCGGAAGGGTTCTCCGTGGTGCTGAGTTCGTCGATGGCGAACTCCCAGCACATTCCCGGTCTGATCCGCGGCAAGGACGCCACGCTGATCATGGTGGAGCACGGCAGGTTCGAGGGCCTCACCGATCACATCACGGTGCGCCCTGAACGCGCGGCCAGTCCGGAATATCTGGCGAAGTTCGGCAAAGAGGAGATCCGCATTCCGGTTGACGCCACGGACCCGATGCGCAAGCACGTGACGAACTTCCTCGACTGCATGCGGACACGCCAGAAACCGACGCTCGACGTGGAAACCGCCGCGCACGCGCAGGTGCTCATTTCCATGTCCGTCATGAGCTACCGGCAGGGCAAGGTCCTCTACTTCGACGAAGCGAAATGGAAGGTCACCGACAAGCCCGTCAAGGGGTGACCTTCACAAAGACGAACGGCTTGACCGCCTGTTCCAGGGGCAGGTGCAACTCCAGCACCTGTCCTTTTTCATTCAACAGGAAGCTGGCGCCTTCGAGGCCGATCGAGAGGGCGTCGAACTTCACCCCGTACTCGTCTCCTTCACGCACCACCTCGATTTCCCCATAAGCCGGATGAGTGTATTTCCCTTCGACTCCCGCCGGAATGTGGGGGACGGCTTGCGATGCGGGCGGCGCCGGTTTCGGCCTGCGGAGCGCAGCCAGGTGTTCTTCCGGCGGAAGCCCCAGAATACGATCCGCGAGGGTATCCGCAAGCGCCTCGGCCAAGCTTTCCTCACTGTTGATCATGGCCACGATCCCGGTCCGCTTGTCCGGGAACAGAGCCATGAAGGCGCGAAAGCCGGTGATAGCGCCGCCGTGGCTGATACGGAAGTTCCCGCGATACGTCCCTACCTGCCATCCGAGGGCGTACGTGGCCTTGGGATTCGCCACGGTAACGGGTTTCCACAACTCGGCCATCTGGCGCTTCGAAATCAGCCTGCGGCCCCCGGCCTCCCCATTGTCCAGATAGAACTGTAAATACTTGAGCATGTCCTCGACGCATGAGTTCACCGCGCCGTTCGGCCCAACGCCGAACTTCTGGTAGACGTAGAACGGCAGCTCTTTGGAGGCGTTGTGAGGCCTGGCGAAATCGTCCGACTTCTGCGTGTCGAGCGTCGAGGTGTTCGAGCGCGACATGCCGAGGGGAACGAACAGCCGGTCGTGGACCAGCTCCTCCCAGGTCGAACCCGCCAGAATGCCCTCGAGGTACCCGGCTGTGACGTACATCAGGTTGTTGTACTGGTAGACATCGCGGAAAGTGTGGCTCGGTTCGAGATAGGCGATGCGCCGCACCAGTTCCTCGCGCGAAAGATAGGTGCTGAAGCGAATGAAATTATGGCCCGGCAGCCCGGAGCGGTGCGTCAGCAGGTCGCGCATCGTGATCAGTTCCGTGGCAACGGGATCATACATGCGGAACCACGGCAGATAGCTTCGCACCGGCGCATCCCACTGGAGTTTGCCCTCGTCGACGAGAGTCGCCGCCACGGCCGATGTGAAGGACTTCGATACGGAGCCCATCGCAAAGAGCGTTCGCGGCGTCACGGGAAGGTTGGAATCCCGTTCCCGCAAGCCATAACCCTTGGCAAAAACGATCTTGCCATCCTGAATTACGCCGACAGCAACCCCGGGAACCTTCCACTCGCGAAGCCCTTGCTCGGCAACCGCATCGAAGCCGGCCAGGTCGGCGCCGCACAGCCGCGCCGCCAGCAGAAACAGCCAGAAGAAACGCATGCGCAATTATACTGCGCCGCCCGGCTAGCTTCCGGGCCCGCCGATGGTATCGGACAGCGAGAAGATCGGCAGGTAGAGCGCAATCAGCACGAACGCCACAAAGCCGCCCATGAAGATCATGATGGCAGGCTCGATCAGCGAGAGCGTGGCCGTCATTTGCGTGGTGACGTCCTCTTCATAAAACTCCGCCACGGAGTTCAGCATCGCCGGCAGCGCGCCCGTCGATTCCCCCACCTCGATCATGTCGATCGCCAGCGGCGGAAAAATCTTGCTCGAATCGAGCGAGCGCGAAAGCGGCTGCCCTTCCTTCACCAACTGCCGGGCCTGTTCGAGCGTGCGCCGCAACAGCCGCGATTCAAGCGATGTGAACGCCGTCTCGAGCGCCTGCATCAATGGAATGCCGCCGAGCAGGAGCGTGGAAAGCACCCTTCCCAACTGCGCCACCTGGTATTTGATCCAGATGGAGCCAAGAACCGGCGTGCGAAACTTCCACTGATCGAGCTTCTCTTTTCCCGTTTCCGTCTGCGCCCATAAGCGCGCGCCGATCACCGTCCCCACCAGCGCCACCACGATCATCAGGATGTATTGCCTGGCGAAGGTGCCGACGCTGATCAGCATCAAGGTGATTCCCGGGAGGTTCGCATTCAACCCGGCATAGAGAGTGGCGAACTGGGGAACGACGTACGTCACCATGAACACGATGAGCGCCGTCACCAGCACGATCAACACTGCCGGATAGATGAGCGCCAGCATCAGCTTCTTCTTCACCGACATCGAAAGGCGCTGATAGGCCAGAAACCGCTCCAAGACCTCAACCAGCGCGCCCGATTTTTCTCCGGCCATGATGGAGGTCACATAGATGGGAGGGAACACGCCGGCGGCGGCAAATGCATCCGAAAGCAGCGCTCCGTTGCGCACCTCCTCGCGCACCACCTGGATGTGCTTGCCCAACTTCGGATCCGTCAAGCGATCCGCCAGCAGGTCGAGACACTTGAGGATCGGCAACCCCGCGCGCACCAGCGTCAGAAACTGCTGGTTGAAGATGAGGAACTTCTCGATGTTGATCTTCTTGCGCCCGGTCCCCACCCCGAGCGAAGCTGCCAGAGACTTGCCGCTCGGCTTGATGGAGTAGATGAGGAAGCCCTGCTGCGCAAAGCGGTCCCGAAGCTCCACCTCGTTGTCGGCTTCGGCCACCTGCTCTTTGATCTGGCCCCTCGAATCGGCGTACTTGAGAAGAAACTCGGCCATCTGTCGTCAAGTATAAGACGAGCACGCGGGGTGGGGCGTGCAATCAGCCTTTCAGATTCATCCGCGCCACTACGGTGGTGTCCTCGAAGTCGCGTTGAATCTGGAAGCCCATGCCGCGGCAAATGGCCTGCATCGGCGCGTTCTCGGCGGAGATTTCCCCGAACACCGTCTCCACGCCTTCATCCCTGGCCACGCGGATGAGACGCCGCAGCAACTCTTTGCCGAGCCCCTGGCCCTGGAAGCTGTCGCTGACGACAAGCGCGAATTCGGCTTCCCGCCTGCCGCGCGCGAAGGCCTGCATATCCTTCGCCAGCCGGCCCACGGCGATGATCTCCGGTCCCCCTGTCTGCGGATTCTCGCGCTCCACCACTAATGCCATCTGGCGCGTGTAATCGATGAAGCAGATTCGAATGAGCCGCTCATGGGCAATGCGCGTGCTCAGCTTGAGCGCGGAGAGATAGCGGAAATACACCGTGCGATCGCCGAGCGTCTGGTGGAACTGCACAATCAGCGGCTCGTCTTCCGGGCGGATGGGCCGGATCGACACGCGCTCTCCGTTCTTCATCTGCCAGTCGCTGGCATATTCCACGGGGTAGGGCCGGATCGCCGGCTTGGGCAGCCTGTCGGCGGGAGTCTCCGGGGGGTACAATTCCAACTCGACTTTCCCTGCCGCGATCCGCAGGTTACGGATGCGAGGGTGTTCCACGATGAGACGGCCAAGGCGCACCAGCAGCCTCAGGTACATCTCGCGCTGCTCGCTGATTTGCGCGTGGGTTTGCAGGCGCTCGAGCACTACCGCCGCCAGCGATGTCGTCAACGGCGGAAGCCCGTAGACGCGCTCGCCCCATTCGCCTTCCATGAACACGACAGGCCCAAAGCGCTCGTCCACAAAGCTGCCCACGGCCAGAGGCGAATCCTCGGGCAGTGAGATGCCATAGGCGGCAAGCAACTCCCGCGCCTCCTCGCCGCTGAGACTCGGGCGCGCATCGAGGATGGCGCGCGCTTCCGCCATGCCTTCGTCAGCCGCCTCCATCAGGGGCGTTTCGTAGATTCCCCTTAAGTCCTCGGTGTACGCCCCCATGTAGAGAAACATGCGGACGGCGGTATCGGGATAAGCAAACGTGGGAATCTCCGCGGAGCGAAGCAGCGCCACTCCCCCTGCCACGTCCATGCCTCCCATCCAGCTTGCCAGAATCGGCTTCTTGCCCAATTTAGCGAAGGGCTTCATCTGTTCGGCCGTCTCGGTGGGGTCCGTATTCGCCTGCGGCGCCAGAACCACCAGGATGCCGTCGCTGTTGGGGTCCTTGGCCACGATCTCCACCACCTTGGCGAAGCGCTCCGGCTTGGCGTCCCCGAGAATGTCAATCGGATTGGCGTGGCTCCACTCCGAAGGAAGCGCCTGGTTCAGCGCCGCCATGGTGTCTTCCGAAAGCGGCGCCAGATCCCCGCCTCCGGTGATGAGCATATCGGTAGCCAGCACAGCCGGACCGCCGGCGTTGGTGACGATCGCCAGCCGCTTTCCGCGCGGCCGCGGCTGCTTGCTCAGCACTTCCGCCATGTAAAAGAGGTCTGATATGTGGCTTACGCGCAGCACCCCGCAGCGCCGCAGCGCGGCGTCCAGAACATCGTCCCGCCCGGGCACTGCGCCCGTGTGAGCCGCCGCGGCGCGGGCGCCTTCCGCCGTGCGTCCGGCTTTGATCACAATCACCGGCTTGGTGAGTGCCACTTCGCGGGCAGCGGAAAGAAACGAACGGGCATCGCCCACGGATTCCATGTAGATGAGAATGCTTCGGGTCCGGGCATCGTTGCCCAGGTAATCGATCAGATCGCCCCACCCCACATCGGCCATCGACCCAATGGAAACGAATGCGCTGAAGCCGACCAACTCCCGGTGGCTCCAATCGAGGACAGCCGTGCACAAGGCTCCGCTCTGGCTGAGAAACGCCACGGTCCCCTGCCGCGCCATGGCGTTGGCGAAGGTGGCGTTCAAACCGGTCGTGGGGCACATCACGCCCAGGCAGTTCGGCCCGATGATGCGCAGCGACCCTTTGCGCGCTTCCTCGAGCACCTGCTGCTCGAGCGCTTCTCCTCGCGGGCCCAGTTCCCGAAATCCGGCGGCAAGGACGATGGCTCCTTTGACTCCGGCCTCGACACATTCGCGGATGATGCCCGGTACGGTCTGAGCCGGGGTGACGACCACCGCAAGATCGACTGCTTCGGGCACTTCGCGAACCGATGGGTATGCTCTCACTCCCAACACGCTCGATCGCTTCGGATTCACGGGATACACCGTGCCGCCAAACGGAGAGCTGATCAGGTTCCAGAGCGTGGTACGCCCCACGCTGCCCGGCGCTTCCGTGGCTCCAATGACCGCCACCGAATCGGGCTTGAAAAAGACGTCCAGCGGATAGCGCTCTCGCCCGAACAGCGAGTGCGCCGGTTCCACGGGAGATTTGACGTGAGGTTTGCTCATTGCTCGCCAGTGATGCGAACGTTCCGGAACATGCCCATATCGAAGAAGCTGCCGATGCCCACTTTGCCCGCTCCCAGGCTCATATCCACAGCCCGCATGGAGGGTGAGGTTTCCCCATTCACCCAAACGTCCACGCGCCCGCTCGACCCGTCATAGACCAGCTTCACCTTATGCCACCGGCCGTCATGAAGGGTCGCCGGACCCTCGAGCGAACTGATGCGTACACGGTCGCCGCCGAATACATGAAAGATCCCGTTGTGCACCGCGGCATGCGCCGCCGAATCGACGGAGAGATGGGCGTAGTTGAAATGATCCTTGTCCTTCCATGCGTAAACGAGGATGAGAGAGTTATGCCGGTTGCGGATGGCTGCCGGCTCAGGCTGCACTTCGGCTTCGATGGTCACCTTGCGATAATCAGGTGTTTCCGCAAGGGCGTATTGCGAGGGACGGCGCGGCTGGGTGGAGGGTCTCGGCGTGAGCAGGTGAAGCACGCCGTCTTCCACCTTCCAGTCGGCGGCGACGGGAACATCCCATTTCAGGCCGAACGCTTCCATCGCATTTTCCGCGGGAAGCAAAGAGCAAGCAAGAAGGACCAGCGCAGTGAGCCGCACCATACAACGAGTATAGACACACGAAAGGGGCGGATCGCCCCAATCTCTTCATCCGTTACCGGGTTGACGCCATCATGGAGGCATTGAATGCCATTGCGCGTCTTACTGCGCTTTCCGGCCGTGCGCGGTAACGGTTTCACATGAAGAGATGAGAACTACCGCCCCCTCTCTTGTCCGGTTCTATACGAGCACCTCCTGATGTGATTCCGGGCATTGCTGCCCTTTCTACATCAGCACCTCCTTTCGGAGATCTTTGAAGGCTCTTACTGCTACCTTCTAACCCAATTCTCAGCCTGAATTCTGGATCTGTCAATGGGTATTCGCAGCTTAATCCGCGCCGGGGTTTCCGCCCACAATCGGCACGTGGATCACCGTAACACCGCCTGATCCGAGAGCGCTATCGAGCGCCCCCGCAATCTCTTCGCGCTTGTTGACCCGCACTCCGTTCGCACCCAATGACCGCGCTAATTGATCAAATGGAATCGCTCCTAATTGTGTCGCCATTCCCTGGCCATATTGCCGCAAATGTCCGCTATGCGTAATCCCCCAGCATTGATCATCCGCCACCACCGCGACGAACGAAAGTCCCTGTCTCGAGGCGCACTCGAGATCCGCAACATTGAACGTGAACGCCCCATCCCCGGAGAGCAGCAGCACCGGACGGCGCGGGTCCGCCAGCCGCGCGGCCATCGCCCCTCCGATTCCAAACCCCACTACGCCGCTTCGGCCGCAAGGCAGCCAGTAGCCCGGGTAGCGCCGCCGGCACAGAAGCTGGTGCGCCCACTGGCCGATGCTTCCGCCGTCAATCAGCAGTGTCCCCTCGGCAGGCAGCACCTTCTCGATGGCATCGATGACGTCAATGGCGTGCGTGCGCCCCTCCACGCGTTGGGCTTCCGCGCATGTCCGGATGCGCGCCGCGAATTCCGTCCGCCTCCGCCGCGCCTCCTCCAGCCATTCCGAAGTGCGGGGCCAATCCTGCTTCTCGCGCAACTGCTTCCAGCCGCGGTCCAGCCGGATCACTTTCACTCCGGTTTGAAGATACCCAAGGCGGTAATCCGGAGCCGCGCCGGCCAGCACGACGCAATCGGAATCCGCCAGCAGGCCGGGATCTCCACTGGCCGCGCCAATCACACCCACGAACGCCTCACTATCCCGCGGACAGATGCCGCGGTCCCAAATGGGAGTCTGAACGGGAATGCCCGCGGATTCGGCAAACGCGATGAGTTCCCCGCCCTCGCCGCTGTAGTGCAGTTCGCTGCCCGCGATGATCAGCGGCCGCCCGGCCGCGCGCAGCACGCGCGCGGCTGCTTCCACTGCTTCCGCGCTGACACCCGGCGCAGCGGGAATGGTGTTCCCCCGAAGCAATGCCGCGCCATCCACTTCGGCGCGCTGCACATCCATGGGAATCATGAGGTGCACGGGGCCGCGCGGCGGCGCGCAGGCGGTCTGCCATGCCTCGTCGAACATCTGCACGATGCGCTCCGGCGTGTCCACGAGATGAGAGTATTTCGAGACCGGCTTCACCACGCCCGCCTGATCCAAATCCTGGAAGCATCCCAGTCCAAGAGTGGGCAGATTCGCTGATCCGCTGATGTAGAGCATGGGGGCCTGGTCAAACCATGCGTTCATGACCCCCGTGAGAGCGTTCGCCACGGCAACGCCGCTCGAGGTGGCGCAGACGCCCGGCTTGCCCGTCAGCCGGCCGTATCCTTCCGCGATATAGGCCGCCGTCTGTTCATTGCGTGTATCGATCAGACGCATTCCCGCCCGCGTCGCCGCGTCAAATAGCGGGTCGAGCCCGTGCCCGCAAAGCGCCGCCATCCAGTCGACGCCGCGCTCCCGCAGCGCCTCCACCAGCCATTCCGCAGCCGTTCGTTTCATCACGAGCCATTGTACAGGTCTGCTACCATCAGATGTATGACGTTGGACGAACTCCAGAGGGAGTATTTGCCGCTCCGCCAGCAAGCTGACGCTGTGCGGAGCTATCTTTGACGCCCCTTCCAAGCGAAAACAATTTGAAGCGTTGGATCATCAGATTTCGGCGCCCGATTTCTGGAACTCGCCCGAGCTGAGCCAGAAGGTGATGCAGGACCGCAAGAGGCTCGAGCAGGCTCTGCAAAATGACGCCCAGATCGCGGCCATGACCAGCGACGTCGAGACGCTCTTCGAACTCGCCACCGAGGGCGAAGACGTGTCACGCGACATTGAACGCGAACTGAAGACCCTCTCCGAGCGGCTGAGCGCGATGGAAACCACCATGCTCCTCAGCGGAGAGCACGACGCCCGCAGCGCCATTCTGACCATCCATCCGGGAGCCGGAGGCACCGAAAGCCAGGATTGGGCCGAGATGCTCTTGCGCATGTACCTGCGCTGGGCGGAACGCATGGGGTTCGAATCGGTCATCACGGACCGCCTCGAGGGCGAGGGCGCGGGCATCAAGTCCGCCACCCTCGAAATCAACGGCGACAATGCATACGGCCTGCTGCAATCCGAGGTGGGCGTGCACCGTCTCGTTCGCATCTCCCCCTTCGACGCCAACGCCCGGCGGCATACTTCCTTCGCCTCGGTCTTCGTGATTCCCCAGGTGGACGACGAGATCAAGATCGAAATCAAGCCCGAGGATCTGCGCGTGGATACTTTTCGCGCCAGCGGAGCCGGCGGGCAGCACGTCAACCGCACGGATTCCGCCATCCGCATGACGCACCTTCCCACCGGAATCGTCGTCCAGTGCCAGAACGAGCGTTCGCAGCACAAGAACCGCGCCAGCGCGCTGAAACAACTCCGCGCGCGCCTGTTCGAGCACGAGATGCGCAAACGGCGCGAGGAGGAAAAGAAGCTCGAGGATTCCAAACTCGAGATCAACTTCGGGAGCCAGATCCGCAGCTATGTACTCGCGCCCTATCGCATGATCAAGGACCACCGCACCAAACTCGCCGTGGGCGACGTCGATCGCGTTCTCGATGGCGGCCTCGAGGAGTTCATGCACGCCTACCTCGTGTGGCGCAAAACGGGCAAGATCGCGGGCGACGCCAAGGACGATCTGCCGGAGTAACTGGTGAGGGAAACAGACCTGGACCAGGCTGCCACGATCCTGCGCAACGGCGGACTCGTCGCGCTGCCCACCGAGACGGTATACGGGCTTGGCGCGAATGCGCTCGATGCGGGCGCCGTGGCGCGCATCTATGAAGTGAAGGGCCGGCCCGTCACCAGTCCGCTGATCGTGCACGTATGCTCCGTCGAGATGGCGCGCGGCCTGGCCCGTGTCTGGCCCGCCGAAGCCGATACGCTCGCGGCGCGTTTTTGGCCGGGGCCGCTCACGATGGTAGTCCCCAAACGCGAAGTGATTCCCGACATCGTGACCGCCGGACTCGACACGGTGGGGCTCCGTCTGCCGGCTCATGAAGTGATGCTCGAGGTGATTCGCCGCGCTGGCGTGCCCGTAGCCGCACCCAGCGCCAATCGCTTTACCGAACTTTCCCCCACCACCGCGGACCACGTCCGCGCGGCGTTCGGGAACACTCTGGACATGATCCTCGACGGCGGCCCCTGCAAGGTGGGCATCGAATCGACAGTGGTTTCCCTGGCCGGAGAGGAGCCTGTGCTGCTACGGCCCGGCATGGTGTCCCGCGAGGATCTGGAAGCCGCTCTCGGCCGGCAGGTGCGCATGGCGGGCAAAGTGGAAGGCGCTCACCCTTCGCCCGGGATGCACCATCGCCACTACAGCCCGCGAACGCCGGTAATTCTCGTCCGGGGCGGGAAATTGCCCGCCGGGCGCGGAGCATACCTGTGGATGCACACGTCCGCGCACGCGGAGTATGAACAGCGCATGCCTGCCGGCGCGGTTGCCTATGCGCGGCAGTTGTACGAGGCGCTGCATGCGGCGGATGCCCTGGGGTTGGATTGGATTGCCGTGGAGATGCCTCCGGACACCGGGGAATGGGCCGGCGTGGTGGACCGCCTGCGGCGGGCGGTTAGTGCCTGACCCGAAGACTCGAAGACTTGACCGGGCCTGTGACATGACGTAGGTTAAGAGCATGACCATTCAACTGACGCCCGAAGACGAAAAGCTGATTCAAAGCCAGCTTCAGAGCGGCGCGTTCCAGAGCGTTGAAGAAGTCATTCATGACGCGCTTGCTTCGCAGGCGGCGGAGAACGAATGGCTGATCCACAATAAGGATCAGCTTAACGAAAAGATCGCGCGGGGAATCGCCCAGATCGACCGGGGCGAAGGGATTTCCGGCACGGAAGCGCGGGCGCGGCTCGAGCAGCGGAAGGCGGATTGGCGGAAACAGAATAACGCCTAAGCCGAGCCTGACTGCATGGGCGGCTACATCTTATCGCCGGAATCCCTGGAAGACGTTTACGAGATTTGGTCGTACCTGGCGCGAGAGAGCGGCGTCGATTTTGCCGGCAGGGTCGAATCCGCGCTTTTTGAGAAGTTCGACTTGTTGGCACAACATCCCGGTCTCGGGCACAAGAGGGAGGATTTGACCAAGCTTCCGGTGTTGTTCTATCGCGCATTTCCTTTTCAGTACATGATTGTCTACCGGCCGCGGATTCCGCTTGAAATTGTCGGAGTGCTGCATGCGAAGCGCCACATCAAGAGGATTCTCCACAACCGGCCCGAGTAGGCGCGAAACCATCGACTCCCTTTCGAGTGCCGTGGTGATGGTGAAGCGAGCCCGCACAACGGAGCCCCGCCGTCCAGTGGAGTCGCGAGTTCCTTCCCCGACTTGCCGCTACAACACGATCTCCCGCCGGCACCCCCGCAAATCCATCTCATACTCGATGCTCTCAATCGGAGGCCGCGAATAATGCCACGTCAGCCCGTGCTGCGCGCCCTTGCCCATGCGCGCCACGATCTCTTTCTCGAGGAAGGGATGCATGTCGAACACCGTGTACACCTCGGTCACGGTCACATCCGCCCACGTCACGCCCAATTCGTGAATGCGGCCGTCCATCAGGCTCATCACAAACATCGCCTTCTCGGCCAGCGCGCTGAGGGAGGTCTCGCCGCGACGCACCACGTCGCGCGGATCGAGCGATCCCTCGGGCAGTTCTCCCGCGCCCGCCACGATGAACGTTTTCGGGGCATTCGGCGCTGGAATCGTGTAGCTGAATCCATAGACGGAAGGCTGCGATGGCGGATCATAGGCCGGCGCGATGTTCGTCCGGGCCACGGGATTCAGCCCGTCCTGTAAGATGTCCCACTTCTTCAGAGTCTCCACGTACCCCGCGTTGAACTGGCCGAAGCCGGCAAATGTGAACGGGCGCGGAGAGCGAAGTTCCATTCCGCAGAGGGCGTGCCGCGAGCGGTTGAGACGCTTCAAGTGCGCATCCACGGCCTCAAATCCGGCGGCGAGCGGCAGAGGCCGCAGGAACCGCGCGTGCTCCACCTGAAAGCCGGGCGAAGCCACCGCTCCGGCCGAGTACGGGCTGATGCCCTTGAGGAAGGAGAAGTCCCCCCTGGGATTGGCGACAAGCATAGGTAGATTATGGCGCGGCCCGCGCCTCTCGCGCTGGCTCGTTTCCCTGATTCCGGCAACCGGACAGGTTGCTTTACTATAGACTGTACGGAGCTTACGGCAAGTGATCCGCGAACAGTATTTCGAAGATTACGAAACAGGCGCGCGCCGGGAGACCATGGGCCGCACCATCACGGAGACCGACTTCGTACTGCACGCGGGACAGACCGGCGACTTCTACCCGCACCATATGGATGCGGAGTGGTGCAAGACTCAGCCTTTCGGCAGGCGCATCGCGCACGGCACGCTGATTTTCAGCGTGGCGGTGGGCATGACCGCTGGCGATGTGAACCCGCTGGCATTTTCCTACGGGTACGACCGGCTGCGTTTCCTGAAGCCGGTCTTCATCGGCGATACCATCCGGGTCAAGGTGGAGATCAAGGAGAAGCGGGATCATCCCCGGCGCGCCGATCACGGCATTGTTGTCGAGTTCTGCGAGGTTCTCAACCAGGCTGGAGAGTGCGTGCTGGTGTGTGAGCACCTGTTGATGGTGAGCAAGCGCGCTCCTGGCGGCGAATGAGTCCGGGCTTGTCTCATTCTCCCTTCACGCCGAACTGCGCCGCTTTTCCCTGCGCCTCCGCCAGCAGATCCCGCACCGGCCGGGAGGTGTTGATGGTGTCGAGCACCAACCGGTCGATGACCGCCGCCAGTTCGGCCCAGCGCTCGAGGCGCGGCAGTTCGCGCGCTCCGGCGTGGATCGATTCTAACTCACGATAGAAAGGGATGGCGCGGTTGACGTCCGCGTCCGACCAGGTGGTCCTGCGGCAGCCGATCGCGCCCTCGAGAGTGAGCAGTTTGTCCATCTCCGCCCCGGCGCAATGGCGTAGAAAACGATAGGCCGTTTCGCGGCGCCGGCTACCCGAGGCAATGCCGAGCAACCAGTAAACGTTCAGCGACACGGGGCGGCCGCCTTCGCCGCACGGTATCGCGGCAATGCCCACGCTGCCCCGGATACGGCCCGCGCCTGCCTCGGACATAGCCGCGAAGCCGAACCAGTTCACCATCATGGCGATTTCGCCGTCCGCGAAGGCCAAACCGGATTTCACGGAATCGAACTCGCGCGAGTTCGGATGAACGGCGCGTGGATCATTGAGCATCTGCCTGTAGAAGTCCAGGGCCGCCGCGGCTTCCCTCGTGTCGATCGAAACCCTGCCCGCGGAATCGAACAACTCGCCGCCCCGTGTCCAGAGTTGCAGGCAGAAGTCATAGACGGTGTTGTGCCCGTCAGGGAAGGCGGCGAAAACAGTGCCGTAGAGGCCTTCCGCAGGCCGTGTAAAGTGGGTGGCGGCGGCGCGGAATTCGTCCCACGTCCGGGGGACGGCGAGCGGTTTGCCATAAGCGCGCCGATAGGCGTCCTGCTCGGCGCTGTCGCCGAACAGGTCCGTGCGGTAAATGAGACATTCGGGACCGTCGTGGTAGGGGAGGCCCATCACCTCGTCTCCGAACTGCTGAAGGCGCAGCAGCGACGGAGTCCAGCCATCGGGAAAATCTTCCGGAGGATCCGCCCGCAGAAATGGAGCAAGGTCGGCCAGCGCGCCCTGTTCCCGCGCGGCCGCGATCCAATCCGTGTTCAGAAACGCCACGTCCCATTCCCCGCGCCGCAATCCCTCGCGGGTGAAGAGCGTCTCATAGAGCGGGTGAAGATCGAGCGCTTCGGCCTCGAGCGCCAGGTCCGTTTCTCCGGCGCGCTGGAACGACTCCCATTGCCTCCGGATGGCGGATTCGAACGGACCGAACTTGCGAACGGCGATGCGAAACGCGCTTCCCCGGCTCATGTGTTCTCCGCGCGAGGCTCGAAGGCGGCCGGGTCGCGATACTTCACCGTCTGGAGGTGCTCACAATAGAGCACCAACTCGCCCTCGTTCTTGAACACTTCATAGGAAACACGCACCAGACCCATGGCGGGATACTTCGGATGTTTCTCGAGGTTGGTCCGGATGGTGTAAATGGTGTCGCCGATGAAGACGGGCTTGATGAAGCGCAGCTTGTCGTAGCCGTAGCTGAAGGTGTTCACGTTGTTGTGCGCCATCAGCCCCAGTCCGAAGCTGAACACCAGCGACCCCGCCACCAGGCGCCGGCCGAAAACGCCCTCTTCGGCCGCGAACTTCGCATCGGCGACGTAAGGATGCATATCCAGCACAAGAGCGTTGAAGAGCATGCTCTCGCCTTCGGAAATGGTGCGGCGGATGGAGCGGGCGCGCACTCCCGGCTCGAAATCCTCGTAGAGCCAATTTTCCGCATTCCAGACGGGGATCTGCTGATGTTGGGATGCATCGGGATTGGGATTCATTAGGATGGCCCCCTCGCTTTCTCTTGGTCCGGCCGCAGCGCGAACTCTTCCACAATCCGCGCCGAGTGCTCTCCCAGGCGGGGCGCTCCCAGCGGCGACTTGTAGATCTCGCCGTCTATACGGATGGGGCAACGCGTGGTCTTGAGGCTGATGTCCTTGCCGCGCATCACCTCCTGCACCATGTCGAGTGCGCGGAACCCTTCGTGCTCGAAGAGCCGCGGCCAGGTCAGGACATCGGAGCACCACGCGCCGGCAGGCTCGAGGATGCTCAGCCAGTGGGCCGTGGCGGCCGTTTTCAGATGATTCATCAGGATGCTCTTGATTTCGTCCCGCTTTTCGAATGGGGACCGGGGGTCGGAGTAGGCCAGCAGGGCGGGGCAGCCAAGCAGTTCCCCGAGACGCGTGACCGGGTTCATGGCAATGGCAATGTACCCGTCAGCGGTGGGGTAGATGCCGTACGGAGCGGCAAGGTAGGCGTGCGCGTTATTTACCGCACTGCGAACCGGCAGTTGGCCGCCGTCGTTCAGAAACGTGGTCAGCACTTCGAATTGAAAATCGAGAATGGCCTCCATCAGGCTCACTTCCACTTTGCCGCCCATTCCCGTGACGCCGCGGCGCACCAGGCAGGCCAGGATACCCTCCACCAGGCAGGCGCCGGAAAACAGGTCCACCACGGCGAGACCGAAGGGAACGGGCGGCTGGCCGTCATCGCCGTTCAGCCACGCCAGCCCTGTGAGCGATTGCAGCAGCAGATCCTGGCCCGGCTTGCCGCGCCACGGGCCTTCTTTACCGTACCCGGTGATCTCACCGTAGACGATGCGCGGATTCATTCTCCGGACGGACTCGTAATCGAAGCCCAGCTTTTCGATGACGCCAGGCCGGAAGTTCTGAATCAGGACGTCGGCTTTACGCGCCAGCCCGGAGACAAGCTCGCGATCGGCGGAGTTCTTCAGGTCAGCGGCGAAGCTCTCCTTGTTGCGATTGATGGAGTGGAACAGGGTGCTGTCGCCGTCCAGTTCCAGGTTGGATATGTACAACTGGCGGCAGAGATCGCCGGTGTGCGGGCGTTCGATCTTGATGACGCGCGCGCCCAGGTCGGCCAGACGCAGCGAAGCCGCCGGCCCGGCCAGAAACTGGCTGAGGTCGAGAACGAGAAGTCCTTCAAGTGGTTTCATGCTGGTGTCGGTTCCCGATGTGGAGAGAATCCCGGAAGAGCGCGTCCAGGCGCTCCATCACCCGGCCGGTGTCGCCGCCGCTTCTGAGGTATTCGTGCACAACCGGCGCGGCGGCATCCTGAAAGCGCAGATACCCGTTGAAGCGGGGCCGCAGCCAGGCGCTGTCCAAGGTCTCGAGCGTGTTCAGGAAAAAATCGCCGCTGGCGCGGTTCACCTCGCGGTCGGTCCAGGCCGAGCGGTGGCCAGGCTGCCCGCCCGATTGGAAGTAGAGAGTACGTTGGAGCCCGGCGGCGGCAGTGAACCGGGCATACGCGGCAGCCTGCTCGGGGTGGCGGCAGCGCGCGGAAATAGCCAGCCCGGCGCCGCCGAGCGTGGAGCGGCAGCGGCGTCCGCCTTCGATTTCCACCAGCCCGCCGAACTCCAGCGCGAAGCCCGAATAACCTGGACGCCCGTAGTTTGAATAGCCATAAGCGAACGGGCAGTAAGCCGCGGAATCGCCGGAGGCCAACAACTCCCATGTGGCGGGCGGATTGCGCTCCAGGCAGCCCGGGCCGCAGGAACAGAGCAATTCGCGCAGCATCTCGAGCGCCCGAACGCCGGCGCCCCGGCCGCAAACCGAACCAGTGTTCAGGAAGGGTTCTTCGCCTAAAGCCCCGCACAGCATGTAGAAATGCATCAGGCTGTCGATGGCCAGCCCGGGGACGGCAACCAGACCGCGGCGGGCGAGCGCCAGCAGTTCGCTCCAGGTGCGGGGGATGCCGGCGCCGGCGCGCTCGAGCAGGTCACGCCGCCAGCCGCTGACAGGAGCCGCCGCGTCGATCGCAAGCGCCCATTGGTGTCCCCGGTAGGTGTAGCTGTCAAACGAGCGGCCTACGGAACCTCGCTGCTGATCGTCCAGAAAATCACCGGGAAGCCACTCGTCGAGCGGGAGCAGCACGTCGTGTTCGGCGGCGTATCCGGCGAACGGGTGGTCGATCACCAGGAGATCGAAACGCTCCGCCAGCTTCTCGACGGGCTCGTCGGCGAATTGTTGCAGGGACCGCTTGTCCCACTGGATGGCAACTTCGGGATTCAGTTCCGAGAATCTCTGGGCGGTCGCGACCACGGGCAGGTAACCGCGCGTGTGATTCCAGGTTATCCCGCTGAGGTGGATCATCCAGAGCTATCTTACTCGAGTCATCGGTCCGAGCAAGGTGGGGAAGAGGCCGGCCTACGGCTTGGCTGCCCGGGCGCGTGCGATGCTGTCGGCGACTCGCTTATAATCCTCGCGCGACATGCCGCCGCCGCCGAGCAGCTTGAGATTGTACTTTTCGCCGGAAAATGGCTGAATCTCCAGGCGGTATGGCCCTTTCTGCTTGAAACTCCGAATGTCGGTGAAGAGCCATTCGCGCGACGCGGAGGGGTTATTCGCGACAAATGCCAGGCGGTCGGATTTTACCACCAGGCGGCCTTCATCATTGCCGATCCGCTTGTTCCGCTGCGCGTGGTAGGTAAGCTCTTCCGATTGCGCCGCGGCTCCGCTGCTTGCCGCGGTGGAAGAAGCACCCCGGCTGAACCAGGATTTAAGGACGTCGCGGTCTTCGGGCGGAACCTTGAACTCGACACGCATCCGCTCTCCCGTGCGATCCCGGACGGGCTGCTTGAACTGAACCACGACGTTATCACCACTTCCGGCGCTGATCTGGTCAATCTGACCGCGAGTAGCGTAGAAGGAGGACTGTGGCTGGGCGTCGTCCATGAAAACCAAGGTGTCGCCCGCGGTAATCACCCTTCCTTCAACGGTGTTGAAGCCGGCTGCAAGTTGTACGTGCATCTCGCGCACGGGTTGCGCGTGGACAGCCACGCAAGTGGCGAGCCCAACTAACAAAACCGGAACCCCTCGAAAGTTCGTGAAGCGTCTTCTCATTGTTCCCCTCCTTTGAGTTATTATAGCTGGGAGGTTCATCTTAGGGCACGCTGGGAGCCGGTCAGGGACACGGGGCATCTTCTTACTCCGGCGTCAAATGGCAGTGCAGGCAGTTGCCCACCTGCGCCGTCCGGTCAATCCTGTGACGTCCCGCGACGAACGGCGACATCTCGGCGTGGCACAGCAGGCAGTCCAGCTTCCGCTGCATCACAAGCGAGTGAACCTTATCAAAATGCCAGTAGCCCTTCCGGTGCTCCTGCACGAGTTTGGCCATGGGATGGCAGGATTCGCAGGGCAGTTTTACTGCTTTGCCTGGCTCCTGTGGCGCAGCCGTGGGCGTGGCCGCTGGGTTCGCCTCGTTGTGGGGGACTGCTGTCGCGATGGCGCGGGCGGCCAGGCGGCCCTGCACCAGCGATGGCCCGAGGAAGGTCCCCTCGAGGGCCGCCTTTCCATTGATGCCGCCCATCCCGGTTACTTCCCCCGCCGCATAAAGTCCCGGAATCGGTTCATGCCTCGCATTGAGCACGCGGCATTGCAGGTCAATCAGCAGCCCGCCCATGCTCTTGCGCGACAGCGGATACATCTGCGCCGCATAGAAAGGAGGTACGGCAATCTTCGACACACCGGGGAACAGCGGCCGCCCGGACCGCCTCATGGGGAATGGCTTCAAGTTCCGGTGAAAGTCCGTGTCTTCGCCCTTGTCGATCATTTCGTTCCATCGTGCAACCGTGCGCTCCACCACGGCGGGAGGAAGGCCGGCCATGCGGGCGAGTTCCCCGATGGTCTGCGCGGACTTCACCAGTTTGGGGTTCTCCAGCACGAGCGTACGCTTGCGCTTTTCGTCCTGCCAGTCCGGACCGGCGATGGAAAAGCGCCTGGCGCCCTCCGCGTCGAAGATCATCCAATACGTGGGCGGCTTCTGCGCCATCACCCGGCGGATGACGGGCTTCGTCGCCCCCATTTCATCGGCGAAGCGCTCACCCTGGGCATTCACCCAGATCGCCGCCGGAGCCGTGAAATACAGGCCGCGGCCCTCCTCGATATGGCGCGGGTCGGGGATGCCGCGCGTGTAGATCCACTGATGGTCCAGGTGCTGGGTCGCCGCGCCCACGTGTTCCGCCAGGGTGAGGCCCGAACCCATCGAGTGCAGGCCCGAGCCGGTCAGCACCGTCCCCGGTTGGCCGAGGTACGAAGGCCAGTTCTTGCGCACCAGTTCCAGGTTGCTCTCGTAGCCGCCAGTAGCCAGAAGGACCGCGGGCGCTTCCATCCTGACGTCTGCTCCCGTACGGGTGTCCTTGCCGCGAATGCCCCTCACGCGCCCGCCCTCCCAGACCAGTTCCGTTACCTCGATATTCCAATGGAAGGCGACGCCGGGGTTCTTGAGGCAAGCACGGTAGATGGGGCTGATAATGCCATAGCCCAGTTGGGGGTTCATGTGGAAGCGAGGAAACGTATTCCCGGTGTTGCCGGTGCCGCCCGTGGAAACGCCGTTGAACCGCACGCCCATCGAGGTGAGCCAGTCGTAGATGAGCGTCTTCGATTCGCGGGCGTACAGCCGGACCCACTCCTCATTCGCATCCTCGCCCAGTTTGAGAAAGTCGCGCTCGGCGATCTCGGGCGTGTCCTCGAAGCCCCGTTCCTTCTGAAGCGGGGTGCCGGCGATGCTCAGCCCGCCGGAGGACATGACAGCGTGCCCGCCGAAGACGGAGCCCATATCGACGACGGAGACACGCAGACCGGCCGAGGCGCCCTCGGCAGCGGCGGAAAGACCTGCGATGCCGGCTCCCACGACAATCACATCGGCTTGTGGTTCAGGTCCGGCGGCGAGCGCGGCGGATGCGTAGGCTGCATCAAGGAGCGGTAGCATGCTTCCGTACACTGTATCGAAAATTGCCCCGGTTCGCGAAGCGACCATCGCTCCGCTCAGTCCAAATGGGCCATTCGACGGCCTTAGACAGTTTTTGACAGTTTTCGACCGCTTCCACCCTGGAAACCCCGTCCGAAACGACCCGGACGGGGTTTCTCTTTTGCGGAAAAGGCAGGAGACTTCGACATACGATATGATGAGAAACATTACGCTTGTGGGAGGTGCAACGCCATGTGGCGTCTTTTCTTATCTGGGCTTGCGTTCGCCGCTGCTCTTTCCGCTCAAATCGGGACCGCCGAACTTTCGGGAACGGTCACGGATTCTTCCGGCGCATCCGTGCCCGGCGCAAAGGTCACCATTGTCAACGCCGACACGGCTCAGACACGGGAGACGGTGTCGGACCAAGCCGGCAACTACCTCATCGCATTGATTCCCCCTGGGAAGTACAACCTGTCCGTGGAAGCGTCCGGTTTCCGCAAGACCGTGCGCAATGACGTCGTGCTGGAAGTCAATCAGCGCGCCAAAGTCGATTTCGCCATGCAAGTGGGCGAGGTGTCTGAAACGGTGGAAGTCACCGCGGCGCCGCCGCTGCTCGAGAGCCAGTCCTCTTCCATCGGCACGGTCATCTCGCAGCGCTTCGTCAACGAACTGCCGCTCAACGGGCGTAACTTCGTCCAACTTGCGATTATCACCCCCGGCGTGAACGGCGTCGGATTCTCCACCTCGGGAACCATCATGAGCGGCACCCGCCCGGATGATCGCCGGCCCGGAAGCGAGATCTTCTCGAATGGCAACCGCGAGGGCGCCAATAACTTCATGTACGACGGCATCGACAACAACGAACGTCTGACGATCTCCATCGTGCTGCGGCCCGCCGTCGAAGCCGTGCGGGAATTCAAAGTGCAGACCAACCTGTTCTCCGCCGACCAGGGCCGCAACTCGGGCGCCCAGGTGGACGTGATCACCAAGTCCGGCACGAATGAATTCCACGGCAGCGCCTTCGAGTTCCTGCGCAACTCGGCCATGGACGCGCGCAATTTCTTCAACCCCAAGGGAACCACCTTCCCCCCGTTCCGCTTCAACCAGTTCGGCTTCTCCCTGGGCGGGCCGGTGGTTATTCCGAAACTGTACAACGGCAAGAATAGAACGTTCTTCTTCGTGGACTACGAAGGCTATCGCCGTAGCTCGGTTTCGAGCCTCGTGCTGACGGTTCCCACGGTGGCTATGCGCGGCGGCGACTTCTCGCAATCCGGCCTGTTCCCCATCTATGATCCGATGACGCTCGCCGGCGGCGCCCGCCAGCAGTTTGCCGGCAACACGATCCCGGCATCCCGGTTCGACCCCATCACCAACAAGCTCATCAACGCGTATCCGCAGCCCATCAACGGCAACATCGTCAACAATTACCTGGCCAACCTGCTCCAGACGCAAAGCTGGGACCAGGGGGATATCCGGATTGACCACCAGATTTCCTCGAATGACACGTTCTTCTCGCGCTATGCGCTGCAAAACACCACCACCCTGGCTCCGCCCACGTTTCCCAATGTGAAGCTGCCGGGGTTATCGAAACCCGTTGGACTCGGGAATGAGGATTCCTTCGCGGGTCCTTCGTTTGCCCCCACGCAGCATGCGGTGGCAAGCTGGGCGCATACCTTTTCGCCCCGGCTGATCAATGAGGTTCGTGTCGGGTTCAACCGCTTCCGGCTCGACTACACCCTCGGTGACACCACCGCCGGCGACGCGCTCGGCAACCAACTCGGCATTCCCAACTCGAACACCCACCCGCTCCAATTAGGCTTGCCGATCATCTCGCCTTCCGGCTACGCCGGCATCGGGCAAAGCCGTTCGCTGCCCATTTTCCGGCGCGAGAACATGTTCCAGTACATCGACAACGTCACCTTCATTTCCGGCGCCCACACGCTGAAGGCGGGCATCGATGTCCGGCGCCGTCAGATCACCGAGTACCAGACCAACCGCGGCAACGGGCGTTTCAACTTCAATCCCAACTTCACCAACCAGCCCGGCGTGGGGCGGACGGGCGATTCCATGGCCAGCTTCCTGCTGGGACTTCCGAGCCTCATCGAGCAGGATTTCACGCTCGCCTGGGTCGGCTTCCGCGGCATCGAAACTGCATGGTATGTGGGGGACGACTGGAGGGTGAACCGCAAGCTTACACTGAACCTCGGGCTGCGCTGGGAATACTACAGCCCCTATACCGAAGTGGCGAACCGGATGGGGAATTTCGACCCCGGCACGGCTAGCATCCTCATCCCCGGGCTGGACAACGTGAGCCCCACGGCGAACGTCTCGAAGTACTACGGCGGCTGGTCACCCCGCTTTGGCTTTGCCTATCAGTTGGACTCGAAGACCGTAGTCCGCGGCGGGTTCGGGCTGTTCTCGAACAGCAACGGCAACGGCGGCGCGCTCTTGCGTCTCCAGCGGACCTTCCCGTTCGGGCCGATCAACAGCAACACGCCGGCGGATACCGCGCCCGGTCCCTATCCCACCGTCAGCCAGGGCTTCCTGCCGCCACCGGTGCTCAACGTGGATTTGCGCAAATCGCCGGTGGGCAGCGTTGTCGGAATCGCCAACGAATTCCGCAACGCCTACGCGGAACAGTTCAACCTCAGCGTGCAGCGGGAACTGCCGAAGGAGATGGTGCTGAAAATCGCTTATACGGGGAATCTCGGCCGGCGGCTGGGCACGACATTCAACCTCAATCAGGCCGTGCCCGGAACCGGCGCCGTGAATCCGCGGCGTCCGTTCTTCGGCGTTCGCCCCGCCCTGGCGGATGTCACCTATGCCGTCTCAGACGGTCTCTCCAATTACAACGCGCTGCAAATGTCGGTCGAAAAACGCATGTCGAAGGGGCTCGGGCTGCTGTTCGGATACACTTACGGACACTCGATCGACGATACGGGCACGGAGTTCGGCGGCGGTACGGGCACACCGCAGGACGCAAGGAACCGCCGGGCCGACCGCGGGAACTCGAGTTTCGACATCCGCCACCGGGCCACCATCAGCTATCTCTATCAGTTCCCGTTCCACCCCAAGGGGCGCGCCCTCGACATGGTGGCCGGCGGCTGGCAGACCAACGGCATCATGACCTTGCAGACCGGCCTTCCGTTCACGCCAGGCCTTGCGACAAACAGCCTGAACACGGGAACCGGAAGCCGGCCGGACCGCATCGGTGCGGGAACCCTTCCCAATCCGACCCTCAGCAAGTGGTTTGACCCGACGGCTTTCACGCAGAACTCTCCGGGGCTTTACGGGAACGCGGGCCGGAACATTCTGTTCGGGCCGGGCCGCTTCAACTGGGACGTATCTCTGTTCAAGGATTTCCCGATCCGCGAGGAGATGAAGGTCCAGTTCCGGGCGGAGATGTTCAACGTGACGAATACGCCGCAGTTCGGGCAGCCGAACGCGACCATCGGCAGCACGTCAGCCGGTTTGATTACGGGCACCGTGGGCAATCCGCGGCAGGTACAGTTGGCGCTCCGCTTCCAGTTCTGATCCCTCCTCTGATCCCCATCCTTTGAGCGGCGCTCAAAGGATGGGGACATCCTGAATCCCCAGCCACTTCTAAGGAACACGCGCAAAACGGAGCCCGCCCGCGCCGCGAATCATCGCGGTGTTCCTCGTACTTTGGTGGCGCGGGACGTGCCCTTTGCGCTTTTGAGGAACACGCGTAAAACGGAGCCCGCCCGCGCCGCGAATCATCGCGGTGTTCCTCGTACTTTGGTGGCGCGGGACGTGCCCTTTGCGCTTATAGGGCTAACATCCGGCATGCGCCTACCGATGAGCATATTGGGTGGTAGATCGAATTCACTAGCTCACGGAAGTGACTGTCACGTCGAAACAACATGTTTGCGATCATCGGAATTCTTGTTGTGATAGGCGCCATCATAGGCGGCTATCTCATGGAGCACGGAAACCTGCAGGTGCTGGTACAGCCTGCGGAGCTTGTCATCATCGGAGGGGCGGCGGTTGGCACGCTTCTGATCGCCAATCCGCTTCCCACGGTCATCGGTATTTTCAAAGGCATGATCGGGGTGACGAAAGGCAGCCGGTGCAATAAGGCCTTTTACCTGGAAACGCTGAAGATGCTGAATGAAGTTTTCTCGTATGCGCGCAAGAACAGCCTGGCGAAGCTCGAGCCGGATGTGGAGGAGCCGGACAAGAGCCAGTTGTTCGGCAAGTTTCCGAAGTTCGTGAAAGATCACCATGCGCTGTACTTCTTTTGCGATACGCTGCGGGTGCTGATTACGGGGGGCGTGGCCACGCATGACCTGAACGAAATGATGGAGCTCGACATGGAAGTGCATCATCATCAGGCGAGCGCGCCGGTAGGGGCGCTGAGTACGATGGCGGATTCCCTTCCGGGCCTCGGAATCGTGGCCGCCGTATTGGGCGTTGTCATCACCATGGGGGCTATTGGAGGCCCGCCCGAGGAGATCGGCCACAAGGTGGCCGCGGCGCTGGTGGGAACCTTCCTTGGCATTCTCATGTGCTATGGATTCTTCGGCCCGCTGGCTTCGAACATGTCCAAGATCAACGACGACGAGGGGAGCTACTATCACACTCTTCGCGTGGGGCTGATCGCCTTCGCCAAGGGATGCCCTCCGCTCATCGCTACCGAATTCGCCCGGCGCGCCATTCCCCATGACGTTCGTCCCTCATTCAAGGAAATGGAAAAGACCTGCAAAGGCGGGGGGAGCTAAGCAGCGATGCCGGAGCATGATCAGCCGATCATTGTTGTCAAGAAGAAGGTCTCGCATGGCGGGCATCACGGCGGGGCATGGAAGGTGGCTTATGCCGATTTCGTTACGGCGATGATGGCGCTGTTCATTGTGCTTTGGCTGCTTTCGAGTGATGAGAAGGTGAAGAAAGCGGTGGGCGGCTACTTCCAGGATCCTACAGGTGTGGGGAAGCAGATGGGGTCCAACATGAGCGGCATCGACGAGGGTCTTCAGTTGAAGAAAGATGATATGGACAACCTGAAGGAGAAGCTGGAGGCGGCCCTCAAGCAGACGCCGGATTTCCAGAAGTTCAGCAAGAACATCCAGATCACCGTAACCGGCGAGGGGCTGCGCATTGAACTGCTCGAGACGGAGAAGGGCGTGTTCTTCCAGAGCGGCAACGCCAAGCCGAGCGAAATCGGCGAGGAGCTGATTGCCAAACTCGCTTCGGAGTTGGGCAAGCTGCCTAACCACCTGTATATCGAGGGTCACACGGATTCCAAGCCGTTCTCCAACGGCGAGAGCGGCTATTCGAATTGGGAGCTTTCGTCGGACCGGGCCAACGCCGCGCGGCGCATTATGATGACCAACGGGCTACGTCAGGACCAGGTGGGACAGGTGCGTGGCTTCGCGGATCAAAAGCTGCGCTCGAAGAATGAGCCGACCAACGCCTCGAACCGCCGCATCTCGGTCATCGTGCAGTATCTGACCCCACCGCCCGGAAGCGCGAACGAGGAAGACGCGCGCGGCAAGGCGAAGGAGAAACACGGAGAGGGTGCTCACGCCGCCAAGCCTGAGGAGGCTGCTAAGAGCCAGCCGAAGAAGGGGCACTGAAGAGTCGCTGCGGACGTACCGGAAACGTGCTGTAGCGTCCGGCATGCCAACGGCGAACGACATATCAGGAGACGATGTCCATCGGGTAGCGCCGATGCCCGCGACGTACGCGATACGTTTCGAAGTCCTTGCGATCGATGGTGAAGACCCTTCGTGTGCCCAGTGCTTCGGCAGCGGTAACGAGCGAGGCATCCGCCAAATCCATCGGATGATCAGCGTGTATCTCCATGAGTTCGAAGGCTCGAGTTAACCACGCTCGATCAAGGAACCATACGGACAACCCGCCGTCTTCAACAAACTCCCTTAGACGATCGGATCCGATGCTAGCCGGTCCGAGCATGTGAAACGCCTCGGTGAGTACGGGGGTTGTGGTGAGAATGGCGCCACGGATTTCCTTCAGCACCCGGCGGCACCGGTTGTGCTGTTCGTCCTGGGGATCGAAGAGGGCGACCAATGGCCCTGTATCGACGAGGATCATTTCCCCAGCTTCTTGCGAAGGGCCGTAGCCACGCCGCGCCGTGTCTCGGTAGAGGGTGCGCTCGCATACCCACCAGGGCCGAGATCGAGCCGCTCGTAGAAGTCATAGGGGCGATGTGCCGAGGCGTCTCGAACCTGCTTCTTCAAGGATCGGAGCCCCTCTTTCAGCACTGCGGAAATCGGCAACCCCGTAGCTTGGCGGATTTCCCGCAGTGTAGCTTCGGCTTCGTGGTCGAGCCTCACAGTTCGTATCGCCACTGTAACCTCCGTATTACGGAGTGTATTACACCAGCAGCGACCTGTCAACTGCCAGCGAATGACCTTGAATGACCCTGTTCCGCAACAATCCTATCTTCTCGATTTCGAGTTCCATCACATCGCCCGGCTTCAGCCAGCGGTCCAGTTCCAAACCGCAGCCGGTTCCCACCGTTCCCGAAGCGATCACATCACCGGGAAGAATCCGGTCATCGCGGGTCAGGAACTCGATCATCTGTTCAAACTTCCAATACATGTCTCGCGAGTTGCCGTCCGACCATAACTCACCATTGATGGCGGCGGTCATTCGCAAGTTGTAGGGGTCCGCGATTTCGTCGAGGGTAACCAGAACGGGACCAAGGGCCGTGGCCCAGTCCTTTCCCTTGGCGGGACCGAGGCGGACTTTCATCTCCTTGCGCTGAATGTCGCGGGCGCTGAAGTCGTTCATCACCAGGAAGCCCGCGATGTGCGCCCGCGCGGCCTCGGCCGGCACATCGCGTCCTGCCACCCCGATCACCGCCGCGAGTTCCAACTCGAAGTCGAAGCGCTCAGTAAATGACGGCCACTTCACGTCCTCACCTGGCCCGAGGATGTTCTGATGGCCGCTCTTGTAATACACGGGAATCTCGTACCATTCCGGAGGCATCGGCTCTCCACGGCGCGCAAAGCCGGCCTTCACGTGCTGCTCGAATGCGAAGAAGTCACGCAGGGAGGCGGGATGAGGAACGGGCGCGCGCAGCCTTACTTCCACTGGATCATAGAGAATCCGCTCGCCGCGCAAGCCGGTTTTCGGCAGTGGGCAGGCAAGAGTCCGGCGGGTTTGCTCGAGAGAGGTGGTCCATCCTTCCAGAAACTCCCGCATGTTGTCCGGAGCGAGAACCTCCGCCAGGCGGTACGGCCGCGGCTCGCTCTCCTCGGACAGGCGCCAGGCGCACGCGAAGTTCACGTCCACGATACCGCGCGCGTCCACGACTCCGGTGCGGCGGAGGCGGCCTATGGGCGTTTCGACCTCGAAGGTACAGAGCTTCACGGCGTGTCAGAGGTTTCCGCGCCGGGCCTGCTCGGCTTCGAGGGCGACAAACAATGCCTGGAAGTTGCCCTTGCCGAAACCCTGGCTCCCTTTGCGCTCGATGATTTCGTAAAAGAGCGTGGGCCGGTCTTCGACGGGCTTGGTGAAGATCTGCAAGAGGTAGCCTTCATCGTCGCGGTCCACGAGGATGCCGAGCCGCGCCAGTTGGTCGAGCGGTTCATCAATCTTGCCGATTCGCGAGGAGAGGGCTTCGTAGTAGGCCGAGGGGATCTGGAGGAAATCGACGCCCTGCGAGCGGAGGCGGGAAACAGTGTCGATGATGTCATCGGTGGCGAGGGCGATGTGCTGCACGCCGGGCCCCTGGTAGAAATCGAGATACTCCTCGATCTGGGATTTCTTCAGTCCATCGGCAGGCTCGTTAATGGGGAACTTGACCCGGCCGTTGCCGTTCGCCATCACCTTGGACATCAGCGCCGAGTATGGGGTGCTGATGTCGTGATCGTCGAAGTGCTGGTAGAGGCGGAACCCGAGCACCTTCTCGTAGAACGCGGCCCACCGGTTCATCTCGCCCTTGGCGACGTTGCCCACCATGTGGTCGATGTGTTTCAAACCGGCTGGACGGCTGAGCGGATCGGGTCCGAGCGGAGAGTAGCCGGGCAGGAAGACCCCTTCGTACTGGTCGCGCTCGACGAAGGTGTGTACGGTTTCGCCATAGGCGGCGATGGAGAACATCCGCACCACACCGGATTGGTCCCGCAGTTCCGTGGGTTCGGATAGTATCCGGGCTCCGCGGGTCTTCACCGCGGAGTAGGCAGCCTTGGCATCCGCCACGCGGAGGGCGATGCCATGGACCCCGTCGCCGTGCCGGTAGACGTGGTCCGCCACGGGGTGGTTGGGGCGCAAGGCCGTGGTGATGACAAAACGGATCTTGCCCTGCTCGAGAACATAGGAGGCACGATCGCGGATGCCGGTTTCCGGTCCCTGGTAGGCGACCAGACGCATCCCGAAGGCGGTGCGGTAGTAATGCGCCGCCTGCCTGGCGTTGCCGGCATAGAACTCGACGAAATCCGTTCCCAGTAGCGGAAGAAACTCCTGCTGGAGCGTGGCGGACTGTTCAGCCAAGAGTGGCATGTGGTACTCCTGCGATGGCTGTGATTGCTTCGATGAGGCGTTCGGTCTGCTCCAGCGTGCCAGTGGACACGCGCAGACAACCGGGGAGGCCGAATGCTGACAGATCTCTGATAATGATTCCCTGGCGAAGCAATTCCTGATAAATCGCCTGCGCCCCGGTTGCCGCTCCGGGCGCCATCAATACAAAGTTAGCCTCTGAGGGCACGACCTCGAAACCGAGCTTCGGTAAGGCATTGGTGAGAAGCGCGAGTGACCGGGCGTTCTCCCGCAGGGTGCGGCGGAGGTGCTCGCCGTCCTCGATCGCCGCGATGGCTGCCGCCTGCGCCAAGGTGCTGGGTTCGAATGGAAGTTTCACTTTCATGAGGTTCGCGATGAGGTCCTCGTGGGCGAAGCCGTAGCCGATGCGCATTCCGGCGAGCCCGTATACCTTCGAGAAGGTGCGGAGCGTGATCACGTTGTCATAGCGGTAGCCGAGGGAATCGGGATACTCCGCATTTTGTTGAGCGTACTCGAAATAAGCCTCGTCGAGGATGATGAGGACCCGTTCCGGCACGTGCGCGTAGAATCTGTCGAATTCGCCGCGGGTGAAGATGGTTCCGGTCGGGTTGTTGGGGTTGGCGAGATAGATGATCTTGGTGTGCTCGGTGATGGCGTCTGCCAGCGCGGGCAGATCGGTGGACCAATTCTTGCGGCATGGCACTGACCGGTAGCGGACTCCCCGGCCCATGGCCAGGACGCGGAATCCGATGAATGTAGGCTCGGTAGTGAGCACCTCGTCGTCATCGCACAGGAAGGTGCGGATGATGTTCGACATGATGCTCTCCGAACCGGACCCGGCAATGACGTTGCCGATCTTTGTGCGATGGCGGCGCGAGAGGACTTCCCGCAGTTCGAGGCCGCCGCTGGGGTAAAGGTGGAGGTTGCCGAGGGAGCGGTGGATGGCCTCGAGGGCCAGCGGTGATGGTCCGAGAGGATTCTCGTTGGAGGCGAGTTTGATGACCTCAGAGACGCCGTAGAGGCGGCTGACTTGAGCGGCGGAAAGGCCGGGGACGTAGGGGAGAAGAGAAGCGATAGCGTGCGGGACGAGAGGCGGCATTCTGGAAGCCCCACTTTCCAGTGGTGTCTTCCTTCAGGATACCTCAATTCGCCGGTTGTTGACTCTCGCCTGCCAGTTCCGCCTCTTCGGCCGCGGAGGGACCGGCCGCCTGCGCTTCCCTGATCCGCTGCAAGGCTGTCTCGATATGCTCCCGCGGAACCTTCACGGAAAACGGAAGATTCGGCAGAGTGGATGACCCCTCGAGCACCGTCGGGATGCCGTTCGCCTCGAGCACGCTCTGGATGGCCAGCGCCTCCATTTCCGCTTCCGCGCCGATGGAGGAATAGACCGTCTCCAGATCCAGTTCATGGGAAGGATCCACTGTCACTTCATTTTCCAACTGTTCGTTGTCCATGGGGACTTCCGGTGTATCTGCCATGCATTCAACATAGCGCACCTGGATGGCAACCGATAGAATAATCGTAGGAGGAGAAACAGAACACGATGTCCGAAGACAATACGGGAAAACTGGCTTGGTTTTTCGCGGGCGCCGCCATTGGAGCCGCCATTGCTTTGCTGTATGCGCCGGCGTCAGGGGAGGAGACGCGCCGCAGGATCGGCGAGTCGGCCAATCGCGGGAAGGATCGTCTGGCCGATTCCGGCCGGGACCTGGTGGAGAAAGGCAAGGAGATTTATGAACGCGGCCGCAAGATGGCGGACGACGCCTCGGAACTGTTTGAAAGCGGCCGGAAACTGGTGCAGGGCTAGAGGCCTGAAGCGATGGCAACCGCGGAGTTGACCGGGCTCGCTCCTTTCCGGAACGAGCCGTACCGGGATTTCAATCAGAGCGAGAACCGCCGCACGATGGACGAGGCGCTTGCCAAAGTGCGCGCGGAACTGGGGCGGGAGTATGATCTGCTCATCGCCGGGCGCGCGTTGAAAGGCGAGGGGACATTCTTGTCGTTCAACCCGTCGAAGCCCACTGAAGTGGTGGGGATTCATCAGAAGGGCTCCGTCGAGCAGGCGCGCGAGGCCGTGGAGAGCACGCACGCATATTTTGGGGAGTGGAGCCGCACACCGGCATCCACACGCATCGAGATGCTGCGCAATGCCGCGGCTCTATTGCGGAGCCGGAAATCCGAATTCAATGCGTGGCTGATTCTCGAGGCGGGCAAGAACTGGGTGGAGGCGGAGGCGGACACTTCCGAAGCCATCGACTTCTGCGAATACTACGCCCGGCAGATGGCGCGGTTCGCGCATCCTGATCCGTTGTTGCAGCTACCCGGCGAGAGGGACGAACTGGTGTACCTTCCGCTGGGCGCCGGCGTGATTATTCCACCGTGGAATTTTCCGCTGGCCATTCTGGCGGGCATGACCACCGCAGCGCTGGTGGCGGGCAACACGGTGATCATCAAACCATCGAGCGATACGCCGACGATAGCCGCGAAGTTCGCGCAACTGCTGCTGGATGCGGGTTTTCCCGCCCGGTCGGCCGCCTTCTTTACGGGTAGCGGGGCGACGGTGGGCGATGCGCTGGTGAGCCATCCCAAGACTCGCTTCATTTCGTTCACCGGTTCGCGGGACGTGGGGCTGCATATCAACGAACTCGCGGCGCGCCCGCAGAAAGGGCAGATCTGGATCAAGCGCGTGATTGCGGAGATGGGCGGCAAGGACGCCATCATCGTGGATAGCGAGGCGAACCTGGACGAAGCCGTGGGCGGGGTGGTGGCCTCCGCCTACGGATACCAGGGGCAGAAGTGTTCCGCCTGTTCGCGGGCCATTGTCGATGAATCACTCTACGATGCGTTTCTTGAAAAACTGAAGGCTCGCGTTGCGCAATTGAAGGTGGGCCCCGCCGAAGAGTTCGGCTACGATATGGGGCCTGTGATCAACGAACGGGCGCGCGCTACGATTCTCGGCTACATCGAGACCGGCAAGCAGGAGGGCCGGCTGATTGCGGGGGGCGGCGCCGCGCCGGGAGAAGGGCATTTCCTGCAACCCACCGTCATTGCCGATGCCGGTCCGGACGCGCGTATTTTCCAGGAAGAGATCTTCGGTCCGGTGCTGACGGTGACAAAAGCGCGCGGCTTCGAACACGCGCTCGAGTTGGCCAACGCTACCGAATACGGCCTGACGGGCGCGGTTTACACGGCGAACGCGGAAAAAATCCGGCTTGCCAAGGAGCGCTTCTTCGTGGGCAATCTCTACATTAACCGCAAGTGCACAGGCGCCATGGTGGGGGCGCATCCTTTCGGCGGCTTCCACATGTCCGGCACCGATTCGAAGGCCGGCGGCCCGGACTATCTGCTGCAATTTCTTCAGGCAAAGAGTATTGCCGAGAAGAACGGGTGATCAGCGCACATACTTGTCCACCCAATCGAGGTGGCGCTGCATGATATCGAGGAGGAACTTCGGCTCGCGCGGTCCGTGCGGCTGGCGGGGATAGACCACCATCTTCGTGGTGACGCCGCGGCGCTTCAGCGCGGTGTAGTATTCGTAACCCTGCGAGGTAGGCACGCGGATATCGGCTCCGCCGTGGAGAACGAGGGTGGGTGTCGTGACATTGCCGACATAGGTGATGGGCGAATGCTTGCGGTAGTTCTCAAAGACCTTCCAAGGCTCGCCTTCGAAATAGTCAGGGAGGAAGCTGGGGATGTCCGCGGTGCCGGTGAAGCTCAACAGGTCCGTGACGCCCGCGCCCACGGCGGCGGCTTTGAAGCGGTGGGTCTGGGTGATGGTCCAACTGGTCATGAAGCCGCCATAGCTCCATCCCATGACAGCGAGGCGGTCCGGGTCGGCGACTCCCATGCTGATGACATGGTCGACGCCTGCCTGGTCGTCCTGGAAATCCATGCCGCCCCAATCGTTCACATTGGCGTAACGGAATTTCTTTCCATATCCGGAGGAGCCGCGCGGGTTCGGGCGAAGGACAGCGTAGCCTTTGGCCGAGAAGACCGCCAGAGGATAGAGGCCATAGCGACCGATGAAGCTCTCGACAAAGACGCCCGCCGGGCCTCCGTGAATGTTGAGGATCAGCGGCACCTTCTTCCCTTGCTGATAGCCGGCGGGGTAAGTGAGCAGCCCTTCCACCTCGAGGCCGTCTTTGGATTTCCAGCGCACGACTTCCGTTTTGCCGAGCGGGAGTTTGGGCAGATCGAGATTGGCGCGGCTGACACGGGTACCGGCGCCGGGCGCTGCCAGGTTCATGATGAATGCCTCGGGGGCTTCGTCCGGCGATTCATAGGCGAATCCGATGGCTGCGCCTTTGGTGTTCAGGCGGCTCAGCCCGAGGGTGCCGCGCTTCGGTTCGTAGACAATCTTCGGCTGACCCTCGAGCGGCATTTCGTAGAGCGTCTGCCGCGTGTGCCGGGTCTCGGCGAAGTAGAGAGCGGAAGAGTCGCCGCGCCATCCGATGATTTGCGGCTTCTCGTCATATGTTGCCGGCAGCAGGCGGGGATCGCCTCCCTGGCGGGGTAAGAGCGCGATGCGCGAGTCGCCTGGCCAGCGCGGCGGGAGGCTGGTTCGCGTGAAGGCGAGATAGCGGCCGTCCGGAGAGTAATGCGGCTCCATTTCCGCGGCTCCAGTGGCGGCGAGTTCCTTCACGGCGCCTGTTTCGACGGCCACCTCGGCGATGCCGGACTTCGTCCAATCGTCGGCGATGGGCGCCGGCTGGTGAGTGAAGGCAATGGTGCGCGAATCGGGAGACCAGTCGAAATCCGCAATGTGATACGTGTTCTCGAAGAGCTTCTTCTGCGTCCGCTTGTGCTCCGCGTTCGGCTCCGCGGGCACGACGTAGAGAGCGGCGTTGGCCGGATTTTCATCCACTACCTCCCAGTCGCGCTTCTCCTTTTTCGCTTTTTCGATATCAGGGTCCGGCTCGTGCCCTGTGAAGGCGACCCACTTGCCGTCCGGCGAAACGCCGAAATCGGAGACGGAGCCCTTGAATTCGGTAACCTGCTCGGCCTCGCCGCCATCCGCCCGAATGCGAAACACGTTCGTCTTCCCCGCACGTTCCGAGAGGAAGTATACGTGGCGGGCATCGGGTGAGAATTGCGGATGATCGGATCCTTTTTCTCCGCGGGTCAGTTGCAGCCGGCGCGATCCATCGGAGGCGCCCAGATAAATTTGAGAAACCATCTCGCTGCGCTCCGTCTGCATGACGGGACGGGTCTGCACCCACGCAACGAGCCTGGCATCGGGGGACGGCGCCACATCGCCGATGGTTTGGAACTGCATGGAAAACTCCGGCGTCCAGGACGTGGGCACCTGTGCCGGCAAGGACATGAGGCAGAGAAGCAGCAAACCTGCACGGGCTGTCATATCGCGCAGTATGCCACAACGGGCGGACCGACTGGCTGCGAGATTCGGGGAGATCCAGAGCTTAGCCGCTGGCCTTACCGAGGAGGCGGTGAATGTCGTGCGCGAGATCCTCCTCGTCGTATTGAACAGCGATCTTGTGCGAACGGAGATAGTCCGTCATCTCCCAAATGCTGACACCGGCGTCGCGGGCGCTGCGCGCGAGGGATCGCCGCGCTTGCGCATAGCGGTGTGCGTGGTAGTCGAGCTTCCAGTCTCTAATGGCGCGCGCGAGGAGCTTTCGCACTGTCGTCGAGCGATCCGTCTGCTCAACCGTTTCGATCGTTTCCAGTTCTTTGACAAGCTCTACGGGCAGGCGTGCCCCGACCAGCCGTTCTTTCTTCATCGTCCTCCCTCCCGTGCGCTGCGCAGTATCCTAGCCTAGACTCTAATCCTCGCTCTCGCCGCGAAAGGCGATGTTCAACAGAGGAGGAGCCACCATGGTGGTCGCCAGCGACATCGTCACCACGATCGCGTAAACCGCATCCGGCACCACGCCCAAGCTCATGCCCAATTGCGCCACCACCATTCCGACTTCTCCGCGGGGGACCATCCCGGCTCCGACTCGAAACATGTTCCGTCTTCCAAGCTGCCAGGCTCCCAACCCGCATCCGACCAGCTTCGAAATCACCGCAGCCACCAGGACAATGACGGCCATGAGCAGCACTCCCGGTTCCGCGAAGGCCTTGAGGTTGAAGTTCAGCCCGATGCCTACCAGAAAGAACGGCACGAGAAACTCGCTGAGTCCGCTGGTGAGGTCGTGAACCCGGTGCGACACACTGTTTGAAAGCGCCATGCCGGCGAGGAAAGCGCCGATGATGGCGGCGACTCCCGCCTCCAGGGCAAGCAATCCCATTCCCAACAGAAGGACCATGGCGATCTTGAATTCGGAGTTGTCGCCTTTGAGCGTTTCCTGAACGCGCGGCACAACCTGGGCCATGGTTTTGGAGCCCCACTGGATCACCACCAGGGTGAATCCGATGGCCATCCCGGCGGTCAACAGGAGGTCCATCAGCCGCACTTCGCCTTTCGCCATGCTGCTCACTACGGCCAGGAGGATCAGACCGAGGACATCGTCAATCACCGCCGCGGCGAGAATCGTTTTGCTCGATACATGATTCAGGAGTCCCTTCGAGGAGAGGACCTGCGCGGTGATTCCGACGCTGGTGGCCACCATGGCGGCGCCGAGGAACAGCGCTTCGACGGGCGATCCATGCCAGAGGTCGGAGATGGCAAAACCCATCGCAAAGGGGACGATCACGCCCAGCACAGCCACCAGCAGGGCGGTTTTTCCCGTTTCGAGCAGATCGGAAGACCGCACCTCGAGGCCGACGCGGAACAGCAGGAACATGGCTCCCAGTTCCGCGAGCGCATTGAGAAAATCCGTAGGCTGCAGCAGGTTCAGAACGCCGGGGCCGAGAACGACGCCGGCGAGGATTTCGCCGATGATTCCCGGTTGGCGCAGGGCTTCGAACACTTCGTAAAGCACTTTTGCCGCCCCGAAGACGAGCAGCATGGTGAACAGAAGTTTCCCCGTCTCGCCGGAGGAGGCAAGCAGCAGCCCGATGGGTGGAGTCTCAAGGATCACGCCGGCGGTAAGCGAGCCAGCAGAACCCGCCGAGCAAGGTGAAGACGGGAAGCAGCATGACGAGGATGCCGGTATTCACGGCCTGCATGCTGGCGGTCTGCTGTGCGGCAGCCGTTCGGAAGCACTGCGAGCATTGCCCGTAGAGCGAAGTGGCCCAGAGAAGCGGCGCCGCATATCGCATAATTCAGAATCGCATCTCCCGCAGGCGTTCCGCATCCGGCAGCAAGGCGAGCAGGACGAGGACGAAGACGATGAGCAGCGGAAACAGAGCCAGGGTGAGGACGCGGCGCTCGAATTTGAGGTGCATGAAGAAACCGATGATCATCGCCGATTTTCCGATGGAGAGGACCAGGAGCAGGATGAGGAAGAGCACTGCCGAAAGGCGGGGATAGGCGAGGCCTACTTCGACCAGAGTGAATCCGAGAAGAGCGGTCCATACTGTGGCAAGCTGCTTAACAGTCGGCTGCATTTCGCGTTCTCCTTTCACCGCGCGACCGACATGAGGTACACCATGGGAAAAATGAACATCCACACCAGGTCGACGAAGTGCCAGTAGAGTCCGCTGGTTTCGACATCCTCGGCGCGGAACTTCCCGCGGGCGACGCCGGCGGCGATGATGGTGAGGTAAATGGTCCCGGCGGTGACGTGGGCCATGTGGAGTCCGGTCAAACCGAAGAACGTTGCGCCGAACAGGGGCTGATGCCAGGGGTTGCCGGTCAGCGTGATATTTTCCACGCGCATGAGGTGGAGCCATTCATTCAGGTGAAGCGCGACGAAGCCGAGGCCCATGGCGATGGTGGCGGCAATCATGCGGACGGTCTGGCGGCGGTCGCCGTTCTTCATGGCGCGCACGCCCAGCGCCATGGTGAAACTGGAGCTGAGCAGCAGGAACGTCATTGCGGTGGAGAAGAGAATGCTCGGTGAGAAATGAAATGGAGTGGGCCAATCCGGATTCGACAGTCTGCAATAGGTGTAGGTGACCAGAAGCGCGGAAAACGTCAGGGCATCGGAAACCACGAACAGCCACATGCCGAGCGGCTTTACGCCAATGGCGAACGGCGAACCGCCGCCTTCCCAGGTTGCTTCCCGTTGCATCTCTCAATTCCCCCAGAACCGGAACAGCCACAAAAGGTACAGCCAGAGAACACCGAGAAAATGCCAGTAGATGGTGGCTACATCGACGGCAGTGCGCCGCCCGGGTCCCAGTTCCAGGCGATAGGCGCGAAAATTAAGGTATAGCATGGCGAGCCAACCGCCGCCCAGGTGGATGGCGTGCGCGATGGTGCCGACGAAGAAGAACGCGCTGCCGGGAGTGCTGTTCAGGTAGACGCCGTGGCGGTGGAGGTAACGCCAGACAATGACTTGCCCCAGGACAAACACCGCCCCCAGCAGGGTCGCTCCCGTCCACCACAGGTTGAAATGCTGGCGCCGGTCTCCGGCGCGCAGCACGCGTCTCGCTTTTTCAGCCAATACGCTGCTCACCGCCAGCACTCCGGTATTCACCCAAAGCAAGGATGGCGCCGGGACACCTTTCCAATCGTCGGACGCGCCGCGGCGGACAACCATGGCGCTGGTGAATGCGCCGAAGAACATGGTGACCGAAATCAGAAACGCGTATAGCCCAGTGAACGAGGCGCGGCGTTGCGAACCCGCCATCGCCAAGTTCATTCTTCGTCCCCCTCGTGCTGCATGAGGAAATCCTTGCTCTCTCCAGGGAGACTGTAGTCATAGGGTCCGCGTTTCACGAGTGGCGGGTTGATTCCGAAATTGTGAGCGGGCGGGGGGGAAGGCAGGGCCCATTCGAGCGTAGTTGCGTTCCAGGGATTCCCGGGAGCTTTGACTCCCTTGCGCCAGCTATAGAACAGATTCCACAGAAAGAGCACTTGAATGACGGCGGTGAAGAGGGCGGCGTGGGTGATGAACTTATGAACGCTGGTCAGATCCTTCAGAAAGTCGAATTGGGAGAAATCGGCATAGCGCCTCGGATTGCCCGCAATGCCGGCGAAGTGCATAGGTATAAAGATGGCGTAGACCCCAAGAAAGGTGCAGTAGAAGTGGATCTTCCCGAGTGATTCGCTCATCATGCGGCCGGTTACCTTGGGGAACCAATAGAAGGTGGCGGCGAAGATGGCGAAGACGCTGGCGACACCCATGATCATGTGGAAGTGGCCCACGACGAAGTAGGTGTCGTGGAAGTAGAGGTCGAGGGCAGGCTGGCCGAGGAAGAGTCCGGTCAATCCGCCGGAAACGAATACCGATACAAAGCCGAGGGCGAACAGCATGGCGGTGGTCAAACGGAGTTGCCCGCCCCAGATGGTGGCCAGCCAGTTAAAAGTTTTGATAGCGGAAGGAGCGCCGATGGCAAGGGTGAGAACGGAAAACGCGATGGCCGAGTAGGGGCTCATGCCGCTGATGAACATGTGGTGTCCCCACACGAGAAAACCAAGCAGCGCGATGGCCATCATGGCATACGCCATTGCCTTGTAGCCGAACACGGGCTTGCGGGAGAACACGGAAAGGACGGTCGAGACCAGGCCCATTCCCGGAAGGATTGCGATGTACACCTCGGGATGCCCGAAGAACCAGAACAGATGCTGCCAGAGGAGCGGGGAGCCGCCCGAGTTATTCAGAATGCGGTCATTGATGACGAGGCCGGCGGGCAGGAAAAAGCTGGTTCCGCCGAGGCGGTCGAGAAGGAGAAGAATGCCCGCCGTCAGCAGCACGGCGAAAGCGAACAGGCTGATGACCGCGGTTACGAACCACCCCCAACAAGTGAGCGGCATGCGCATCAGCGACATTCCCCTGGTGCGCATTTCGAGGATGGTGGTGAGGAAGTTGATGGCTCCCATGAGCGAGGCGACGCAGAACAGAGCGATGCTGATGACCCAGAGATTCATGCCGGTTCCCATGCCGGGGCCGGCAATTGCTCCGGTGGCGCTGAGGGGAGGGTAAGCGGTCCATCCTCCGAGCGGCGCGCCGCCGTCGACGAAGAAAGCCGAACAGAGGACCACCAAGGAGAGAAGCGTGGTCCAGAAGGAGAGCATGTTCAGCACCGGGAACGCCATGTCCGGCGCGCCGATCTGAAGCGGTAGAAAATAGTTTCCGAACCCGCTCTGCGGCGCCGTGGTCAACACGAAGAACACCATGATGGTGCCGTGCATGGTCATGAGCGAGAGATACAGTTCCGGCGTCATGATGCCGTCCGGAGCGCCGTTGGGCCACAAGAGTTGGAAGAGATGTTGCTTTGCGCCGGGATAGACGAGGTGGTAGCGCATGAGCGCTGAGAGCGTCATGCCCAGGAACACGCTGAACAGGGCGAGCAGGTAGTATTGGATGCCGATGACCTTGTGGTCCGTGCTGAAGACATAGCGTTGAAGGAACCCGCCGGGCGGCCTGTGGACCTTGGCTTCGATGGGATTCGCCATACGCTATTTCCGCGCCTCCTGCTGCCGCAGCCAGGCAGCGAACTGATCGGGCGGCATCACAATCAGGACGCTGCGCATCTGGTGGTGGCCCAGGCCGCACAATTCGGAGCAGGCGATCTCATATTCGCCGGGCTTGTCCGCTTCAATCTTGAGGGGGATTTCCATGCCCGGCACGAGATCCTGTTTGAGGCGCAGTTCGCGCACGAAAAAGCTGTGGATGACGTCGCGCGAGTGCAGGCGCAAGAGCACCGGCTTGCCGGCGGGGATGCGAAGCGCGCTGCTGACCACGTCGTCTTTGCCCGCGGGATCGCGGTCATCAATGCCGAACGGATTTCCGGCGGCGTCATTGACAAAGCGGACGTTGGTTTTTCCGTAGCGGCCATCGGGGCCGGGGTAGCGTACATTCCAGGCGAACTGCTGCCCGAGGAGTTCGACCGTCATCGCAGTGGGAGAGAGCAACTCGAGATGGACGCGCGACCAGAGAGCGGCGCTCGGCACGGACGCACCGGCGAACAAAGCCAGCGTGACCACCGTCCAAATCACTTCGAGCCGGTTGCTGCCTTCGGTGTACCGCACCTGCCGCCCCTGATTGCGAAACCTCCAGATGAACCACCCGAGGGCCACCTGCGCCAGGAGAAAAATGATTCCGGCCACGACAATGTTCAGCGAAAAGTAGGAATCGAAGTTTGCGGCATAGGTGTTGATGGGCGGAGGGAACCACCAGCGCTTCACCGCAAACGAGGCAGCCACCAGCGCGGCCGTCAACCAGATGAGTCCCGCAAACAGCATGATTATTGGGTTTTCGGCGTCCCTTCGAGGCCCAGTTCCGCGGCCCGCGCGCGCATGGCGTCAATGCAGAAGGCGATGTGTTCATCGAGGTCCACGCCGAGTTCCTGCGCGCCGGCGGTAATGCCGGCGCGATTCACGGCGCGGGCGAATGCCTTGTCCTTCATCTTTTTGCGCACGCTGGGAACATCCACTTCGTGGATACTCCTTCCGGGTTTCACATACGACACAGCGGTGAGAAACCCGGCCAGTTCATCGCAGGCAAAGAGGGTCTTCTCGAGGAGAGAGACTCGGGGCACTCCGGTGAAATCGGCGTGCGAGAGAATCGCGCGGCGGATCTCTTCCGGCACTCCGCGTTCGGCCAGAATGGGCTCTCCTTTCGTGGGGTGATCCGGGAGTTGCGGGTGGATCTCCCAGTCAAAATCGTGCAACAGGGCGGTGATGCTCCATTGCTGCTCGTCACCGGCGTATTTGCGCGCGTAGGCGGCTACGCAGGCTTCCACCGCCAGCGCGTGGCGGCGCAGCCCGTCCGTCCGCACAAATTCACAGAGAATCTCCCAGGCCTGTTGGCGATCCATACCCAGACTTTACAGCTTACCAGCCTTTCCGGCCTCCATTGCTCGTGTGCTCCAATGGTTTTCGAATGCCGCAGAACTTTCAACAGACCATCAGTCCCATTGACGGCTCCGTCTACGCGGAGCGAGCGCTCGCCTCGTCCGGGGAAATTGACGCCACGCTCGGCCGGGCCGTGGAGGCGCAGCGGAAATGGAGACGCGCCCCGATGGACGTCCGCGCCGGTATCTGCCGCCGCATGACGGCTTATATGGTGGAGCACAGCGAGGAGATTGGCGAAGAACTCACATGGCAGATGGGCCGCCCCATTGCTTATTCGCCGATGGAGATCCGGCGCGGCTTTGCCGAGCGGGCCGGCTATATGGCGGACATCGCCGCCGCCGCGCTGGCTGATATCGAAGTGGAGCCCAAGGAGAATTTCCGGCGGTTCATTCGCCGCGAGCCGCTTGGCGTGGTGTTGGCGCTTTCGCCCTGGAACTATCCCTATCTGACCACAGTGAACGCGATCGTTCCCGCACTGCTGGCGGGCAATTCCGTGGTGTTGAAGATGGCTCCGCAAACGGCGCTGGTTGCCGAGCGGTGGGCGCAGGCATTTGCGGCGGCCGATCTGCCCGCCGGCGTGTTTCAATTCCTGCACATGAATCACGACCAGGCGGCGGATGTCATCCGGGACCCGCGCATCGCCTTCGTTGCGTTCACCGGATCCGTGGCGGGCGGCCATGCCGTTCAGCAAGCGGCTTCAGGGCGATTCCTTGCCGCCGGTCTCGAACTTGGAGGCAAGGATCCTGCTTATGTCCGAGCGGATGCTCCGCTCGCAGCCGCCATTGACAACCTTGTGGATGGGGCATGCTTCAATTCCGGGCAATCCTGCTGCGCGGTGGAGCGGATTTATGTGCACGAGGCGGTGTACGAGCCGTTTGTGGAGGGATTCGTGGAACTCACCCGAAGATACCGTTTAGGGAATCCGCTCGATCGCGAGACGACGTTAGGCCCCATGGTTTCCACGCAAGCGGCGGACAAGGTGCGCCATCATATTCAGGACGCAGTGACTCGCGGGGCCGAGGCGCTCATAGACGCGAAGGAATTCGACGCCGACCGCCCCGGCACGCCCTACCTCGCACCCCAGGTGCTGGTGAACGTCGACCATTCGATGCTGGTGATGCGCGAGGAGACGTTCGGCCCCGTTGCCGGGCTGATGAAGGTGAAGGATGACGCGGAAGCCATCCGGCTAATGAACGACAGCGCCTACGGCCTTACCGCTTCGATCTGGACACAGGACGCGGACGCCGCGCTGGCGATCGGGGACGAGGTGGAAACCGGAACCTGTTTCCTGAACCGCTGCGACTACCTGGATCCGGCGCTCGCCTGGACAGGGGTGAAGGATTCCGGGCGCGGCTGCACGCTCTCGCGGCTTGGGTTCGATTCGTTCGTGCGTCCCAAGTCCTTCCACTTCCGTCTGCGGCTCGCCTGATGCAGGTTTGGGTCCGCAGGCGCATCATGATAAAGTCAGTCTTCGGGAAGGAGAACGGAGAGTCCAGATGAGTTCCAAACGATGGTGGGTAGTGTGCCTGTTGAGCCTGGGAATGGTGATTGCCTATTCCGATCGCGTAAATCTCACCATCGCTCTGCCCGACATGGTGAAGGGCATCCAGATGGACAAAGCCGAGCAGGGGCTGGCGTTGTCGGCCTTTTTCTGGACATACACGATTTTCCAGATCCCGGCGGGGATGCTGGTGGACCGTTTCGGCGTGCGGCTGCTTTACACTGCCGGTTTTCTACTGTGGAGCGTGGGGTCGGCGGCCACCATGTTCACGCGCGGATTGGCGGATCTGGTGACTTTGCGGCTGCTGGTGGGCACGGGGGAATCGGTGGTTACGTCGTCAAGCCTGTACTATATCCGCAAGCACTTTCAGGAAAAGGAACGGGGGTTCGCCGTCGGGCTGTACATGACAGGGACCAAGCTCGGTCCCGCGGTCGGCTTGCCAATGGCCGCGCTGCTGATCCAACAGGTGGGCTGGCAGGCGATGTTCGGTTTGCTCGGCTTGGGGAGCCTGCTGTGGCTGATCCCGTGGCTGCTGTGGGTGCGCCGCAGCGATCCGGCCGCGCAGGGCCTGGTGGTTGCCGCCAAGACGGATCCCAATGAGCGGACCGGCTTACTGGATGCGCTGAAGAGCCCGCTGATGTGGGGAGTGATCATCGGCACTTACTGCTACATGTACTTTGTGTATTACTGCATGACGTGGATGCCCCGGTATTTCCAGGAGCAGCACGGCATGTCGCTCCAAGAGACCAGTTGGTTCAGCGGGATGTCGTTTGGGGGCATGGCGCTAGTGGCGGCGGTTTCGGGGTGGTGGGCGGACAAACTGATCGCCAAGGGCGGGGACCCGGTTCGTGTGCGTAAGGCGTTCACCATCGCCGGATTCGTGATCGCCTCGACGCAAACGATCAGCGTTTATACGCACTCGGAAACGCTGATGATCTTCTTCACGGTCGCCTCGTTGTGCGGACTGGGGCTGGCGACGGCGAACTACTGGGCGCTCACTCAGACTTTGCTGCCGGGAGCGCTTCCGGTGGCGATTCAGAATACGGCGGCGAACCTGGCGGGGGTGGTGGCGCCGTGGCTCAGCGGGTGGCTGATCAAGCAGACCGGCAGTTTTGACGCGCCCATCAAGACCATCGGCTTCTGGCTGGTGCTCGGCGTGGCGGCTTATGGGTTTCTTGTCCAGCGCAAGTTCGCGCCGCGGACGGCGATGGCGCAGGGGGGCGCTCCGCAAGCGGCCGGCGCGGTGGCTTCTCCCGGGGCAAAGCGGTAGGTGGGGCCTTGCGGGCTATGGTATATTGAAACTGTCCGTCCTCACGAGTGGGCCTGTGGCGCAGTTGGGAGCGCGCTTCCATGGCATGGAAGAGGTCGACGGTTCGAACCCGTCCAGGTCCACCAACCCTTTTTTGAGCACTTCCAAAGTCTCGATTCCATTGTCAAACCGGGTCCAAAACCCAGGCTGTTTCTTGCGGGACGAGGCGTCGCATCCAGCAGAACCGGCAGAGGCCGGGAAGACGAAGGGAGAAGTCGCCGGGGTCCTGTCCGCCGCCCACGCCCAGAACCGGCGTCGACGACCGCGCGAAGCACGTGGGCTTTGCCGCTAAAAGCCAGCCCCCGCGCTTCCCGGTGTTTATCGCATTGAGGCCGAGCTAAGGGAACCTCCTGCCGTGCCTCTTGAGGTGCGAATGGAGATCGGCGGAGTCGCATCGAATGCGCTCGGAGTGGACTAACGGGGTCCTTCACTTCTCCGAAGCGCCTCGATTGCCAGGTTACACTGGCCGATGACCGCGTAGTCCCACGCGTCCTTCCCCTCCACCCGCTCGAAGCGTGTCCGCACCGCAAGCAGCGGCTCCAAGGCCCGGCGATCCTCCAGCGCGCGGAGCACCCTCGCGATATGGGCAACACGCTTCTTCGGCGTATCCTCCCCCATTCGGCTCAGCAGATGCGGTACGATAGCAGCCCCCATCGCCACCAGTTCCTTCAAAGCGTCGCCTTCCGGCAACTCGGGCGTTCCCAGGTCAAAGGAAACCGCTTCGGCCCGCTCGAGTTCTCCCAATAATGAGTCGATCTTGTCCCCGATGCCCTGCTGGTTCATGGGTTCTTCGGAGGGCGGCCCCGCTTCAAGTCAGAACGTTACTCGTCACCGCGCCCGCCGAGATGCGCGTCGAGAGCGACCAACTGACGGACTTTCGTCCTCCCGGCCCCACCAGCGAAGTGACAAAATCGCGGTCATGCTCGATCTCGCTCGTCGAACTGTACCCCGTGCTTGGCGGGTCGGCCATCGAGATGATGTAGCCCAGAGGCGCGGCGCCGCCGCCGAGGAAGTCCTGCCGGAACGGCGCGGTCGAGGCATCCCGTCCGCTTTTGGCGATATCGTCGAATGTCTTCCCTTCTTCGGAATGCGCAGTGCCGTTGATCCGGTAGCGGGTGCGCGTGATGGTTTGCTCCAGATGGAACTGGCTTGGCTCGCACGGGCTCGGAATCACTCCGTATAGCTGCACGTTCGCTCCTGCCCGGCTGCCCGTATCGAACGTCCCCGCGGTGTCCGGGTGTTCGTAATACCCGGCGCCGGCCAAGTCCGGGTAGTAGCTGTCCATCGTTAATCCGCCCAGAAATGTTCCCGAAGTGAGAACGTTCATGCTGATCGGCTGTCCGCACGACGACGTGTTGTCCGGGGCTGCCTGAATTGCCGTCGCGCCGCCCGCACTCGGCGGCCCACCCTTGAGTGGCTGATCGACAATCTCCATCCCCGCCCCGCCGGAAACGGGGATGTCCGCCCTTGCCCCCTGGCGCGCCAGTGGCCTACGGATCGGGGTGACCCGCAGTCCGAGCGAACGTTTTACCGCCTGATTGCCGGCGCTTTGCCGGAGTTGATGAGGTTCATTCCGTTCGCGGTGTCCGATCCTCACGGATTTTCCCGTCTTCCCCACAACTCTCTGAGATGGCGCCGCCGTATTGGTGAAGGTCCGCATCGTACTAGCCTCCCTTTCTTTACCTCCGATCATACAAATGCGCCTCGCCTGCCACAACGCTCCCCCCATCGACTGAAGCGGCCGTTCGTCAGATCACCCGCGCAATATCCACTAGATCGCTGAACAGCCCGTATGCCGTCTGCTCCACTCCGGGGTTGCTTTCAAAAACTCCCAGCGTGCCCATCAGATCCGTCTCGAGTAGAAGGAAACTCGATGTCCCTCGCGCCGCGGCCAGCGTATCCGTGACATCCAGCACTTCCGCCCGAACCCGCATCTTCAATCCCTCCTTGCCCCGGTGCGTCCGGCTCACCAGCCGTACCGTCTTGCCCTTGGTCATCAACTCCGCCAGTTTCTCCGGTGTCTGCCGCCGGATGCCCCGCGTATCGACATCGAGCGGCGTCACCCGCCCGTCCATCAGCACGTTGGCCAGCGCGGCTGTCTTCGCCGCCGCATCCCAGCCGTCCAGGTCGTAGCTGACGTCGGTCTCCGCAATCCCCATCTTCCGCGCCGTCTCGACGCCTTCCTCCAGAGTTCTGCCCGTCTCCATCGCCTCCAGCACGATATTCGTCGTGGAATTCAGCACCCCCGCGAATCCCAGGATCTCCACTCCAGGCATCGTCTCGCGCACCAGGTTGAACACCGGAGCACCGTCCATCACCGTCGATTCGAACCGGAACTGAACGCCTGCCCGCAGCGCCTCGTCCCGAAGATCGGCATAGGCGTGAGCCACTGGCCCCTTGTTCGCTGTCACCACGTGCATTCCACGCGTGAACGCCGCGCGGATGTGGCTGATCGCCGGCTCCCCCGTGGAAGGATTGAGCGGCGTCAGCTCGAACACCACCTCCGCTCCCGAGCGCTCCAGAAACTCGTCAATCGAGGCCGCGGACGGTCCGAACGACGGCTCCACCGCCAGTCCGTGAGGGTCCATCGCGGCGCCGTGCCGCGCCGTATGAATGCCCACGATGCGAAAAGGAAATTGCGCGTGCTTCCGCGCGAGCAGGCGCGCGAACGCCTTGCCCACATTGCCGTATCCCACCAGTGCGAGGTTCAAAATTCCATCTTCTCAATCAGGGAATTTAACTCCTGTTCCTGCGAGGACTTCTGCTTGCGCAACTCGCTCAACCTGTCGCGCATCCCGGCCAGCTTCCCCTCCTGTTCGGCAAGCTGCCGGGCGTACTTGTTCACCTGCTCGGTCTGGCCCGTGACGTTGTTCAGACTCGAGAGATTCTGCCGGATGCGGTCCTGGTCCCGCACCAGATCGTTGATCTCCTGCTCCTGTTCCCGCGCCGCCCGGTCCGTCTGCGCGATCTGCCGCTTCCTGGCTGCGATAGCCTCCAACTGCCGCCGCCCTTCCGCCGTCAGCGCCTTGTTCTGGATGTAGACCAGCAGTTGGTCCGGCGTGAGGCTGCTGATGCTCAGCCCCTGATCAAACACCCGCTCTTCGCGCACGGGAAACCTCTCCGTCGCGTTCGGAGCCAGCTTCACTTCGAAACGGTACGCCGTCGCCGTCGTTTCCACCGGCTTCGCATCGAGCAGCTTGTACTGTGGCCGGATGGGGTGCTCGATGATCAGCGTCTTCGCTTTGGCGTCCACGTTCCTGATGGTGTAGGTGAGCGTCTCCTCCATCGCCGTCCTCAGCGTCAGTATCCCCCTTCCGGCGTGGATTTCCCGCACCAGATTCCGCGACGAATCGAGCGCCGTCGTGATGCGCGTCCCCAGATCCACTCCGTACGTGATCAGCCGCTTATCCCCGGCCTTCACCGTCTGCATCAAAGCTTCCCCCGCGTAGGCGCCGCCTTCGTAGACTGTAATCGGTCCGCCATCCAGCGTCTTTCCGCTGTTGTTCGTAATTTCGGAGGCGGTCATCGGGTTTTGAAGCGACCGGTCGGAATAGATCAGCAGCTTCCGCGCGCCGATCTTCTGTTGCAGAAACGGCAACATCGCGGACTGGCCCTTGGGGACGGTAACCGCTGTGGAGAAGCGGTATTCGAACAGATCGCCCAATTCGCGCCCTCGCGCCTCCGCCGCTATGGTGCTCGCCATCCCTCCGCGCAGAGGTTCGGCGGCGGCTTCTACCGTCACCGACTGAGCCGTCATGGCCATCGCCCGCCTAGGCGCGGCCAAACCCGCCTTCGCAGCCTTCTCCTCCGCCACCACCGCGCCCGTATCCACCACCGGAGCCACGGCGCGGCTTTCCGCTAACTCCAACTGCGGCCGCGTCACATACTTCGGCTCATACAAATTGCTGATAAAGGAAATCGGCCTGCCCGAAACCAGCGACAGATTCACCTTCGTCCAGTCCTCGCCGGTCGTATTGTCCACAATCGCCCACCCCTCCAGCACCGCTCCCGCTTCGTTCCACAGCAGCCGGTAACTCGATTTCCACACCGGCGCCGGGATCATGTAACTGGCCACGAGTTGCCGCGCCCGCATGTCGGAGGAATCGATGTAGACGCTGCGTTTTTCCTTCGACCGCGCCACCGCCAATGTTGCCAGGTACGCCTTGAGCTGGCGCTGCAACGCCTCATCGGCGAGTTTCACTTCGCTGATCGCCGCCAGATCGTATGACCGCAAGTCGCCCGAATCGAGCAGCAGCGTCAGCACCTGCTTCTGCTGCGCCTTCTCTCCCATCATCACGATGCCGGAGCTGAAGATCGACCCGGTCACCGACTCTCCCGCCGCCCGGATTTCAAGCCGCGCCCCCTTCAACTGGTCCAGAAACAGGCTCAGCGGCTGCTGATCGCCCAATTGGAACGGATAGTCTTCCAGCCGCTTGGAGAGCGGCTCGCTGGCGTCGTACCGCAGGCCGGTGATTTTGCCCCCGCTCTTGTCCTCGATGGTGAGCGACTTCAACACGTCATTCATGTCAGACGCGTTGAAATCGAGCCGCGCGGATTCACCTGCCCTCAACTCACCCCCGCGCTCGAAATAGCCCACGCCGTTCTTGTAGAGAATCACCGTGCGCACCGGCAGGTCGGCTGCGAGGCACGCACAAACAGACGCTGCCGCGATCAACAGTTTCCTCATGTGTCGCGTCCTTCCCTTGGAAGCGTTCTTTATTCGCCCATCACTTTAATAATGACGCGTTTCGGGCGCTGCCCGTCGAACTCCGCGTAGTAGATCTGCTGCCACGGCCCCAAATCGAGCTTGCCGCCCGTTACGGGAACAATCACCTGATGATGGACCAGCAGGCTTTTCAGATGCGAATCTCCGTTATCCTCGCCCGTGCGGTGGTGCCGGTAGTTTTTCTTGTAAGGGGCCAGGTGCTCCAGCCATTCGTCGATATCGGCAATCAACCCGTCCTCGGCGTCGTTCACCCACACCCCCGCCGTGATGTGCATCGCCGAAACCAGGATCATTCCTTCCTGAATTCCGCTCTTCTTCAACGCGGCGTTCACTTTGTCCGTAATGTTGATGTATTCCCGATGCTTTTCCGTGCGGAAAGTGTGGTACTCCGTGTGCGCCTTCATACCACCAGTTTCCACGGTTTGCGGTATTCCCTCGTCATGTATTTGCGCGCTTCGGGCTGCTTGATGGTCTCCCCGTCCCAATCGAGCCGCAACCGGCTGCGCAGCGCGATGTTCGCCAGCAGGCACGTCGCCGTCGAGCGGTAGCATTTCTCGATGTCGGAAATCGGGCGCTGCCGCGTGCGCACGCACTCGAGGAAATTCGCCCAGTGCGCCATGTTGCTGTTGTTCGACGACTTCACCACTTCTTCCTTGAGGTCCGATCCCTTTTCCGGAATCACCCGGTACTCGCTGCGGTCGACGAACAGCGTCCCTTTGTCGCCGAAAAACAGGATCCCGCCGTTCTTGTCGAACATCGATTGCGCGTTCCCGTAGCGGTTTTCATACGCGCCGCAGAAACCCGGATACTCGTAGGAAGCGTGAATCGTGTCCGGCGTCTCGCGGTTGTCCTTCAGCCGGAACTTCCCGCCCACGCAGGCAATCGCCGTGGGCATTTTCTCATCGAACGCCATCTGCACAATGTCCAGCCAGTGCACGCCCCAATCCGTCATCATGCCCCCGGCATAGTCCCAAAACCACCGGAAATGGCTGAAGGCTTTCGGATCGACGCCGAAGCGGTTGGCGTTGAACGGGCGCTTCGGCGCCGGTCCCAGCCACATGTCCCAGTCGAGGTCGGCCGGGGGCTGCGTGTCCGGCGGATTGCCGATGCCCTCGATATCCATGAGCCCGACATTCCATGTATGCACCATGGTGACATCGCCCAACTTGCCTGACCGCACCATCTCCGTCGCCTGCTGGAAGTGGACTCCCGAGCGTTGCATCGTGCCCGCCTGCACCACCCGCTTGTACTTCCGCGCGGCCTCCACCATTTTCTTCCCCTCATCGATCACCACGCAGATCGGCTTCTCAACATATACGTCCTTGCCCGCCTTGCAGGCCTCCACGGTCATATAGGCATGCCAGTGGTCCGGAGTCGCGATGCAGACGATGTCTATGCTCTTGTCCGCCAGGATTTCCCGGAAATCGCGCACGCCTTTCGCCTTGCCGTGCGTCATTTCCAAAGCCAGATCCAGGTTGGGCTTGTACACGTCACAGACATGAGTCACGTTGACTCCGTCCTGCTTCATGGCGAAGCCGAGATTCGATCGGCCCATCCGGCCCATGCCGATAAACGCCGCGTTCACCTTGTCGTTGGCGCCTTTCAGGTTGCCGGTAATGATCTGTGTGGTGAGCGCGGCCGAGGCCGCTTTCAGGAAATCTCTGCGCGGATTTTGGTCAGACATCAACCAGGATTTTACCACCCGAGGGTGGAGCCCCGATGCGAACTGGCTGCTTGCTCGCGGCCAGTCTAGGCCTTGCCCAACTTGTCGATCTCTTCCATGTACACGCGCCGGCCTTCTTCCATCGCGATGTTCGAGAGGATCACCGCAGTCGAATCCGCCAGCCCTACTTCGATGTCGGCCTTGGGCCGTTTCCCCGTGCGGACGCAATCGAGAAACTCCTCCAATTGCACATCCACCGGATTCTTGGCCTCCTCCGGCATCATCACGCCTTTCGAATAGAGCCACCGCCGCGCGTACTTCATTTCTTTCGAAAGGAAGCCGTCATTGGTCCCGATCTGGTCCTTGGCCAGCAAAATGGGAAGCGGCCTCCCGCCCTTTCCCGTGCTCAGCAGCGAAGCCGATGCCGGCGCCGGGCCTTCTTTCTTCTTGCTCGCCGCCTCGACCTTCGGACCGGGCTCGTAGTACCACAAGCCGATGGCCGGTTCATTGTCCGTGCCCACCGTGATCTCGATCGTCCCCTGCGTCCCCATGATCCGCTCGCCGAACTCCGTCCGCTCGCCCTGGAACATCGAGAGATGATTGTTCGTGCTGATCGAACTGTACATCAGCTTCTGCCCCTTGGGGTACTTGAAGATGAGCTGGATGTTGTCGTAAACCGTGCGGCCATCCTTCCAGTAGTCGATGCCGCCCACACCCACCACAAACTCAGGATGCGAACCGAACATCCAATCGGCCACGTCGATCTGATGCGAAGCCAGTTCCGCCGTCAGCCCGCCCGAATATTCCTTGAATAACCGCCATGCCGTCTTCTTGAACACCCACCCCGGATTGCGGTTCCATTGCGCATACATGTGCGTGACGTCGCCAATCATGCCCTTGGCGATCATCTGCTTCGCCGTCTGGTAAAACTCGCTGTAGCGGCGCTGCAAGCCCACCTGCATGACCTGCTTCGGCCGCTCGGCCACTAACGTACGCAGCGCGTGGACCTCATCCGCCTTGAACACCAGGCTCTTTTCACAAAACACGTGCTTGCCGGCAAGAAGCGAGTCCTTGGTGATCGGGAAATGCGTGTACAGCGGCGTCGCGATCTGAACCGCGTCGATATCCTTCCGCGATAGCACTTCGCGGTAGTCCTTGTACGTTTGCGGCTTACCCGGCGCTTCCGGAAGAGCCTTCTTGAGTGCTTCATCGCTGATGTCGCAGATGGCAATACACTGCGAATTATCGATATTCTTCCAGTGCTTCAGGTGATATGTCCCGCGGCTGCCCGTCCCTATCACCGCGTAGTTCACCACGCTGTTGGCGGCCCTCACCTTCTGAATCCTCGGAAATTCCACCGTGCTCGCCAAGGCCGCCACCGTGACGGCGGCGCCCGCTGCCTGCACGGCCTCACGGCGGGTCAAATCATTGTTGTTAGCCTTACGGCTGGGGGCATCAGACGGAGAATCCTTCTTAGGCATGACTGCTTTGAGTCTATCGAACCCCAAATTGCGCGTGCAATGGGGTGGCCGTTTGTGGAACTTTGGTTCCCTCCTTGGTGCCGGGGCTAAGCATGGGCCAAAGTGATTGGAATCCGCGATTACGGCGTTCCCTCTATTTTTGTAAAGCGGTTGTCATGACACACTCAGGCCATGCTGCCACTCATAGGATGGTCGCTGCTGGCGTTGGCCGCTGCGGCTGAACCTCGGTATGCGCTGCTCATCTCGAATTCCAATCATCCCTTCTCGAAGTCCGATTCCCAAGCCGTGCGCGCCAGGCTCGAGCAGTTCCACTTCAACGTGGATGCCCGCGAAAACCCCAAAGCCGAAGATCTCCGGACCGCCGTTGCCGCCCTCGCCAAACAGACTGGAATCGTGCTGTTCTACTACTCGGGCAAGAGCGCCGATTACGGCAGCGACGTTCAGTTGCTGCCCGCGGATTACTCGGGCGGCAAGCCCGATCTGCAAACTGCTGTTCCTTTGGCGGAGTTGATGCGAACCTTGGAAGCCGGCAGCGCCGCCACCCGTATCCTTTTCATCGAGGGCGGATTCGTTAAGAGCGGCCAGTCAGTCTACCTCACCAACCTCTACGGCGCCCCCGGTACGTTCCTCGCCTTCGCCGCCTCCCAATCCGAGTGCGTCGAGACAGCATGGAAGGGCCCGAACTCGCCATTCACCACGAAATTACTAGCTGCCCTTGACACGCACTCGAGCCTCGAGGAGGCATATCTTGAAGCTCGCTACCAAACCATGCGCGATCCGGCGGCGAAGCAAACCCCATGGGCCGGCGATTCGCTTACCAAAGATTTCCTCTTCGACGGGCCAAAACAGGCCGCCCTCTCCGATTCCGAAGCCGCCGCCGGGCACAAGGCCTGGCTCGAGGTTCAACAGAGCAGCGGCGCGGACGCTCTGCGCGCCTTCCTCAAGCAGCACGCGAATGGGTTGCACGCTTTTCAGGCCCGGCGCCTGCTCGCGGCCAGAGAGGGCAGGCCCTACCAGGAGACTCCTCTCGCCGCCCGTCCCGAAAAGGGAATTCCCAAAGCTGCCGAAAAATCCTTTCGCGAAGCCGCGGCGAAAGAGGATGCAAGCGACAGGCCCGCCGCCATCGCCGCCTATTCCGAAGCCATCGCCGCCAAGCCGGATTACGCCCTCGCTCTTTGCAGCCGAGCCCGCTTGCTCGCCGCCTCGGGCGACCTGCCGAAAGCCGTTCAGGACGTCGAGTCTGCCCTTGTCAAAGATTCCAAAAACACCTTCTGTCTTACGATCGCCGGCCAGGTGTACCGCGCCATGGGCCGCAATGACGATGCCTTCCGTGTCCTCAGTTCCGCCATCCAGCCCCATCCCTGGTGGCAAGCCCTCAATGAGCGCGGCCTCCTGCTGGAAAGCCTCGGTGAACTCGATCCGGCCCTCGCCGACTACCAGCAGGCAATTCAATTGAGCCCTGCCACCGTGGCGGCGCGCGTCAACGCGTGCAATATCCACAACAGCAAAGGACAGCCCGCGCAGGCCCTGAAATTCTGTAACGACGCTCTCGCGCTCGATCCACGCGATGCCCGGGCTCACAACAACCGCGGCATGTCCTACATCATGCTCGGCCAGTTCGACAAAGCGCTCGCCGACTTGGACCTCGCCGTGGAACTCGCCCCCGACATGTATTCGGGCTACGTCAACCGCGGCTTTGTCCTCATGCAACTCCGCCGCATGCAGGATGCCTTGCGCGACCTCGACCGCGCCGCGTTCCTCGCCCCCGGCAATGTCACGCCTTTTCTCTATCGCGCCACTTTGAAGATCAACGCCGGTGATGAGATCAGCGCACAGGCCGATCTCGACCGCGCCGAACGCCTGCAGCCCGGCATCGTCAAACGCAGTCTTGCCCGTAAATCAGCCGTCAGCCAAACCGGCTTGGCTGACCGCTAATGGCCGAGGCCTGATTCGATGAACTAAGCCTGCGCCACCGTGTCCGCCTGGTCCGCTTCCGCTTTCACCTCGATCCCGTGCCGCGCCGCCCATTCCGCCCCCGCCAGCACCAGCATCGAAGCCACAAACGACCAGGACACCATGATCGCCGAATACTCGAACGGACCGTATTCCAGGTAAAATTTCTCGTTGATCGGCTCCCACAATAACACCGTCAACGACTTCAGAACCTCGATCGCGATCCCGACCAGAATCGCCACCGGCAGCACTCGCGCCGGCGAGATCTTCGTATTCGGCAGCAGCCAGTAGATCAGGAACAGCACGAACATCGTCACCGGAAGCGCTGAAATACGGAAAAACGCGCTCGCCATCCACGACGTGGCCACCCAGTCCGGAGGCAGCGCCTTGGCTAGAAACAGGCGGTTTGCCGCCGTCAGGATCAGTGACAAAAGGATCAGCGATCCGCACGCGAAGATCAGCCCCAGGCTCACTAGCTGATTCCGCAGAAAACTGCGGTTCGTCTTCACGTTCCAGATGCGGTTCAGCGCTACTTCGAGCGGTTCGAATACCCCGTTGGCCGTGAAAAAGAGCACAAGCACCGAAATATACTGAAACGGCCCCCGCTTGGCGACGACGAACGCCAGGTTGCGGACAAGAAATTCACTCAACTGGCCGGGGAAAATATCCCGCAGCGCAAAGTACAGCGCGTCCACCGCCGCCGGCCAGTGGAGCACGTACTTGCACAGGCTCACCATCACGATAAGAAACGGAAAAAACGACAGCAGCACGTTAGCCGCGATCGAGAAGCCGTAAACGTGCACTTCCGTCTGCGCCCAATAGCTGACGGTAGGACCAAACTGCCGCTTGAGGTACGTCTTTCTCACAGTCTCCTATCAGTGACCGATGCCCGCAGCTCCGGAACGAAACTCGCCGCCGGCCATTACGGCCGCCAGGAAGCCATTGCCAGAGGAATGCATGCTTTCAGGATAAATCACGGTATCGTGTGATTTGGATAATTCGCGCAACTCGAGCCGCGCTCTCCCGCCCTCCTGGCTGTTCGGCTCCGCCATCTTTCTCGGCGCATTCCTCCTCTTTCAGATTCAGCCCCTGATCGCCCGGTTCATCCTCCCCTGGTTCGGAGGCGGCGCGGGCGTCTGGTCGGCCTCGCTCATGTTCTTCCAGGCTGCCCTCCTCGGCGGATATCTCTATGCCCACCGTCTCCGGCGCCGGGAACCCCACGTCCTTCTGCTTGCCGCCAGCCTCTTCCTGCTGCCAGTCATCCCGGCGGCGCACTGGAAGCCGGTTGGCGGCGAAGAACCCATCAGCCGCATTCTGCTCGTGCTCGCCGCCACCGTCGGACTGCAATACCTGCTGCTCGCCAGCACCAGTCCTCTCTTGCAGGCCGTCTGGCGAGGATGGAGCGGCGGCGAGGGCCGCTATCACTGGTACGCCCTCTCGAACGCCGGATCCCTGCTCGGCCTCCTCACGTATCCCGTGCTCGTGGAACCCTACCTCGGCAGGCGTGCCCAGGCTTGGCTGTGGTCCATCGCCTACCTCCTCTATGCGGGCCTTGTGGCGGCTGTCTTTCTCACACGCCCGGACAGGTGGGATTCGCACGGAACGAGCAACGCGCCCGCCCGCGAATCCGCGTCGCGCATCGCCATATGGATCATCGCCCCAGCCGCCGCTTCCGTCCTTCTCCTGGCGGCCACCGAGCACATCTCCGAGGAAATCATTCCCGCTCCTCTCATCTGGGTCGTGCCCTTGAGCCTCTACCTGTCGAGCTTCATTGTGAGCTTCGGCGGGTGGTACCGGAGATGGCTGTTCGTACCCCTTGCCATGCTGGGCCTTCTCGGAATGGCCGCGCTGCTCGAGTGGCCCTCTTTGGCCTTCGACGCGAAGGCCGCAACCGCCGGCGTCAGCCTCGGTGTCTTTCTCGTGGGAGCCTATTGCCACGGAGAGGTCTTTCTCCGCCGGCCACATCCCCAATACCTCACCCGCTTTTATCTCTGTGTGGCCGCCGGGGGCGCCCTCGGCGGAATTCTCGTCACCATCGTCGCTCCCCTCGCTCTCCCCGTTGCCGGAGACTTCGCGGTCGCGCTTACGCTCTGCGCTGCTCTGCTCGTGGCGCTGGAGTTCCGCCGCCGGGTGTGGTGGCGCATCATACCCGCCGCCGCCTGCTTCGCCGCCGTCGCATACGCCGCCGTGATGTACACCGGCGCTCTCGCCGTGGATAGCGTGGCGCTCGTCCGGAATTTCTATGGGGCCCTACGGGTCACCGAAGAACCCACCCCATATCCGAAGCTCAAGGCGCTCGTCCTCACCCACGGCATTATCGAGCATGGCTCTCAACTGATGGACCCCATCCTGCGCCGTCAGCCTACCATGTATTACGCAATAGGCAGCGGTATCCAGATCGCCGTGGAGAATATGCGCCACGGCCCGCAGCGTGTGGGTGTAATCGGATTGGGCACTGGAACCATGGCCGCCTTCAGCCGCCCCGGAGACGTCTACCGCTTCTACGAGATTGATCCGCAGGTGGTGCGGCTCGCAACGAACATATTCTATTATCTCCGTGACAGCGAGGCTCGCGTCGAGGTGGTATTGGGCGACGCCCGCCTCGCGCTTGAACGCGAGCAGCCGCAACATTACGACCTGCTCGTGCTCGACGCCTTTTCGGGCGACGTCATTCCCGCCCACTTGCTCACGCGCGAGGCGATGACGCTCTACCTGCGCCATCTCAATCAAGGCGGCATGCTTGCATTCCATACCTCGAGCAAGGCGCTCCGCCTGGTGCCTGTGGCCGGAGCCCTGGCCAGGGATTTCCATCTGGCCGGGCTCGTGATCGACACGGGGGATGACCCCGCCGTCTACCGCCGGCACGCCACCTGGATTCTACTCTCCCGCGATGCCCGCGCCTTCCTTACCCGTGGCCCCGCCGGATTCTTCGGCAAGGGTATCCCTCCCTGGACGCGGCCGGATGTCCCCGCATGGACGGATGACTACAGCAACTTCTGGAGACTGATGCGATAGCCGCCGCCTGCCCATGCGTCGCGGACGCCTGTCGCGAGGCCGAGCGCTGGGTGAAAGACATCACTGATGTCGCAGCGCCGCCATGGGATGAACGCGGATCGCCCTCCGCGCCGGTATCCAGCAAGCGGCCATCCCCGCAACAACCACCAGCAACACCACCGCCCCCATTGTCACCGGATCGAACGGCGACAGGTTCCACAGTTCACCGCGCAGCACCCGCAGAACCCCGGCCGAAAACAGCAGTCCGGCGGCGATGCCCAAACCAATTAACCGCAGTCCCATTCCAAAGACCATCTTCAGGACATCGGAATTCTGCGCCCCCAGCGCCATCCGGATACCGATCTCCTGCGTCTGCCGCGATATCGTATAGGCAAGTGTGCTGTAGATCCCAATCAGCACCAGCGCCAGTCCCATCGCCGCGAAGACGACCAGGAAAATCAAGGTGAAGCGCGGGGCCGCAAACGTGTACTTCTTCATGAATTCGGTGAGCGGGCCAGCGAACGTAAGAGCTACGTTGGGGTCGACCGCCCAGACCTCCCGCTGGAGTGTCCGCATGAACCCGTAAGGATTGCTCGCCGTCCGCACCAGAACCCCGCGTTCGAATGCCCCGGTCACTGTGAATGGCGCCCAAAGCTCGCTCGCAATGGGTTCTTGTATCCCCTGGTTCACTGCGTCCGCCACCACCCCCACCACCTCGAACTCCGGATTGTCGACGCTCCCGTCCAGCCCGGTCTGTAACTTGGTCAGCCGCACCGATTTCCCGATCGGGTTCTCTCCCCCGAAATACTTCGAAACGAAAGTCTCATTTATCACCGCGACATGACGCGCCTGGTTCACATCCAGTGCGCTCAGCAGGCGGCCTCGCAAGAGCCGTAATCCGACGGTCTGGAAATATCCTTCGCTGCACAGTTGCAGGATTGCCTGCCAGCTCTCGCTGTGGGTTCTGCCCGGGATGTCGATTTCTGTGTCGATTCCCCCGTAAAGAGGAATCGATGTTGTTTCCGAGGCCGCCACCACGCCGGGCTGCGATTGCAGACGCTCGATCAGCCGCCGGAAGAACCTGCTCTTCTTCTCGGGCTCTGTGTACTGGCCGCGGGGTAAGGGCAGACGCGCCACCACAATATTCTCCGGATTGAATCCAAGATCGGTGCTCGCCAACGCGAGGAAACTCCGCATCAGCAATCCCGCCGTGGACAGCAACACCAGCGAAAAAGCTACCTCCGCCACCACCAGGGCGTTCCGCAGCCGCCCGTGACGAAATCCTCCGCTCATGCCTTTGCCGGAATCCCGCAGCGGCTCGACGAAATCCCGCCTCGCTGTTTGGAGCGCGGGAGCGAGGCCGAACAGGAACGCCGTCACTACGGCTGTACCCAGACTGAACAGCAGCACCGGCAGGTTGAGTTCAATCACCGCCTCACGCGGGATCACCCCCGGGGGAAGCAGCGCATCCATGGCGGCGATGCACCCGAAGGCGTAGAGGCAGCCGATCGCTGTCCCCCCTAACGCCAGCAGCAGGCTCTCGATCAACAGCAGACGTACAACTTGCCACCGGCTTGCTCCCACCGAGCAACGGATCGCCATCTCCTTTTCCCGCGCCGTCGCCCGCGCCAGCAGCATGTTGGCTACATTGCCGCAGGCAATCAGCAGTAACAACCCAACCGCCGCCGCGATGGTGTAGACTTTGGCCGGGTATAGCTTGACACGCGCCCGGCGAAAGTTTGCGTCCGCCAGTCGCATCACCTGCGCCGAAAAACTCTTCGGATACAGGGCGGAATACGTCTTCGCCACCTGACGCGCGATAACCTGCATGTCCGCCTCCGCCTGGCTCACGCTGATCCCGGGTTTGAGTTTGCCCCGAAACAGCCAGAAGCGCCGTGCTGTGCGTGGATCGGAACGGCTGATCGCCTCCGTTCGCCATACATCCGCTGCACGATCGTTGAAGCGCGGCGGCATGATCCCGACAAGCGTTGCCGGAACATTGTTCAGGACGAAGGTCCGCCCCAGAATCGAGGGGTCCTTGTGAAACCTCTTGCTCCACGTCTCGTAATTCATGGCAAACACGGGCGACGCCCCCGGCTTTGCATCCGCCTCGGTCAGCCCGCGGCCCAACAACGCTGGAACTCCCAGAACACCGAACGTGTTCGGAGTCACAATCGCCCCCGCAAACTGCTCCATTCCCGTTCCATTGAAATACAGGACATCCTCGTACGCCGCCCCGATTACGTCGCTGAAAACATGCGTCTGCGCCGCATAGTCCAGAAATTCCCCGGTCTGGAAGTAGATCCGGTTGTCGTCTGACGGACGGGCGAGGTCGCGAATTTGCACGTGGACGATGCGATCCGCATCCTTGTACGGGAACGGGTTGAGCAGCACGCCGTAGATAACGCTGAAAATAGAAGTCGTTGCCCCAATACCGAACGCTAAAGTAAAGATTGCCAGGGCGGCAAAACCGGGTTGCTTGCGAAAGCCGCGCCATCCGTACACGAGGTCTTGCCAAATCGAACTCATCCGAATAGTTCAATAATACTCGGAATTGAAGCAAAATAAACCATGCCGGCGCAAGGCTTCCCTTTGGCATTCGCCGTCGCCGCGCGGAAGTGAACCGGACGGCGCTCAGCGCGAGACTTCCGTATCCTCCATCCCCATCTGGGACAAGCGGTATCGCAGCGCGTTTCGTGTGATGCCGAGCAAGCGAGCCGCCTGGCTCTTGTTCCCCCCTGCCCGCCGCAGCGCTTCCCGGATGATCGACTTCTCAAAATCATCAAGGGACATGCCTTCCGGCAGGAAGCCGTCGGCGGACGTCCCCCTGCTCCGGGGCGCCGCGTCCAACCTCACGTCGGCGGCATCCAGAACCTTGTGCGGGCACAGCACCAGGCTCCGCTCGATGATGTTCTCCAGTTCCCGCACGTTCCCCGGCCAGTGATACTCCATCAATTTCTCAATTGCGGCGTCGCTGATCGATTCCACCGTCGCGCCCAGGTCAGAAGAAAGTTTCGCAACGAAGTGCCGCGCCAGAAAAGGGATGTCTTCCTTCCGCTCGCGCAGGGGCGGAATGTTGATGGGGACCACGTTCAGCCGGTAATAAAGGTCTTCGCGGAATGTGCCTTGTTCCAGGGCGGCGCGAAGATCGACATTGGTCGCCGCGATCACCCGTACGTCAATGCGCAGCGTCTTGTTGCTTCCGAGGCGCTCGAACTCCCGTTCCTGCAGAATCCGCAGCAGCTTCACCTGAATCGACGGCGGAACGTCGCCGATTTCGTCCAGCATCACCGTCCCCGTGTCAGCCTGTTCGAACTTACCCGGCTTGCTCGTGTTCGCCCCGGTGAACGCTCCTTTCTCATAGCCGAACAACTCGCTCTCCATCAGATTTTCCGGCAGCGCCGTGCAATCGATCTTCACGAACGGCCGCTCCCTTCGCGCCGAGTGGTAGTGGATGGCCCGCGCAATCAGGTCCTTCCCCACCCCGCTCTCCCCCGCCAGCAGCACCGTCGCCCGCGTCGGAGCCACACGGACGATTGTGGCGAAGATCTCCTGCATCGCCCGTGAGTGCCCTACGATATTTTCAAACTGATAGCGGTGCCCGAGTTCCTCGCGCAGCTTGCGGTTCTCATCCCGCAGGGCGCTGAACTCCAGCGATTTCCGCACCACCTGCATCAGATGGTCCAGCGAAAACGGCTTCGGGATGAAATCGTAGGCGCCGGCTTTCATTGCCTCCACCGCCGTCTCCACCGATCCGAATGCCGTCAGTAGGATTACAGGAAGATTCGCGTTCTGCCGGTGCGCGATCGAAAGCAGGTCCTGCCCGCTCATGCCCGGCAGCTTCAAATCGGTCAGCACCAGGTCCGCCCGGTCGAGGAACGGAATCGCCTGCTCCGCCGTCGCCGCCTGGTCCACTTCATATCCCGCCGAAGCTAGCTGGAGTTGCATGACGCGGCGCAGTTTATCTTCGTCTTCGACAACCAGGATGTGTTTTTTCATGCGGCGGGTTCCGCCGGCTCGGTGGGCAGCAGAACGCGAAATACGCTCCCCACTCCGGCCTCACTCTCTACGCTAATCTTACCGCCGTGTTCATCCACAATCTTGGCGACAATGGCGAGCCCCAACCCCACGCCCTCGCGTTTCGTCGTGAAGAACGGGTTAAAGATGCTCTCGCGGTCCTTTGAGTCGATCCCTGATCCACGATCGATTACCGACAACTCGGCATATCCCTCCAATTGCCGCGTCTTCACGGTGATCGCCGCATCCGGCGCGCTCGCCTGCGCCGCATTCAACAACAGGTTGTACGCCACCCGTTCGATCATCTCCCCGTCGAAATGAAACGGCCGGATGTCCGGAGAATAGTTCTTGTAGACCGTCACCGGAAACGGCGGGTTGTGCTGCTCCAGTTGCGAGATCGCCCGGTCCAGCACCTCGCTCAAGTCGTTCTCGGCACCCAGCAATTGCAAGGGCTTCGCGAAATCGAGAAACCGCGAGATGAGCGAGTTCAACCGGTCCACCTCGCTGGTGATAAAGCCGGCCAGTTCCTTACCCACCTCGTTGTCGGCGGCAATGCTCTTGCCCAGCATCTCCGCCGATGCCTTCACCGTTCCCAGCGGATTGCGCAACTCGTGAGCCAGTCCCGCGCTCATCTGCCCCAGCGCCGCCAAGCGCTCCGATCGCCTCATCGCCGCCTCAGCCTCCCGCAGGCTACGGTTGGCCTCCGTAAGCTGCATTGCCGCCGCCCGGTATCGCCTCGCCGCCTCCCGGTTCGATTCCGCCAATTGGTTCGTAAGGAACCCCACTACCGGAAGAAAGATCACGCGCAGGCTCAGGATCTTCAATCCCTCCCGGGTGACTTCATAGATGCTTGGGTCGAGAAAAAAGGGATGCAGGAAGATCAGGTACGAACCGCAGGCCAGCAGCGTGAAAATTGTGGAGCCAAGCATTCCGAGGGAGGTCGCGGCGGATACCACTGGGAACAGTGTGATCAGGTAGTAGCTGCTTTGGATGCCCCCGGTGAAGCCCATCAGCAGAAAACCTAGAATCAGCTTGATGGCGTTCGCCGTGATGATGCCCCGTGCCGTGGAGAAGAACGTCACTCGGGGCTCGGCAAGCTGAAAAACGGCGAGCGCCGAAAGAAGCTCCAACTCGCTGCTCCTGCGGCTGGGACTCGCAAGCGCGAGCCCCCCGAACAACAGCAGCCATATGAAATCCTGGGGGCGCACTAGCGCCGGTTTGCTCTCAGGCATGTCCAAACTGATTGTGCCAAAATATAAGTTCGTTATCCCCCCATGAGTTTTTCGAACACCTCAGATCCGGTCCGGGAAGAGCAGGCTGCCTCCACCGAGACGTCCACCTTCGGCGATATCCTCTCGCAGTTCGAGCAGGACCACAAAGCGGCCGAATCGGCGGCGGAAGCCTTGCCAGGCACCGTCGTCGCCATCAACGCGGATGCCGTCGTCGTCGACATCGGCCGCAAAATGGAAGGCGTCCTCAATCCGGCCCAATTCCAGGATGCGTCCGGCAACATCGTTCTCAAGGTCGGCGAAATCCTCCCGGTCCTCATCACCGGCCGCAACTCGGAAGGCTACTACGAACTGTCCACCCTCAAAGTGAAGCGGCCTACGGATTGGACAGAGTTCGAGAAGGCCTTCTCTGAAAAGAGCATCATCGCCGGACGGGTTAGCGAGATGGTCAAGGGCGGCCTGCGTGTGGACGTCGGCGTCCGCGCATTCATGCCGGCCTCCCGCAGCGGAGCCAAGGACCCCATCGAACTCGAGAAACTCGTCGGCCAGGAGATCCGCTGCCGCATCACCAAACTCGACACCGCCAGCGAAGATGTGGTTGTCGACCGCAGAGTGGTGATGGAAGAGGAGGCCGCCCAGAAGAAGGAGCAGGTCTTCCAGTCCCTCGCCGAAGGCAGCGTCGTTCACGGAACCGTCCGCACCGTCACCGAGTACGGCGCCTTTGTCGACCTCGGCGGCGTCGATGGCTTACTCCACATCGGCGACATGTCCTGGAACCGCATCGCCAAGGCGTCCGACTTGGTTTCCGTTGGTGATTCGGTGGAAGTCAAAATCCTCAAGGTGGATCCGGTCACCCGCAAGATCTCCTTGGGAATGAAGCAGCTCACTGCCGACCCCTGGACCGTGGCCACCCAAGATCTCAAGGTGGGTGACCGCGTGAAAGGCAAAGTCGTGCAGTTGGCCGATTTTGGCGCCTTCGTCGAGATCTCCCCCGGCGTCGATGGCCTCATTCATCTCTCCTCCCTCGCCTGGGGCAAACGTGTCCGCAAGCCCTCCGACGTCGTCAAGGTGGGCGATGTGGTCGAGGCCGTGGTGCTCGATCTCAAGCCATCCGACAAACGTATCTCCCTGAGCTTGAAGGAAGCGCTCGGAGATCCCTGGGATGATGCCGACAAGAAGTTCCCCGTTGGCACGGTGCTCGAGGGCGTGCCCATCACCAACATCGCCAAGTTCGGAGCATTCGTCGACCTCGGCGGCGGCCTCGAGGGCATGATCCACATCGCCGACATCACCAACGAAAAGCGCCTCGATCATCCCAAAGACATGCTCGCCGCCGGGCAGAAAGTCCGCGCCCTGGTCCTCGAGGTGGACAAGGAAAAGCATCGTATCCGCCTGGGAATGAAGCAGTTGGAGCCGACTGTCGTGGACCAGTTCATCGCCTCCCATCAGGTGGGCGACCCCGTCAGCGGCCGTGTGGTCTCCACCGATGCGCATGTCGCCAGAGTTCAGGTGGCCGAGGGCGTCACCGCCATTTGCCGCCTGCCCAAGGACGAACCGGCTCCGCAATCGCAGCCTACGCCCGAGCAGTTGAAGGCGGGTCTCTCCGAACTTTCCGCCATGCTCAGCGCCCGCTGGAAATCCGGTCCTCCCGAATCGGCCCAGCGCGCCGACAAACTGCGCGCCGGTGAAGTCCGCTCCTTCAAGATCTCGGCCTTGGACCCGAACCGCAAGACCGTCGAAGTGGAAATCCAATAGCCGCGTTACGTTTTCTTCGCTCCTCCGTCTTTAGCTATGTTGACTGGAAAGGGTGAGGCAGCTACGGCATTTGTCCCGGCGCCGGCCGCTTTGGCCGAGGCGGACTTGATCCGCGCGGCGCAGCGTGGGGACCAGAGCGCCTTTGAATCGTTGGTGCAAGCCCACGACCAGGGGGTTCTCCGATTGGCGTGCAATCTCTTGCGTAGCGAGCAGGATGCCTTCGATATCTACCAGGAGACGTTCCTTCGCGTCTACCGCAATCTGCACACCTTCCGCTTCGATTGCAGCTTCCGCACCTGGCTCTACCGCATCGTTACCAACCTTTGCCTGGACCACCTCCGAAAGCGCAAGGTCCGCAAGGAGGAATCCACCACCCTTGCCACCAGCGACGGCGAAGTCGACCGCGCCTCCGTTCTCCCCGAGGAGAATCCCCACGGCGACCCCCAGCGCAACCTCATGAGTCAGGAGTTGCGCGGCCGCATTGAGCGTGTTCTCGAGGATCTCACCCCTCGAGAACGCATGGTTTTCGAAATGCGTCACTACCACGGCATGCGCCTGCGCGCCATCGGCGAGTCGCTCGGCACCACCGAGGAAGCCGCGAAAAATTGCCTGTTTCGCGCCACGCAGAAAATGAGGATGGCGCTGGGAGATTTTCTATGACTTGCGCCGAGGCAACCGGGAATATCCCCTTCTATCTTTACGGAGAGATGGATTTTCCCCAGGAAGAGGCATTCGAGGCCCACTTGGATCAGTGCCGGTCCTGCCGCGAGGAATTGGAGAATCAGCGGGCTGTGCTGCGCGCCATGGACTCTCACGAATGGCAGCCTGACCCTCAACTGCTCGATGCCTGCCGCCGGGAACTGCATTCCCGCGCTGCCGCTGTCTCCGCCGAACGCCGTTCCATTAGGGTCCGCCTGCTCGAGTGGGCACGCTCCGAATTGCCCGTCATGTGGACGTGGCGGCCACTCGCCGCCGTGGCGCTCCTCGCCGTCGGATTCTTCGGCGGACGGCTGTTCGACGTTGCCGCACGGAGCTTTGAACCATCCGTGTTGCGTGTTCGTGATCTTACCCAGAACCCCGGAGGCGGAGTCCGGCTCGTCCTCGAAGAGGTTCGCGTAAAGACGCTCACAGGCCCTGTGGACGACAGCAGGATCAAAGGCATGCTGTTGGCTGCCGCCAGTGATCCCGCCAATCCTGGCTTGCGCGCCCGTACCCTCGACATCCTCAAAGACCGCTGCCAGCAGACGGATGTCCGGCATACCTTGCTCCATGCCCTGCGCGAAGACCCCAATCCCGGAGTGCGGCTGAAGGCCATCGAGGGCTTGAAGCCTTTCGCCCGTGAACCCGAGATACGCAGGGTCCTCTCACAGGTTCTGCTCGCCGACGAAAACCCGGGTGTCCGCACCATGGCTGTCGACATGCTCGTCGAAGACATGCAGACGGAGGTGATCGGCACTCTTCAGGAACTGATTCTGCGCGAGAACAATCCCTACATCCGGCAGAAGAGTCTGAACGCCCTGCGCGAGGTGAACGCCTCGCTCGAGACCTTCTGAGGGAGACGCCTGCATGATCTTCCTCCTGTGCCAGCTTGCCCTTGGGATCATGCCGGCAGCGGCGCAGGAGTACAAAATCACCAGGGAAGGCCCCTATTGGGTTCGTGTGGATGTTGGCGTCCTTCCTCCCCCCGCCGGAGCGCGGTTGCTCGTGGACGCCCCGGGAACCGTCATGGCTCGCGGAGAGGAGCGCGACGATTTGGGCTACCTCGTCCGGAGGAGGGTCCGAGCGTCCAATCTGGCGGCGGCGAAACGTTTGCTGAGCGGCCCCCCGGTTTCCTACACCGGCGCCCGCGGCCAGGAAACACTCCGCGTTGCCCCCGGATGGGAGCGGCGGTTCCCGCCGGAACTCGTGCTTCATCTGCCCCGGCGGCTGCACTTCCTTTCCTTGAATGTGCAGGACGGTACCGTCACCGCACTGGATATGGACGGAGCCGTCGCGGTGAATGCCAAGGCGGGTTCGATCGTAATGGACCGAATTCAATCGTCCGTTACTGCACAGACCGGCGGAGGGGAGATTCGCCTCGGCCGCATCCGAGGCGCCATTCGCTGCCTGTCGGGCGGCGGCGGCATCTCCGTCGACGCTGCCGGAGACCAGGCCGTCCTCGAAACAGCCGGTGGAGAGGTCTTCATTCGCGTAGCCTCCGGACCCGTGTTTGCCGCCACCGGCGGAGGCAATATCGAAATTCAACGTGCTGTCTCCCTGGTGAATGCCCGCACCAACGGCGGCCTGGTGAGCGTCAACCAGGCCCTGGGCATGGTCCGGGCCAATACTTCGGGCGGGGCCATCCGCATCGGCGTCGCAAAAGGCGTCCAGTGCGATTCCGCAGCGGGCGCTATTGAACTTCAATCCGTTTCCGGCGCGCTCCATGCCTCCACGCTGATGGGCAGCATTCTTGCCAATATCCAGGATGGCCGATTCGAGGACTCTTTTCTCAATACCAGTGCGGGTGACATCACTGTCTTTCTTCCGTCTAATCTGGCAGTGACGGTTCAGGCCGACAATGAAATGTCCGGAGCGATCGGTCGCATCCTGTCGGAATTTCCCGAGATTCGCGTCTATCACGGCATCCGGTCCGGCGGAAGGCCCATCCAGGCTCAGGGCGCCCTCAACGGCGGGGGCCCCGTCTTGAAACTGGCCGCCGCCGGCGGAATCATTTCCCTGAAGCGCCAGAAGTGATTGTGCTGTAAGGATAAAAGTATGGTTCTGGCAAAAGGTTCTGTTCGTATTCTCTGCGCGTCCATGGCCGTCCTCGGCCTCGCGCTGCCGCCCGCCGTGGCGCAAAAAGAGAACGAGCGCGGTATGGCCGTGGTATACCCAGGCTCGACACCCCGCAGTTTTCTCGGCGTGGCCGTCGTCGAAATCAACGCCGAGCGCGCCAAGGCGCTCAAACTCGCCGAAGAGCACGGCGTGGAGGTGACCCGTGTCGAGGAAGATAGCCCTGCCTCCCGAACTGGTCTGAAAGTCCAGGATGTCGTCCTCGAATATCAGGGGCAGCGCGTCGAGGGGGCGGAGCAGTTTGTGCGCCTGGTTCGGGAAACCCCCTCCGGACGCCAGGTGAAATTGCTGGTCAGCCGCAATGGCCAGACAAGCCTCCTGCCCGCAACCATCGCCTCCCGCCAGATGAAAACCCTCGAGATCGGGGACATGCAGATCGCCGTTCCTCATCTCCCCGAACTGTCCCGGACTCCAATAGGCGAGATGCCGCGGCCCTTCCTCGCCTTGGAGACCCCTGTCCTCGGTATAGAAGCTGAGTCGCTGAACTCCCAACTGGCCGAGTTCTTTGGTGTGAAGGAAGGGGTTCTCGTGCGCTTGGTGCGCAAAGGAACTGCGGCGGAGCGTGCTGGTCTTCGTGCGGGTGACGTTATCGTAAAAGTTGGCGGCCAGAATGTGGTGACGCCTTTGGAAGTGGTGGGTGCGCTGCGAGCAGGCGCGAGCGCGAAAAACGTCCCGCTGTCCGTTGTCCGCGAGAAGAAAGGCCTTACCCTTCCCGTTACCATTGAAGACGACGGTGGCCGCCTCGTTCCGCGAGGCCGCTCGGTGCGGTTTCCACATTAGCGCGCTCTCCCCATCGCTTCGAATCTTCTCGCCCCCGCCTCTTCTTCCACCGCGGATCCAGTCAGAATCTGTTGCACCTTCAGCAGCAGTTCCACCTCCTTCAGCGGCAGGCACAGCGCAGCGGAAATCTGTTCCAGTCTTTCGCCACGCCGGAAAAGCCGGATGGCTTGCGTCCTCCGGCTCAGGTTGAACCCGGAAGGCGGAGCCTGCGGAGGCACCATCACCTCCGCTCTGCGCTCGGCATCGTCCACCCTCGTCTTCAAGTCCTGCACCACCCCGCGCAGCGTTCCCAACTCACTTTGTATAGCCTGCTGCCGCTTGTTCCATCGAACTTGAAAATCCAGTTGTATCCGTTTCATCTCGAGGAACAGGAACAGCGCCAGGCCGGCACCCGTGAGCCCCACCAGGTACGGCGCCAGATTGAGAATCGATGTCGCCATGCGTTTGCCTCAGTACAATGTGCGAAGTCTTTCTTCCTTGCTGATGATTTGCCGGATCCGCACGCCGTAGTTTCCCTCCACCACCACCACTTCCCCGCGCGCTATGACGCAATTATTCACGATCAAATCCACTGGCTCGGAGATCGCCCGGTTCAATTCGACGATTGACCCCGAGTTGAGCTTGAGCACGTCACGCAGCGGAAGTTGTGTCCGGCCGAAGCTGATGCTCACGGGCAGTTCCACTTCGAGAAGCAGTTCCAGAGTCCGTGAATTCTCCACCGCTGGAGACAAAGTCCGCCCCGCGGCCGCAGGCGCAGCCTTGGCCTCTGGCGCGCTTCCCGGTTGCGGGTTCGCCGGTTCACTCGCCGGTTCCACCGCGAGATTCAGCGCCTCATTCCAACCGAACACCACTTTGAGCGGCGCCCCGCCCAGTTTCACCCTTACCTCGACGCTCCACTTCGGGCTCGGTGGAGGGTCAATCTCACGACCCTTCTCACAATTGACTTCCTTGCGGACTCGCCGCGTCAGCGCTTGCCCCATCGAAGAGAGCGCCTGACCCTGAATCTCCATCCAGGTTCCGCGGCAATCCTCCGCCGTGATGTCGTCCAACCCCGCCGCCGCCAGCGCAAGACGCCCCGTTTCGCTCCACGTACTCTCGGCTGCGCCCAGCCAGCACGCCGATCCCGGCCCTGCCGTCAGCGGCTGCTCCCACCACAACCATCCGTCTGTCTCGGCGGCAAGGTTGGTCCCGGCGGGGAGAAGACTCCAATCGATTTCCGGCCGTTCACTCGTCATGGCCTCGATCGATTGCCCGAAGGCGCTGGCGAAGGCTTCCGCGATAAACCTTCCGCCCTCGCCAATCGCCTTCAAGTCCATCTCCGCCATGATCTATACCCCCCGAGTTGTCGGCCACCGCTTCTCGATGAACGCCCGCAGTCTCAGGATTGCCTGCGATTTGAGCTGCGAGACGCGCGATTCATGCAGCTCCACGATCTTGGCGATCTCCCGCAACGTCATCTCCTCGTGGTAGTACAGGCTCAGAACCGTCCTCTCGATGGGCGGCATCCGCTCAATCGCTTCGGTGAGCAGTTTCTCGAGTTCGGAACGCTCCAAGAGCCTCGATGGCCATTGCTCTTCATCGTCCGATATGTACTTCAGCAAGTCGCGCCCGTTCTCATCATTTGAGGTCGATTCCAGACTTCCGAGATTCACACCGCGGATGTCAACCAGCCACTCATGGTACTCGTCGATGGTCAGCCGCAGTTCCGCCGCGATCTGCTCCTCCGTCGGCGCTCCGTGCAAACGCTGTTCCAACGACGCGATTGCCGCCTCAATCTGCTTGGTCCTTTTCCGCTGCTGGCGCGGCGCCCAATCGAGCCCGCGCAAACTGTCCAGGATGGCCCCGCGGATCTTGTACTCCGCGTACGTCTTCAGCTTGACGTTGTGGCTCGGGTCGAAGTGGTCGATCGCCGAAATCAGGCCGACGATGCCCGTCGAAACCAGATCTTCCAGACTGACACTCTCCGGCAGCCGCTCATGGATTCGGCGAGCGATCAAGCGGACTTGCGGCAAGTGCTCCATGATGAGCTGCTCCCGCTCTTCGCCTGCCAGTTTCGGACTTGCTCGGTATGGATGCATGGATCCGTGACCTCTCCTTGCCGTTCAACTCCCGGTATCACAGACCGGCGACTGCGCTTCCGGCCCGCGCAAACAGATTCGACTTCCGCGGCTCGCGTCTCCCCGCTCCCGCGACAATCCGTGACAGGATTCCTTCCACGCTCGCTGGCTCCAAATCCTCCGGAATCTTCTGCCCTCCGCAAAGGAAGGACACAGGCTTCTTACTCTGCGCAGCAATGCTGAACAGTCCTCCGAAGGTGTCCGTCTCGTCCATGTGAGCAAAGAGGAGCTTGGCCGGCGTCAAAGCCTGGAAACGCTCCGCCACCGCTCTAAGATCGGATGATTTTACCGCCGCCGATAGGACTAAGTGGACGTCTATTTCTCCATGTTTGTCAAACACAAGTGCTAACTCCTGTAGTACATCTGTATCACCTTGACTTAGTCCCGGTGTGTCTATGAAAATCCACTCCTTGTGCCGGTGTTCCGACAAATGCTGTGGAAGCATACCCGGCGCCTCCACTGCCTGAAACCCGACTCCCAGGATCCCCGCATAGTGCCGTAGCTGCTCGGCTGCCGCTATCCGGTAGCTGTCGAGCGAAAGTATCTGCATCGGTTTTCTGCTGCGTATCCCATACTGCACCGCGAGTTTCACCAGCGCGGTTGTCTTTCCCGCTCCAGGCGGTCCGACCAGCGCAACCACCTTCCCCGCAGGGCTTCGCAAAGTCCCCGCTGTCTTCCCCAGTTCCGAATGAACCGACACCCGCTTCTCCATCTGCTCCCGCAGCGAAACCGCCAGGCGCGCGGCTACAGTACGGCCTGTACCATCCCGAATCGGCTTCTCGGCGCAGCCCGCCAGTAACTCCTGCGCCACTTCCGGGGCCATGTCCTCGGAAAGCAGTGATGTGTACATGCGCGCCAACTCCGCATCGGCCAGTAGCCCGCTGGCCGCTACAGAGAGCGTCCCCGATCGCGCCACAGCCTCACTCATGCGCTCCATTTCCCGGCGAAGTTCACTCAGGTCTCCGAGCAGTCTGCTCGCTTCGGGCGACTTTGACCCCGGCAGGTCAGCAGCCTTTCTGCTCTTGCTCAGAGCCTCTGCGCTCGCCTCCGGCTCTTCGAGCGCGAATACCACCTCGTACGCTCCCAGATGCTTTGTCCCGCGAGACGTGGCCCTGGAATCAACCAGCATTGCCTCGTCTCCCAGTTCCTGTCTCGCCTGCTGGATGGCTGCTTCCACACTGGCTGCGAAATACGATTTGAGCCGCATTCCTTCCTCCTGCTACCCGCCGATCGAACCCAGGGAAATGACTCGCACTCCCGTCGGAATCTCGTTGTGCGCTAGTACCACCAGGTTCGGCTGCGCGCCTTCGACAATCTGCCGCAGGAAATAGCGGCAACCCGAGCCTGTAAGTAGCACCGTTGGCGTATCCATCGCTCCCAAACTCCTGCTGAACCGTTCCAGCAATTCCCGTACCCTCTGCGGAGGGAGATTCAGGTGCGACGTGTTCTCTCCGTGCTCCACCGCGCTCTCCAGATTCCGCTCCGCCGCAGGATCAAGAAAATACGCCGGTAAATCGCCCGCCGCGTTGAGATACGGTTTCGTCACCACGCGCCGGATCGACTGCCGCACGAATTCCGTCAACACAATCGGGTTCTTTGTGATACTCGCCGATTCGCCGAGCGCTTCCAAAATGGAACCGGCATCCCGAATCGAAACCCTCTCCCGCAGCAGGTTCTGCAGCACCTTCTGCACTGTTGCAAGCGGCAGCAGTTTCGGAACAAGGTCCTCTACTACCTTCGGATTCTCTTCCACCACCCGGTCCAGCACCTTCTTGGCGTCCTGCCGCGAGAACAGTTCGTGCGCATGGCGCCGTACCATCTCCGCCAGGTGGGTCCCCAACACGCTCACGGCATCCACAACCGTGTATCCCGCATGTCTCGCTTCCTCAGCTTTGGCCGAAAGAATCCAGATGGCGGCCATGCCGAAAGCCGGCTCCTTGGTCGGTATCCCGTTCATCTTTGTTGTAACTCGCGATCCGGCAATCGCCAACTCATGCCCCGGTGGCAGGTCGAAGCGCGCGATCTCCACACCCTTCAGCAAGATCAGGTATTCCGAAGCCCGCAGCGAAAGATTGTCCGTCACCCGGACGGCGGGCAGCACGTAGCCCATCTCGCTAGCCATCTGTCGGCGGATCGCCCCAATCCTTCGCAGAAGCGGTGAGTTCTGCCCCCCTTCCACAAGCCTCACCAGTCCCAATCCCACTTCCACCGCGAGCAGGTCCACCCGGAGCAGGGATTCGATATTCTCTTTGGGTTGAGGCGTAGCTGCCGGCGACGCCGTTTCCGCTCTCGACGCGGCTTCTTCTCCGCGCATCCGTATTGCCGCGTATCCCAGTCCTCCCCCAATCGCCAGAAATGGAATCTTGGGCAGTCCGGGAAACATGGCCATCGCCAGAAGCACCCCCGAGGCGAGCAGCAGGGGCTGGGACTGGCTAAACAGCTGTTGCCGTACGTCGGCTTCCAGGCCTTTCTCCGAACTCGCTCGAGTTACAATCAGTCCCCCGGAAATGGAAATCATCAAGGCGGGAATTACTGTCACCAGACCATCTCCGATCGTAAGTACCGTGTAAGTTTCCAGCGCGCGCGTGATATCCATCCCATGCTGCAGAATTCCAATCAGGATTCCGGCGATAATATTGATGGCCGTGATCAGGATGCTTGCCACCGCATCTCTTTGTGTGAACCGCGATGCCCCGTCCATCGCCCCATAGAACTCCGCCTCCGCCGCAAGCTGCTTCCGGCGAACACGCGCCTCCGCCTCGTCTATCAATCCTGCGTTGAGATCCGAATCGATGGACATCTGCTTGCCCGGAAGCGCATCCAACGTGAACCGCGCGGTTACTTCCGAAATGCGCACCGCGCCGTGGTTGATCACCACGTATTGAATGGCAATCAATACGAGAAAGATCACCGTGCCGATGATGTAATTGCCGCCCACGACGAACTGGCCGAAGGCCTCGATCACCTCGCCGGCCGCCGAAGTTCCTGTGTTCCCGTTGAGCAGGATCAGCCTCGCGCTCGATACGTTCAACGCCAGGCGAAACAGCGTCATCAGCAGCAGGGTTGTGGGAAAAATGCTGAACTCTACGGGCCGGAGAATGTGCATCGCCACCAGCAGGATGATCACCGACATCGTGATGTTGGCACTGATGAGAAGGTCCAGTAGCAGCGACGGCATCGGCGTGACCATCGCCAGCAGGATTCCCAATACGGCCAGCGGGACGCTCATCTCCTTCCACGGCGCGGAGCGAAAGCTCATGCCGAAGGCGCTCGCAAAGCTGCCGGCCTTGGGCCGCGGAGAGTCCTTTCCTCCCGACGTATGTAGCCGCTCAGCCGGAATCCGGGTCGCCGAGACGGACGGGATGGGTGCGCTAGCTGCCATTGATGAGCCTCCCGAAAGTCGCCCTTGCGCGCGGCCCGGCTATTGGCCGGGCAAATTGCCGCGCATCAGGCGGTAGATGTAGGCGAGCACTTCCGCCACCGCTTGATAGAGATGAGCGGGGATCTCCTGCCCCACCTCCACTGAGCCATAAAGTGACCGCGCCAGCGGCGCGTTCTCCACTACCGGCACCTGGTTTCGTACAGCCACCTCCCTGATTCGCAGGGCAAGCCAGTTCTTCCCTTTCGCCACCACTTTCGGAGCCCCCGATCCATTCATCTGATACCGGATAGCCACCGCGTAGTGCGTCGGGTTGACGATTACCGCCGTTGCCTTCGGCACCTGCTGCATCATGCGCCGCCGCAACGCCTCCCGTTGCAATCGCCGGATGCGCATGCGGATCAGGGGATTCCCCTCCACTTCTTTCTGCTCCTCGCGAATCTCCTGCTTCGACATCCGCAACTGCCCCATCCACCGGCGCCTCTGCCGGAATAGATCCACTGCCCCAAATACAAGAAAGAGCATCGCAGCCTTCCACAGCAGATCCCCCAGCGACTCTCCCACTCTTCCCAACCCTTGCTCCACGGACATGCGCGGCAGTTGGAGATAGACCGCCCAGTTCGCCCTTGCCAGCCGCCAGACAATCCATCCGAATACCGGCAGCAGTACCAGCGATTGCGCGCAGGCGGAGAGGTTTTGTGAGAACATCTGCCCGAGCCTCGCCATCGGGTTCAGCCGGCTGAAATCCGGCGCCAGCTTCTTCCCCGAAAACCCGAACCCGGTGGTGAGCAGGTGAACACCGACGAACAGCGTGGAAAGCCCGAGTCCGGCCGCGCAGAGCATTGCCAGGTATCCCCAGCCGATGCGGCCCAGCCAGCGCACAACCGTCAAAGGCGTTAATTCGGTCATAAACGCCTGTTCCAGCAGTTCCTTCATCAGCCTTCGCGAGGCGGTGACTACATTTGCGGCCTGCGAGTTCGCCAGCCAGACAAACGTTAGAAACGTGACGCTCCCGACAAACTCGCGGCTGGCCGGAAACTGTCCCTCCTTCCGTGCCTTCTCGAGCCTTCGTGGAGTCGGTTGCTCTGTCCGCTGGGATGAGTCGGCCAATTCCTGCCTCCGTGAACCTTACTTCGCCCAAAGCAAAACCACCCCCTCCGCCTGCTGGCGGAACACGGCGGGAAGAACCCCGGCGAGTGCGGCCAGCGTGACCAGCGTCACCAGCATCTTTGCCGGAAAGGCCAGGGTGAGCAGCTGCAACTGGGCCTGCACTCGCCCGAGCAAGGCCAGGCAGACGTCGAGCATTACCAGTAGCGCCAGCACCGGCAACGCCAACCGGAACGCCGTCTTCCACATGTCGGCTCCGAGCGCGACCAGGGACGCCGCCTTGCCCCAATCTCCCAACCACACGCCTGCCGGATGTTTTTCAAAGCTTGCGGCGAGGGAGCGCAACAGTTCCGCGTCCAGTCGAAGGCTGAAGAACAACAGGCTCGTCCCTAGCTGAGCAATCACCTGCAGGACGCTGGAGTCGGCGTCGCTCGACGGGTCGATCGTCGAAGCATAGGCGTAGCCGGCCTGCAGCCCAAGAATTTGCATGGCGAGCGTGAACCCTTCCATCACGAAGCCCACCCCAATTCCCAGCAGCAATCCGAAGAAACATTCCGCAAGGATCCATCCGGTCAGTTCGCAGATACCGGGACTCACTTTGGGCGGTGCGGGCCAGACGGGGAACAGCGCCGCCGTTAGCGCCAGGGAGAATACAATCCGCGCTACATCCGGCCCCTTGCGCCATCCCGGTACGGGAACCAGGGCCACCACTCCGGATACTCTCGCCAATACCAGGACGAAGCTCCACAACAAACTCGCCAGTGCGGCGTCACCGGGCATAGCGGCTGAAATCTCCAAACAGCGCCGTGGTATACGCCACCAGTCGTGCCAGCATCCATGGCAGGAAGATGACCAGCGCGGCGAGAAACGCCAGCAGCCGCGGCACTGCGCCAAAGCTCGAGTCCTGAATCGAAGTGACAATCTGTATCAGGCTCACGAGAATCCCCGTCACGAAGCCTAAGGCGAGCAACGGGAGCCCTAGCCAGAAAGTAGTCCAGAAGGTCTGCCGTATCAGATCGACAACCTGTTCTGCATTCATGCCATCACCTCATACACCCGCGTAGAAACTCTTCACCAGCGAGCCGATCACCAGGTTCCATCCATCTACAAGAACGAACAGCATGATCTTGAAGGGAGCTGACAACATGACTGGGGGAAGCTGCACCATGCCAATGGAGAGTGTCACGCTCGCCACCACCATGTCGATCACCAGAAACGGCAGGAAGAGCACCGCGCCAATCTGAAAGCCGGTTCGCAGCTCGCTCAGAATATAGGCGGGAACCAGAATCTTCAAACCGACATCCGCCGGCCGCGCGGGCAGTGGCGAATGCGTGATCTCGAGAAAAAGACGGATATCTTTCTCCCTGCAAAAACGCAGGAGAAACGTCTCAATTGGCCGCGTCCCCTCTTCCCAGGCCTGTGCCGCCGAGATCTCCCCTTTCTCAAGCGGCTCCCATCCCTTGTGATAGGCCTCGCTGAAAACAGGATTCATGATCAGCAGGGTCAGGAAGAGAGCCAGCCCGACAAGCACCTGGTTCGATGGCGTGGACTGAGTGCCTAACGCCTGCCTTAGAAAATGCAATACGACAGTGATTCTCAGAAAGGGCGTAATCGACATGAATACAGATGGCAGAACCGTAAGCAGCGTAAGTAATACTACGACCTGCATCGGCACACCGAGAATATTGACTCCTCCCTTCTCTATGAGCCCGGGTATTTTGCCGGTCGTCTGACCGGAGGCCAACACCGTACTGCTGAAAAACAAGAATGAAAACAATTCCTTGCCGCGCATGTTTACCTCACAGCCGCCGGGGAGGAGTGCTCTGCCTCCGGTTCTCCTGGCCATCGCATCGTTTTGAGCAGAGAGCACTGGTCTCCGTGCACAGCCACTACCAGGAGACGGTCCGCCAGGCGAACTGCATAGAGCGAATGTCTGGGCGTAAGACCCAACCTGTCGACTACCTCGATCACCTGTGCTCTCTTGCGGTGTCCGCCTATCAGGCGGAACGTGTTTCCTCGCCCCCGACTGAGCAGCACTCTGGCGCCCGCCGCGAGAGCAATCACCAGTGCAACCGCACCGGCTTGCGTAAACCAGCCCATACTACTCTCCTGTGTTGAAGTCCGTGATTCGCACGCCCATCTGGTCCTCGATGACTACAATTTCGCCGAATGCGACCAGAGCGCCTCCCACCAGAATGTCGATGTTCTCCCCCGCGGATCGTGTGAGTTTGAGCACACTGCCCGCTTCAAGTTCGAGTATCTGCCGCATGGCGATCACCTTCTTGTCGAGTTCCACCACGATATCGAGGGCGATATCGGCGAAGTGATGCAACTCATCCAATGGGTTCTGAAGCGGTGGGTTCTGGGGCGGGGTCACGGCCTATTCGCGCCTCCTCATTACCTCTTGAGGTTGATGGTTTCCTGGCTCAATTCATCCACAGTGGTAACCACTTTGGCATTGGCCTGGTAGCCCCGTTGCAGTACGATCAGATTGGTGAACTCGCGGGCTATGTCCACTGTGGATGATTCGATGGCCCCGCCGAGAATCGTACCGCGCCCGCCTGTCCCAGCCGTGCCGATGGCCGGCAGCGCTGTTCTCGCGCTCAGTTGATAGTTGTTGTTTCCCACCGCCACCAGCGATTCAGGGTTGCGAATGGCAGCCATCGCCAGTTGTCCTACCATGATCTGTTGTCCATCCGAGTACTGCGCGAGGATGCGACCTCCGTCGTCGAGCCCAACGCGGATCAACTGCGCCGCCGGCGACCCATCCTGCGCGTTGGCCGACACCGCCGAGGGCTGGGCATATTGCGAGAGGCGAGGGGTGGGCCCGTCAAACAAGTGCCACGTCAGAGTCATGTCCGCCGCTCCGTCCGTCAAGCCCGTTACGGTGATCGCCGGAAAGGGCCCGGCAGGCGGCGGGTCCACCAGTTTTCCACTGCTGTCGAAGGTGAGAGTTCCCGTGACCGGTGTGACGGGGCTCGTGACGTCGGAATCCGGAATCGAGATCGCGTAGTCCCACTGGCCCGCCGTCGCGTTCTTCGTGAAATTCACAGAGATGATGTGGCTTGTTCCCAACGAGTCGAACACCTCGATCGAAGTGGAGAACTGAGTCGGCGGCGGACCCGCGGTCCCGGCTGCATTGAGGTTCAAATCAAAGGAAAATTCCGTGCTCGGCGTGGGGGCCTTGAGAGAGCCCACCGGCACCACGATATCGCCGACCGCGCGGTTGGTATCGACGGTTCCGCCAATGCTCGTCCAACCCTGCACACGCTCGCTCGTGGCCGTCAGCAGATTTCCCGACTTGTCCACCTGCAGGTTGCCGCCTCTTGTATACAGCAAAGCGCCCGCTTTGTCCCGCACAACCAGGAACCCATCGCCCTGAATGGCTGCATCGAGCGGGCCGGAACTGCTTTGGATGGCTCCCTGCGAAAATTGCCGCAAGGTAATCGGGCGTCCCACGCCGAACCCTACTTGTGTCTCGCCAAGGCCCGCTCCCAATGACTGTGTTACCAGGTCGTGAAACGACACGACGCTGGTCTTGAAACCTGGAGTGTTGAGGTTGGCAAGGTTGTTTCCTACCACGTCCACCGCGGTGGAAAGCGCCCCGAGCGCTGAAAGTGCTGTCGAGAATGATGTGAACATGTTGCTTTCTCCTGATGAAGTGGCTATTTGCCTCCCGTCGCCGGCGCCGCCGTTTGGCTCGGATTAGTGCTGAGTATGCTGTGGATCGCTTCCAACTGCTGCCGCATTTCGATCATTTGCTCTACTCCGCTGATCTGACTGAGTTGCTGCAGATAGGCGGTTCCATCCGTAGGATTCAGTGGATCCTGATTCTTGAGCTGCGCGACCATGAGTTTGAGAAACATATCCTTGGTCGCGGTTCCGGGATCCGTCGCCTTGGTCGAGGCGGTGTTGACGCCTGTGTTGGTGCCGGACTGTGCCGGCCCTATGAGGGTGTTTGCCATGAAGCCTCCAATACTTGTTGCCAGGCATCCGCGTTCTGCGGGGCCGGCTTTCTAGACTCGGTTTGCAGCAGCCATGGGTTCCTCTGCTGCTGCTGTTGCTGCTGCCTTGACGCGTCGAATTCTCGGGAAGTGGCCGGAGAGAGGTCCGATGCGCCCATCGGCCGCGACTCCCGCGTGCTTGCAGCATCGGAAAGTGCGGAGTGCGAAGGCTCTGTGGTAGCCGTCTCTGTCCGAATGCCGCGAGTTTCGAGTGAACCGATCAGTTCTTCGATGTTCGCTCGTAGCGTGCTTCTTATTTCCCGGTCGGGAGAGTGCACGGAGACTTGGACGCGCCCTCCTTGATCTACCAGCCGCACTTCGATGTCACGCATTCCCGCGGAATCGAGTGGAAGCGTGATTTGTTTGGACTCCCGCGCCGGCGCCGCGATGCGCTGAGTCTCCGCCGGCGATGCTGTTTCAGCCATTGGAGTTTCACCCGTTGCCCCCGATGGGTCGTCCGCTTTTCGTGTCTCCGTCAGGGATGACCTGGATGCCACCGTTGCAGCGTGCGCGAGCGTGGGGGCTTCTTTCTGTGTTTCCCGGACTCGCTTTTCCGGCCCCGGCGGTGCAGTGTTGACGGACTCTGTCTTGGTCTGCGGCCGTTCGGGCCGGCGATCCGGGGAAACTTGTGCATCACTCTTCTCTTGTGAGCCATCGTGCGTTGCCGTATCTCTACTTCGCGTCTCCGTGGCGGGGGCTTTGAGGTTTGTGCCCGGAGCCGCGCGGAAATCCTGCTTGATGGGTTGGCTGCTCGCCTTGGGTTGGCTGCTCTCGTTGGGATGACTATCCGGCTCCCGTTGGATTCCGTCAGCTGCCCGCGTTTCCCTGCTTTCAGGAATATGGCGAACAGGGCCGGTCTGCCTTTCGTTCATTGTAAGAAGCACCGGGGACGCGTCAGGTGTCCGTTCCGAGCGAGGCAAAGCCGCCGCTCTCACCGCATCCTGTTTCGTAACTCCCGCCAGCGCTTCCTTTGCGGCCGGGTGGCTCTCCTGGGTTCTTGGAACGGCCTGCTCCCCTGTGTGAGTGTCACTCTCGAGTCGAAGGGTGAAAGCGGCCTCCCATGGACGTGTCTGCTCCCTTTCCGTTGATAGGGGAGCGATCAACGCCGGCACGGAACTCCTCTTAGTATCAGTTGCCTGCAAATCCGGAGGCGGAGCAGGTACGGGAGCAGGTAATTCAGGGGCCAGGAACAATGGCTGCGATGGAGGCGGAGGCTGCGTTCCCTCGATCGTAGGGGCTGATCCCGGCCGTGCATCGTCCAAGACCTGCGCTGGCGGCGAATCCTCCTTTAGGTCCCACTCCTTCCGGGCCGGCGGTCCTGAAGACAGAACAACAGGAGATTCCCGGCCGGGAAGTGCGTATGCGGCATCGAATTCCATTTGCGGGCGCGATCGTTCCGCAACTACTTCGGCGGCGACCGGGCAACTCGTCTGGAGCAGACTCTCCTTTTTCTTTTCCTGTTCCGGGTGCCGGGTAATCCCCTCCCTCTCCGCGCCGGCCGCTAATGGCAGGCTCAAATACCACACTGGCTTCGGAGTCTGCGACGGAGCGTTCCGATGCTGTTGTTCCTGGTCGGCAGACCCCGGAACATCTCCCCGATCCGGCGGCAGTTCGGTGTTGCCCTGGGCATCCAGCGCCGCGGGCATGTCCGGCAGAAGATCTTCCATCCAATTGTGAAAACTCATCTCCGGGAGGGAAGCCAGTGGCGGCACTGGCGTCTTTCCTGTTGGCATCAGGACGTTCATGGGGAAAGCGAGGCCACCCTCATGGCCGATCTCGGGCGTTGCTGGCACTGCGGTGAACGGCAAACTGATCACGCAGGAGCTATTGCATATGAACGGCCAACCGGCGGACTGTGAAAAAACAAGAGGTTGAGAGCAAGCGGCGTGGCAACAAATGATCGTTTCGTTCCAATTCGACAATGTTCTGCCGTTTTGAAACATCCACTGTTCCCTCATCGGCGAAAAAACAAGTGGTTTGAAAGGACTTCCCGTTCGGCAACCAAACTGCTCTCACTCTCCGCGATGGATGCTCTCTTCACGACGGCGGCCAGCGGCCTCAGGGCTAGAATGGAATCCCTCGACATGCTCGCCAATAACCTGGCGAACGCAACGTCATCCGGATTCAAGGCGGACCGCGAATACTACAGCACCTATATCGCGCCGGAAGCCTTGGACGGGCCGGAAGGTACTTTGCCCGCTGCAAGTCCCGTCATTGAAAAGAACTGGATCGACTTTGCCCAGGGCAACCTCATGCCCACCGGGAGTTCTTTGGATTTTTCATTACGGGGCGCAGGTTTCTTTGTTGTGGACTCTGCCGGCGGCACTCTCTATACCCGCAATGGAAACTTTCAAATCAACTCCGGAGGGATTGTCGTAACTCAGGCCGGCGACTCTGTGCGCGGGTCCGACGGGAAGCCGATCCGCCTCAATCCGGATCAACCGGTTGCGCTGGACGAGCAAGGAGCCATCCGTCAGGGCGGACAGGTGGTTGGGCGATTCGCCATTGTAGACTTCGCGGACAAAGCCGCTTTGACGAAGGCCGGCACAACATATTTCCGTTATGACGGTGTGCCGAAGACATCCTCGCCAACGAACACAAAAATTGAACAGGGCAGGCTGGAGACTACAAATTATCAGCCGGCGGAAGCGGCCATACGGCTCGTCAGCGTCCTGCGCCAGTTTGAGACGCTCCAACGCGCCATAACCCTTGGCGCGGAAATGAATCGCCGTGCCGTGGAAGATGTCGCCCGGGTAAAAGAATGAATCACGAAGAGAGAAAGGAAAAACAATGATACGGTCTCTTTACAGCGCTGGCAGCGGCATGGTGGCCCAGCAGATGAACGTGGACAATATTGCGCACAATTTGGCGAATGCCAATACAGTGGGCTTCAAGATGCGCCGAACGCAGTTCCAGGACCTGCTCTACCAGAGCCTGGTCCAGCCGGGCGCCGCCGCCGGTGCGCAAACCGTTGTGCCTAGCGGGCTGCAGGTGGGGCTTGGCACCAGACCCGCGGCCAACGAAATTCTATTCACCCAGGGAAATTTCGCCTCCACCGACAACCCCCTGGATCTCGTCATTCAAGGAAAGGGGTTTTTCCAAATCCGCCGTCCGAGCGGTGAACTCGCCTACACCAGGAGCGGCGAGTTTCATCTCGACCGCGACGGTAACGTCGTTACTTCCGATGGAGATCCCATCGAGCCACAGATTACGCTGCCGCCCGAGGCGCAATCCATCACGATTGCTTCGGACGGAACCGTCAGCTACTCTCTGCCGGGTCAGACCGCGGTACAGCAAGCAGGCCAGATCCAACTGGCTAACTTCTCCAACCCCGCGGGGCTGAACAGTCTTGGTAAGAACCTCTTCGCTCCCACCGATGCTTCGGGCGAGCCGACTCTGGGGAATCCCGGGGGACAGGAAGGTCTGGGTACTCTCCAGCAGGGATACCTCGAGCAATCGAATGTCAGCGTGGTGGAAGAGTTCATCAACCTGATCGTGAGCCAGCGGGCCTATGAGGCGAACTCCAAGGTAGTTCGCGCTTCGGACGAAATGTATCAGCAAGTGAACAACATGACGCGATGATGCTGCTCTCCCTCTTATTCCTTGTGGCCCTGGCGGAAGGCTCCTGCGTGCTCGTCCAGGGCGATTCCGTACTGGATTCTGATCTCGAATCCGTGCTTATTGGCGCTCCCGCGCCGGCGGCTGGGCGCCCGCTGATGCGCGCTCCCGTTACCGGCGCCAAAAGGTGGATCGGCGCTGAGGAACTCAGCCGGCTGCTCGGTGTCCGCCCCGCCGAAATGCGAATTCCCCCGCAGGGAATCTGCATCGAGCGCGCGGCCCGGCATCTCGACGAAAGTCTCCTGCGGGAAAGCCTTCGAAAGGCAATTCAGGATGACACGGTGTCCATCGAGATTCTGGACTTCAGCCGCTACCCCGTGCCGGAAGGACAACTCCAGTTTCTCAGGAGCGGCTTGATGGCATCCCATTCTGCAAAGGTGGAACGGGCGGTGCTCTGGCGGGGGCGAATTCTGAGCGATGACCGGCGAACCACGCCCGTCTGGGTCCGGTTGAGAATGTATGTGGAGCGCGATCTCCCGTTTGCCGCACACGATCTGATACCCGGTAAGCCCCTGACCCGGGAGGACATCATCGTCACACGCCAGAGGGTCTTTCCATTGCAACACCCGGCCTCGGATGCCAGCCAGGCCTTGGGGCAAACCGTAAGGCGCAGAGTTGCCGCTGGAGAACCGCTGCTTGCGTCCCTGCTCAAGAAACCGCGCACAGTCGAAGCCGGGGACGTCGTGAGCGCCGAGGTGGATCATGCGGGCATTCGGCTTCGATTGCCCGCGATAGCCGAAACCGGGGGCAGGGAAAACGAATTCATCTGGCTAAAGCCGGCAAAGGGCGGAAGACGGTTCCGCGGCCGGATTCAGGAACATGGATTGGTGATTGTGGAGGCTGAAAACAGTGATAAACAGACGAGTGACAACGCTTCTGATGATAGCGCCCCTCTGCGTTCAGGCAGGATGGCGAAAACGGGCTCCGGAACAGCCCTCCGGGATTGACCGCTATGTCAATGCGGCCAGCGAACATGCGGCCTCCGGCAGCGGCTACGGCGCATCCCCAGGTTCTCTCTACGGAAGCGGAAACCGGCTCAGCGATCTCGTGCGCGACCCGCGGGCCTACCAAGTCGACGACATGGTGATGATCATTGTCAGCGACAGCGCGTCGGCGATCGCCAAGGGCGTGACGACTTCCTCTCGAAAGTCGAGTTCTCAGAACTCCATCACCTCGCTCGCCGGCACACTGCCCGCGACAGGCCCGCTGGCAAACCTCGCCACCTTTGGCGGCAGTTCCAAACTCGACAGTCAAGGCCAGACCAGCCGCTCTACTCAGCTCACCACCTCGCTTGCCGCCCGAGTGATTCACGTCCTGCCAAACGGCTACCTTGTGCTTGAAGGAATCAAGGATATCTCCGTCAATTCCGAGCGGCAAACCGTGATTGTCAGGGGCGTATGCCGCCCTCAGGACCTCAGCCAGAACAATTCGATTGCCTCGAACAGGCTCGCCCAACTGGAGGTTCGCATCAACGGAAAAGGCGTTGTAGGTGACGCCATCCGCCGTCCGTTCATCCTTTACCGGGTTCTGCAAGGTCTACTTCCCTTTTGAGACGCCATGAGCACATTCATCCTCGCCGCAATGCTAATGCTCCAGCCGCTCGCGCTTCCGGCTGCCCGTCTGAAGGACCTCGCCTCCTGGGAGGGCGTAAGAGATAACCAGCTTGTCGGTTATGGTCTCGTAGTGGGTTTGAACGGAACCGGCGACAAACGTCAAACGATCTTCTCTGCCCAATCACTGACAAACATGCTCGAGAAGATGGGCGTCACCGTGAACCCACTCGCGATTCAGGTGAAGAACACTGCCGCGGTGATGGTGACGGCGACGCTGCCGCCCTTCGGGCAGCCAGGCACGCGGATCGACGTCAATGTCGCAGCCATCGGCGATGCCCCAAACCTCCAGGGCGGACTCCTTTTGCTCACTCCGTTAAAGGCTGCCGATGGACAAACATTTGCAGTTGCCCAAGGCCCTGTCGTCACCGGCGGGTTCGTTGCCGGCCGAGGTGGAAATTCCCAAACCGTCAATCATCCGACGGCCGGCAGGATTCCCAATGGAGCCATCATTGAGAAGGCCGCTCCCTCCACACTCCCCGGAGGACGGATGCGGCTTCAACTTCGCAATCCCGACTTCACCACCGCCGCACGTGTGGCCGATGCGATCAACCGGCGCTTCTCCGCGGGAGGACCCGCGGTAGCGAAAGCCGAAAACTCCGCCCTCATAACCGTGGACTCCCCATCTCGCTACTCCACACGCCCGGTACAGTTTGTCAGCGACGTGGAGAATCTCGTTGTCGAGGCGGATCGCGGCTCCCGCATCATTATCAACGAACGCACCGGAACAATCGTTCTCGGCAAGGAAGTCAAAATTGCGCCCGTGGCCATTCTACACGGCGCATTAAGCGTCGAGATCCAAACCACGTTTGACGTCTCACAGCCCGCGCCGCTGTCGAGCGGCAAAACAGCCGTCACGCCCCAAGTTGGAGTACAGGCGAAAGAAGAGAAAGCAAAGAGCGTCCTGCTAAAGAGCGGAGCCACAGTAGAGGATCTGGTCAAAGCGCTGACCGCGATCGGGTCCACCCCGCGCGACATCATCGCGATTCTCCAAAACCTCAAGGAGGCTGGCGCAATCGAGGCGGACCTGGAAGTGATTTGACCAATGAGAATAAACGAAATTTCCGGAACAAACGCTGCGCAGGACTATGGACCTGCCGACCGCCCGAAAGGCATCGAAGGCGCCGCCGCCTCGTTCGAGGCCCTGTTCATTGGCAACCTCTTGAAGTCGGTGCGGGAAGCTAGCCAGGGTACGCTGGGAGGCGAGGGCGATCAGGCAGGCTCCACGATGATGGATGTCGCCGAAGAGTATCTTGCCAACGATATAGCCAAAGGCGGGGGGCTCGGTCTCGCCAGACTCGTGGCCAGCCAGTTTGCCGCCCATCACGCGATGTCCAGCGGCTCTTCCGGCAACACTCGTCAAGGCTCCCAGGAATCAGGAGCCCTTAGCGAACCTGTCTTTCCGCTCCGCTCATCCGCTCCATCCTCAAAATGAACACTGAAGCGGCTGATGTTCGTGCTCCAGAACCTCGGCCGCCGTCGCATCCATGGAACTCGCAATCGATTGCCAGCCATCGAGCAGCGTTGTCAACAACTGGATGGCTTCCCGGAACCCGGCATCATCCCCCTCCCGGTTGCTCTCATGAATCCGGCGCAGTGTGTAGTCATACAATTCCAGGAGATCGCGAGCCAGTTCCCCACCTTGCTCATGGTTGAGTGACTGTGTCAACTCGATAATCACGTCGCATGCCCTGGCCACCGATCCCGCGCGGCGTTTGCTCTCTCCCGAGGCCAGACCTCGCCGGGCCTCTTCGAGCGAGTCAATCGCAGCGCGATATAACATCGTCACCAGCTCCAGCGGACTAGCCGACAGAACCTTCAACTCAACGTAATTGTCATACGGACTGTTATAAGACATAGCCCTCCTGCTGATCCGCGATCCCTGTCTCCTTCTGTCCGAACCCTGCGATTCTTTTTCAGGGCGTGCTCAACCGCCGCGCCCATCGAAGCACGCTCTCGGGGGGAACCTGCTTCAGCACCTCGCCCGTCTTCCGATCCACGATCCGCAGCACCGGCCTGTGTGTGTCACGATCGAGCTGGAACGTAAGCTCTTCATTCTGGCCGAAGACTTCCGCTCCATTCAGCGCGCGCACGGCCTGAATGAGTTCTCGATGCTCCGTCATTCGCTCGGTGGGCTTCGGGTTGTTTGCGGCGGACGCCGCCAGGGACGTAACTACAGGACTGATTGATCCACTGTCCATAGGTTCTCTCCAAAGGAGGCCCTTGCCCCCTCTAGTCCCCTCATCGGACAGCCTCGCTGAAACTGTGACAGGAGATCAACCTTAGGCCAGATTAAGGGTTTTCAGCACGCTCCCCTGCTCCTGCTCAATCTTCTTTTGCAGCAGCATGATCCCGTAAATCAACTGCTCCGGCCGCGGCGGGCAGCCCGGAACATACACATCCACCGGAATCACCTGGTTCACAGGAACCAGAGCGTAGTTGCTGAACACACCCGTCGAGGTTGCGCACGCCCCCATCGAGATCACCCACTTCGGCTCAGGCATCTGCTGGTACAACTGCCGGATCACCGGGGCCATCTTCTGCGATACCCGTCCCGCTATGATCATGCAGTCGCTCTGGCGCGGCGACCCCCGGAACACCTCCGCCCCAAACCGCGAGATGTCAAACCGCGATGCGCTCATTGCCATCATCTCGATCGCGCAGCACGCCAACCCGAACGTCATCGGCCAAATGGAGTTCTTCCGCCCCCAATTCACCACCTTGTCCAGCGTCGTCGTGATCACGCTCTGCGAAAGATGCTGGAAATCCTCGTTGTCCAGACGCGCGAAGAGGTCTTCCGGATCCGTCAGATTCAGCTTGTTTTCCGCAGACATGCCTTGCATCTTCTATTCCTTTGTCATGATTATCCCACGGAAACAGGTAGAATCGAAATTTGTGAATGTCAACCCAACCTGAGGAAGTACTCGAACCCGCCGGCTACGCCAAACTGCTCGATCAGGCAGCCCTGGAATGGCGTATCGAGCCAGAATTCTGGGACATCTGGGGCAATCATCATGTTCCCGACCCTGCCGTCAAACAGGCGATCCTCCGCTCTCTGGGCGTTCCCTGCGATTCCCCTTCCCATCTCCGGCAGGCCCTCGAAGCCCGCCGCCTTCAGCAGTGGGGCCATCCGCTGCCGTTGTGTCTCGTCGTGTCCGGCGAAAAGCCTCTGTCGCTGCCGCTTCGTGTTCCTCTCGAACTCTCCAACCGCCCCCTCCACCTCACCATAGTTTCCGAAGAGGGAACACAAACACAAAAGAGCGTGGATCTTGCCGGATTGCCGCAGGTGGGCGAAACAACCATCGCCGGCAGAAAGTACATCGAAAAAACCTACCATTGGTCAAACGGGCCTCTTCCCCTTGGTTACTATCGGGTGCGCACCGCCATCGAAGGCCAACCCCACCATGAGTCCCGCCTCATCGTGACCCCCGATCGCGCATGGCTGCCCCACGCCTTGGAAGCAGGCGGCCGGCTTGCCGGGGTTGCCGTCAGCCTCTACGGTGTGCGCTCCCAACGCAACTGGGGATGCGGCGACTTCACTGACCTCGAACATCTCCTCTCCTGGCTCAAGGGAGACCTCCATGGCAGCTTCCTCGCGCTCAACCCGCTGCACGCCATCGAGAACCGGCAGCCCTACAACACCAGTCCTTACCTCCCCAATTCGGCCCTCTTCCGCAATCCGCTCTACATCGACGTAGAGCGCGTAGCCGAATTCCCGTCTTCCCCTATCGTCCAAAAGCTCGCCGCCTCAGATTCCGTTCGCCACCAGCTCGCCGAATTGCGCGATGCGCCTTTCGTCGAATACGAACGCGTCTGGCGCCTGAAGCGCTTCTTCCTTCAACTCCTCTTCCGCGAGTTCCTGCGCCATCCGGAATCTCCGCGCACCCAGTCCTTTCAGCGCTTCGTCCGACAACAAGGCGGCCGCCTCGACAGATTCGCCACTTATTGCGCCCTCTGGGACCATCTCCATCGGCGTAATCGCGATCTCTGGGTCTGGCCCGATTGGCCCCGGCCATACCAGGATCCCGCTTCCCCGGAAGTCGCCGCCTTTCAACAACAGCATTCCCGCCAAGTCCTGTTCCACAAATTCCTTCAATGGCTCATCGACGAGCAGCTTCAGGCCGTACAGGACAAATCGGACTCGCTGGGGCTCCCCGTCGGCCTGTACCATGACTTGGCGCTCGCCACCGACAAATGCGGCGCCGACCTCTGGGCCTACCGTCCGTTCTTCGTCTCCGGATGCCGCGTCGGCTCCCCGCCCGACGGGTTCGCCCCCGACGGGCAGGACTGGGCTTTCCCCCCTCCCAATACCGTCCAGCATCACGACGACGGCTACCGCCTGTTCATCGACACCATCCGCGCCAACAGCCGTCACGGCGGAGCCTTGCGAATCGACCACGTCATGCGGCTTTTCCGCCTCTATTGGATCCCCGACGGCATGGATGCCAAGCACGGAGCCTATGTTCAGGACTCCTACGAAGACCTCCTCCGCATCCTCGCCCTCGAAAGCGTTCGCGGTAAATTCCTCATCGTGGGAGAGGACCTCGGCACCGTTACTGACCATGTCCGCGAGGCTCTCGATCAATCCAGGATTCTCAGCTACAAAGTCTTCTACTTCGAAAAAGACAACTCCGGCAGATTCTACCGCCCGGACGAATATGCCCGCCAGTCCCTGGTCGCCTCGACCACCCACGATCTCCCCACGCTCGCGGGCTTCTGGACCGGCCGAGACATCGAAGCCCGCCGCGATGCCGGCCTATCGGACGAGCAGGCATGCCGCCGCCAATACGCCGAGCGCGCCGCCGACAAACAGCAGATGCTCGATACGCTCCACCAACTGCGCCTGCTGCCGGATTGGTTCCCGAAAACCGTGGATCAAGTCCCCGAACTCGCGGGCGAACTCCACAACGCCATCATCGGATTCCTCGTCCAGACGCCTTCGATGCTCATGGTCCTCAACCAGGAAGATCTGACCAAGGAAACCGAACAGCAGAACCTGCCAGCCAGCACCTGGCAATACCCGAACTGGCGCCGAAAGATGAAATATACCGTCGAGGAACTGCGCGCCGCCAAGGACGCCCAGGACTTCGCCGCCATGTTTCGGAACTGGCTCGCCAAAGCGGGCAGGGAAGGAGCCTAACCCGCGCCGCCTTCTGCTGCCTGCTCGAACCCGATGTATTGCACCTCTTCCTCCAGCCGCAGCCCAAACCGCGCCGCCACCCGGTCTTTCAACTCGCCGATCACCGCCACCAGATCCGCCGAACTCCCCTGCCCATCGTTATAGATGAGGTTGGCGTGGTAGTGCGCAACCTGGATGTCTCCGCGGCGCATCCCCTTCGCGCCCACCTGCTCCAGGAACCATGCCGACGGCACCTTCCCCTCCCGCACCACGGAACCCGGCACCTGCTCCCGCACACGCTCGGGCAACTCTCGCATCAGCAGGTTCTTGAAAATGCTCCCGGCGCATTTCATCGTGGGCGGATACTTGGCGTTCCGCATCTCCAGGATCTCCGCCGCCTTCGCGCGCAGCCTCTCCCTGTCCCCGCCGGGCAGTTGCAGCACCGCCGCTAGAATCACCCACTCTTTCCGCCGTTTGAAGATGCTTTCCCGATAAGCAAACTCGCACCCTGCCTTGTCCAATTCGCGCACCACGCGGCCATCAAAATACCGCACGCCGCGGACGAACTCCGAGATCGAATGCCCATACGCTCCGGCGTTTCCGTAGATCGCGGCTCCCACCCATCCTGGTATGCCGGTCATGGTGTGCAGCCCTTCCAGTCCCTGTTCCATGCTGAAATCCACCAGCCGCTGCAGCACCGCGCCTGCCTCCACCCAAAGGGCTCCCTGGTCCATGCGCATGCTGTCCGCCGTGTAGCGCAAAATGATCCCTGGAAAACCGCGGTCGCTCACAATCACGTTCGAGCCCTGGCCCAGCACCGCGAACTCCAGTCCGCTCTCCCGCGCGATCTCCACCGCCTCCAGGAACGGCTCCTCCTCCGCGCAATCACAAACAATACAGGCCGGGCCCCCGATTCCAAACCTCGTATACTGGCTCAAGGGAACATGCTGTCTTACGTCTGTCCGCGGTAGCGCGCCTAGCGCCTCCAGCGCCGCTTGCGTGATGGGCATTTCTTTGATTATAGGAGTCATTCATTGTGCGAAAGGGCTTTCCGGGATTTCCTCAAGAGGGCATCGCCCTGCTGCGCGGATTGAAGAAAAACAACAAACGCGAGTGGTTTCAACCCCGTAAAGAGATTTTCGATCAGAACGTGAAAGCTCCCATGGAGCAACTCGTGGATGCCCTCAATGGCCACTTCGTTCGCTTCGCCCCGCACTACATCACCGATCCCAAAAAGGCCATCTACCGTATCTACCGCGATACCCGCTTCAGCAAGGACAAGACTCCCTACAAAACGCACATCGCCGCCTCATTTTCCCGCGCCGGCATGGAAAGACACGTCAGCGCGGGCTATTACTTCAGCGTGGCCCCTGATGAGATCGAAGTCGCCGCCGGCGTGTATATGCCCGGACCTGATGAACTTCGTTCCATCCGCAATCACCTCGCCGAACACCACGAAGAGTTCCGCAAAATTCTCCGTGCAGCCACGCTGCGCAAACTGATGGGCGAGTTGTGGGCGCAACAACTCTCCCGCGTCCCCAAAGGTTTTTCGCCGGACGACCCCGCGGCCGACCTCATTCGATACAAACACTGGACCCTGTTCGATACCCGCCTCGATCCCGCCTGCGTCGTCACCGCCCAACTCCTTCCCGAACTGGTCAAACGGTTTCAGACCATGGCCCCCTTTGTGGAGTTTCTCAATCAACCGCTAATCGGGAAACGCGCCAAGGACCCACTCCAGGCGAATCTGTAACGCAATACGCCGAAAGAAAACGCTTGCACCGAAACAAAACAGGTGTAGAATGGGGATCACTGTTCAGATACGAACAGTGCGCACTGAATGGATAGCGCCTCCTTGCGAGGTTGGTGTGTTGGGGAAAGGGTATCGCAAGGAGGCGTTCTCGTTTGTTATATAGACGGACGAATCCCGGAACGGTTTTGTTCCACCAGCAATTAAGATTTCTTCCGGTTCCACCCCATTATGTTCAGAACGCCGTTCAGCCCCTGCACTCTCATCACGGTTGTACGCTGTAAAGAGAGATGAGGACTCCCTATGCCCCCGCCTGATCGCAAGATGACCATCCATCTCACCCCCGGCTCCATCGGCGTCAAGGCGGATCAGATGGAGACCCTCGAATTCGCCCACTACTACGGCTACGAAGCTGTCGAACCGCAGCCTGCTTACCTCGCAAGCATCTCGAGTGAGCAGATTCGCAGGATCAAAGATTTCCTCGCCGCGCGCCACCTGGTTTGGGGCTGCGCCTCCCTTTCCGTGGATTTCCGCTCCACGGACGACAAGTTCGCCGAAGGCATGAACGCCCTGCCTGCCCAGGCGAAAGCTCTGGAGCAGGCCGGAGTCGCCCGCATGGGCACATGGCTCAATCCTTCTCACGATACGCTCACCTCGCGCCGGAACTTCGATCTCCACGTCAAGCGCCTCCGAGCTATCGCCGGCGTCCTGGCGCAACACAACATCCGCTTCGGCCTCGAATATGTTGCCCCCAAGACTCTATGGGCTTCCCGGCGATACCCGTTCATTCACACCATGGCCGAAACCAAGGAACTCATCGCCGCCATTGGCGCGAACAATGCCGGCTTCGTTCTCGATAGCTGGCACTGGTACACCGCCCACGAGACACGAGATGACATCCTGTCGCTCGCCAACAAAGATGTGGTTTCCGTCGATCTGAACGATGCGCCCGCCGGCATCCCCGCCGATCAGCAGATCGACTCCGTCCGTGAGTTGCCTTGCGCCACCGGTGTCATCGACGTCGCCGCCTTCCTCAACGCCCTGCAAACCATCGGTTACGATGGCCCCGTCCGTCCCGAACCATTCAACGAAGCCCTCCGCCGGATGCCCCGCGACCAGGCGCTCTCTGTCTCCCTTGCCGCGATGCAAAAGGCCTTTGCACTGCTCAAAAGGTAGCCCGCGCTACACTCGAACTAGATGAGGATGTTCTGCCTTCTGGCCCTCTGCCCCTCTCTCGCCGCGGCGCAGGATATTGCCGGCGCGCGCATCAGGGCCCACGTCAAGTTCTTGGCGAGCGACTTGCTCGAAGGCCGCGGCGTCGGAACACGGGGCGGTGATCTCGCAGCCGAATACATCGCCGCTCAACTCGCCTTGATCGGCGCCAAGCCCGCCGGCGATCACGATTCCTTCTTTCAGCGCGTCCCACTCGTCGGTGTCCATCCGCTCCCCTCCGCCACCCTCTCCGCTACAATCCAGGGAAACCCTCTCCCGCTTCGCTGGCTCGACGATTTCGTCGGCCTCACCCAGCAGCAGAACGAGTCTTCCACTCTTGATGCGGACGCCGTCTTCGTGGGTCACGGCATCACCGCGCCGGAATACGGGTGGGACGACTACAAAGGAATCGATGTCCGCGGCAAAGTCGTCGTCCTCTTCACCAACGAGCCGCCCTCCGATGATCCGAAATTCTTCACCGGCAAAGCGCTGACGTACTACGGCCGCTGGACCTACAAGTACGAGGAAGCCACCCGCCGTGGAGCCGCCGCCTGCATCATCATCCACACCTCCCCCACCGCCAGCTATGGCTGGGACGTTGTCAGGAGTTCGTGGGGACGCGAAGACATGCAGGTCAAACTCGAACCCGGAGTCCCGGCTCTCCACTTCGCGGGCTGGGTCACCCGGGAAGTCGGCGATCGTATCTTTTCCTCCATCGGCAAGTCCTCCGAGCTGATGCTGAGACTCGCCGATACTCCCGGCTTCCGCGCCATCCCGCTGCCCGTTCACTTCCGCGGCAACTTCCCTGCCAAGGTGCGCTCCGTCGAATCCCGCAACGTCGCCGGCATCCTCCCCGGCAGCGATCCTCGCTTCCAGGATCAGGCAGTCATCTTCACCGCCCACTGGGATCACCTCGGAATCGGCGAGCCTGTGAACGGCGATCGTATCTACAACGGGGCTGTCGACAATGCCACCGGCTGCGGCATCGTCCTCGAGATCGCCCGCGCCTGGCAGGCCCTTCCTCACAAGCCGCGCCGCTCGGCCCTCTTCCTCTTCGTCACCGCCGAAGAGAACGGCCTACGCGGAGCCGAATACTACGGCGCGCATCCCTTCATTCCCGCCGGAAAAACCGCGCTCAACCTCAATTTCGACGCATTCTACCCCTTCGGCCGCACCACCGACGTCGTCGTCACCGGAGCCGAGCGCACCACCGTCTGGCCGGTCGTGCAAAACGTGGCGCAGCGCTTCCGCCTCTCCATCCAGTCCGATCCCCACCCCGAGGCCGGACATTTCTACCGGTCCGATCACTTCGCTCTCGCCCGCGCCGGTGTCCCCGCTTTTTCCATCAACATGGGAACCCAATTCGCCGGCAAGCCCGCCGGTTATGGCGAAAAGATCTTCGAAGAGTACAACAGTAAGCACTACCACCAGCCCTCCGACGAATACAACCCCTCGTGGGACTTCTCCGGCATGGAAGAAATGGCCAAGTTCGGCTTCACCATCGGCCTGGACGTTGCCGAAAGCCAAACAATGCCCACCTGGCGCAAAGGCGACGAGTTCCTCTCCGCGCGCGAGAAGAGCGGAGTGCGCTAACTAACTAGCTGGAAAATCACTCGATCTGTTTGTAGAACAGGACAGTGGGGTGCAGTTCGCCGTTGGCGCTGCGCGCGTAGTTCGGGATTTCTCCGGCCACCTGGTATCCCGTGCCGCGGTAGACGGCCTCGGAGGGATCTCCCTTGCGCGTATCGAGCACCAGCAGGGAGCGCCCCTCGGCGCGGGCCGCCTCTTCCACCGCAGCCATGAGCGCGGTCCCGAGACCCTTGCGTCTGGCGCCGCGGTGGACCATCAGCTTTGTCACTTCCGCGCGGTGTCTCCCGTTAGCGCGCATGCAGAGATCGAGTTGGACGGTTCCGGCCAATTCGGCGCCGCTGAATGCGGCAAGCAGGATGCGAGAGCCGTCATGCACGGCGAGACGTACGCTGTCCCAATAGGCGAGCGCCTCGATGGGATCAAGCGGCGGCAGGAAACCGATGGAGGCTCCGCTATCGACCGCGTCCGATAACAGGGCGCAGAGGCCGTTGATGTTTTCCATGACGTCGTCGGCGGTCAAACGGCGGATCATGGCCCGGAGTGTACCATTTTCCCGGCGGACAGCAATCAGACTCCACGGCCGGATCACACAATGGGAACACAGCCGAAAGAAAAATCCAGGCCATTATTCCCTTTCCGCGCCGTTGCGCGTATTCCATACGACCTCAACGCCAGGCGGCTTGCGCTGGACGCCGGGTCAGGGAGATACGCGATGAACGGATCCTTATTTTGGGCCGTGCGGGCCACACTGTCTGCGATGGCGCGGGCAGCCGGGATGTTGCGGAGCGGGCGTTTCCGGCCGGCACACGGCTGTGCCCTTTGCCGCGCTGGTGCTTGTGCCAGGCGCTTCCGCCGCGGCAAAGAGCCTGTCGGATTCTGATTGGTCCGCCATCCGAAAGGAACACATGCGCCACCGGCACGCGGTATCCACTGTCGAGGGCGGCTGGCGCGCTCAGAATTACGAGCAGGACTGGTCGACTTTCTTCGACGGGCGAGGATTTGAAGTGACGCCGAAGCACGCATCGTGGCGGTGGGGTCTGCGCCTCACTTCATACGGCTACAAAGGCGAGCCGCGGCGAGTCTCGCGGGCCAGAGTGTTCACCGACGTTGAGAAGATTTCTTATCAATGGGATCAATATGTTCGCGAGTGGATCCAAAACGGCGACCGCCTGGAGCACGGCTACACTGTGGCGGCTCGGCCCGGGCACGGGAAAGAGCTGCAATTTCACCTGGAGATCCGGGGCGGGCTGGAACCAAGGATCGCTCCCGGCGGCGGGAGTGTCGCATTCGTACAACCTGAGAACAGCGAAGCCCTGGTCAACTACGGCGGGTTAAGAGTGACTGACGCCCTGGGCCGGGAACTCGGCGCGCGTTTTGTGCGTGAAGACCAGGGGCTGCGCATCGAAATTGAGGATGAGAATGCCCTATATCCGGTCACCGTGGATCCGTTCGCCCAACAGACGTATCTGCAGGCGTCTAACCCGGACCGGAGCGATCAGTTTGGATACTCTGTCGCGATGGACGGCGACCTAGCGGTGGTTGGGGCTCCATTTGAACGCGGCAACGGCAGTTCGGAGGCCGACAATAGCCTCATCAATGCGGGCGCTGCCTACGTTTTTGTCAACAGTCCGTCCGGCTGGATGCAGGCGATCTACCTCAAGGCCGCCAATCCGGGTCCGGCTGTCGGCGACTTTTTCGGCTGGTCCGTGGCGATCAGCGGACGAACGATTGTGGTGGGCGCCTCGGGGAAAACCGCGAACGTTGCCGGGCAAACGCGGCTCCAGGCAGGGGCAGCTTACGTATTCGAGATTGTTCTATGCGTCGTCCCAGGTGGCGCGTGGTGCGTGCCGAAAACTGCCGTCCAGCAGGCCTACCTGCAAGCGTTCACCGGGTCTGGCCTGATAAATCCCCGGCCGGTCGCGCGTTTCGGTTGGTCCGTCGCGATCAGCGGAGACACCGTCGTGGTGGGTGCTCCCAACGACGATGACGCACAGGGCACTCAGGGCATCGGCTCGGCGAACATCTTTACGCGCGTGGGGACGGACTGGACTCCGCAACTCTACCTCGTCTCTACAATAACCTGGGCGCTACCTTACAACTTTGGCCAATCCGTCGCCATAAGCGGCGATACGATGATGATCGGCGAGCCGAACCAGGTGCTGGGCGTGAACCCCGGCCTTGCGCACGTCTACACACGGACGGGCGGCGTGTGGACGATGCAAGCCACTCTCCGAGCCTCGAATCCGGATTACGGAGACGGCTTCGGTTTTTCGGTGGCCATCGACGGAGACACCGCCGTCGTCGGGGCCCCTCGCGAGGCCGGTAACGGCACATCGCCAAGCGACAACAGCACGCCGAATTCGGGGGCCGCGTATCTCTTCACCCGCTCGCTCGGACAGTGGAGCGCGCCGGCTTACTTGAAGTCTTCCAACCCGATCTTTGCTCAGCAGTTCGGCTACTCCGTGGCGATGAGCGGCGATACAACAGTCGTAGGGGCTCCAGCCGGGTCCTCCACATACCTGTTCCGGCCCGGTGTGTACCCGCAGATGATTAAAGCCTCGACGTATCAGGGTTATAGTGACGGGTTTGGCATGTCCGTCGCCGCCAGCGGCAACAATATATTAGCCGGCGGTAACGGTGATGTTTATGGCCCGGCCAACTCGGGCGCCGCCTATGTGTTCTCCAATGCGGCGTTGGCTTCCATCGTGATCAGCGCTGCGTACACTTCCATTCTCAAGGGCGCTACGGACCAATTCACGGCAACCGGAACTTACAGTGACGGCACAACCGCTGACCTCACCTACCAGGTAACGTGGAATTCATCGAATGCAGCCGTCACCATCAACTCGGCCGGAGTGGCTTATGGCTTTGCTTTCGGCTCCTCCAACATCACGGCTTCGTTGAACGGCATTCAATCCAACGCGGTCCTGATTACGGTCTCGCCCCCGGCGTTGACGTCCATTGTCATCAGCGCCCCTTTTACATCCTTGCAATGGGGGCAAGGGGAGCAGTTCACGGCCACGGGCAAGTATGCCGACAATTCGACCGCAAACCTCACTTCGCAGGTTACCTGGAGTTCCAGCAACCCGGCGGCGGTGGCCATCTCGGCTGCCGGATTCGCCACTACTGTAGCCAATGGCTCTTCAGATATTTCAGCCACAATGAGCGGCGTCACATCGAACACTATCACACTTACTCTACTGTGCGCCGCCAATGTTACTCAGTACATGAGTGTGACACCTGACGTGTTTAAGTGGGACGTTACCAAGAATCTTTTCACACAGAGAGTTACTGTGACGAATATCGGCCCGTCCGATTACGACGGATCCATTGCCCTTGTCCTTGAGAATCTCAGCCCCAACGCGGCATTGAATAACATGAACGGCAGGACCGCGTGCAACCTGCCGGGGGGCAGTCCGTTTATCGACCTGAATCCGAGCGGCAAGTTTCTGCGTCAACAGACGCTGACCTACCAGCTCTGGTTCACGAACTCTGACCTAAGGAATCGAATCACGTACAAGGCCGGGGTGCTCACGGGCCCCAACACACGATGAGAGGAGATGCCATGAAAGGTCTGTTTCTGAATCCGGTTCTGTTTTTTTCGCTGAGTCTTTCTGCCGGGCATGCGAGCACGTTCACCGTTTTCCTGGATACGTCCCCTCTCGCTGGAGGGCTGTACTCGATGATGCTCTACCTCATCGATGGCGACGCTACGGCCAACAACAGCGTCACTGCGGCAAATGCGCAGTTCGGAGGGGGCAGTCTGGTTGGCAATGCCATGTTTACCGGCGGCGGATCCGGATCGTTCCCGGGCGGCGTGACGCTGACAGATACCGATTTCTTCAACATGTACTCTCAGGATTTCTTCCCAGGATCCAGCCTGTCATTCGACCTTGCACTTACCACGAACTTTGCCGGCGGGCCACCGGATTCGTTGGCCTTCGTCCTGTTCGATTACAGCACCGGATCTCCGGTTCCGACATTGGATCCTGACGGCACCGATGTGCTTTTCGTGTTCGACCTGAGCCAGACCGGGCCGGGTCAGTCGTACGCATCGGACCCGGAGCGGACGGACTTATTGCTGGCGGCTCCGGTCCTGACACAGAATGAGCCGGCGAGCGTGCCGGAGCCCGGTTCGCTATTGCTCACGGGAATCGCGCTACTGGCTTTCGTGCTGCTGGCGCGACGGTGACGTCCTTTCGACACACCAGCGGGCTCGCCGGCAGCGCATAACCGGAACACAGAGCAGAATCTATCCGGCGAAGGCAGCGCGCCGGCAGCCAGAGGCGTGTAGAGATCCAGTCTTCAAGCGCGGCACCACAATTCGCAACGCAGGCACGCCCTCAATCCGGCTCGCCCAGCAGCACATAGCCGGCCCACAGAGCCGGCTCTTCCGGCAGCGGCAACGCGCCGAACGGTGTATCGACGCGCACCTCGCCTCTTCGCAATGCGCGAATCAGCCGCAATTGCGCATTCCGCAGTGCCTCGCTCTTACCGCTCCTTCCCTCCGAGCGATAAAAATCCTCGATCAGCCGTGCCGCCGTCAGATCCGCCACATCCCAAACTGTGGACAGGACCGATGCTACGCCCGCATAGAAGAATGCGCGCGCCAGTCCCGCTACACCATCGCCGGAAATACGGCCGAGGCCTGTGCTGCAAGCGCTCAGCACCACGAGGTCGGCGCGCAGATCGAGCTTATAAACCTCGGCAGCCGTCAGCCGGCCGTTGCCGCCCGGGCGCCCCACCGTTCTTCCCAAGGCCAGAAAGGAACCCAGCGGGTCGTGGTTGTCGATGATCCCATGAGTGGCCAGGTGAATCACCTTGGCCGCCGGCATTGCCGTCCTCACGCTGGCCTCGTCCGCCTGCTTACCTTTCAGCAGCACGCCCGATCCAGCCGGCAAAAGAGCGGCGATCCTCTCCGCCTCCTGCTCCGATCCTGGTAAAGCCGGCAACGGCTTACCATCCGCGGAGGGCATTCCAGCGGGATTCGCTACCAGCAGATACCGCGCCGGCAACCCCGCGGCCCGCTGCCGCGCCTTGTCCGTGTACTCGAATACGTCGATCGCAGGCGCGTAATGCAGCGCATACTTCTCGATCAGGTACCGGTTGCGTTCGTCCAGCAATGCGGCGAACGACACCCGAAAAAGCGGACCGCTCGGAATGATCGTCAGCCGGCTCCCCGCCTTCAAGGGCAAGCTGGAGCGGATGGGGCGTATCACCGCATCATAAAGCTGCCGCCAGGGAGCTCGCGCCGGGCTGCCGGCCAGGATCGCGCTTCCGCTTCGGGTGGCAATCTTCGATCCGTTTCCGGAACCAGCCATCGCCTCGAGAACCCATCGCTCGAGCGTCTGCGCGCCCGTTGCGGTGCGCGCGTGACTGATTCGCCCTTCCGGAGATACCGTCCAGATCACCGTCCCGCGCTCGTCCACCCAGTAAGCGAGAATGGTGGAGTTCAGCCGCCTTGCCAGCGCTGGCGCACTCTCGCTGGGAGCCGTCGCCGCGGTTCGCCGGTATGCCACGTTCTTCGCCGCCAGCAGGTCCAGCAACGCCCGGCCGCGCGCCCGTTCCGCCACTTCCAGCGCCTCGCGAGCGTCACCTGTGTCGAGCAGGATTTGGATCGAAAGCCCGGTGGCTGCCCGGTCCGTATCCGAAAACCCCTGCTTCATGAAATCCGTGGACACTAGCTTGGCGCGGGCTTCTTCCACCGCTTTCATCAACTCCCTGACATCGCGAGCCGCTTCCTCGCTTTTGCCCAATTTCCACAGCGCCTGCGCGCGGTTCTCCAGCAGGCTGCGCCTGAGTTCTCCATGTTCGCGGGCCGATCGGAGCCCCTCCTCGGCGGCATCCCGAGCCGCTTCATACTGGCCAAGGTGGAAACGAGCCGACGACAACAGCATCAATGTCTCGATCCTCGGCGGCGGCATGTGCCGCGCCTCCTCCAGCACCGACGCCGCGGCCGCATACTGTCCGAGGTGCATGTTCGATGAGGCCACCGCCTCGAGGGTGTATTTGATGAGCAGCGGCGAGCCGGACTTTCGCGCAAGCTGAACCGCTTCCTGGTCGTAGCGAAGAGCTTCCGAAGATCTGCCCAGCAGATTCAGGGCGACTCCCATCGCAACCAGGCTCTGTATGCCGCCCTGCGCGTCGCCCGCTTCCCTCTGAAGATCCCGCGCCTGCCGATAACAGAGGAGCGCCTGGTCCGGATGCCCATGCACGCGATAGAGACGCCCGATGCTGGTCAACGTGCGCGCGAGCGCCCGCTGGTCCCCCAGCGCCTCCAGAATCGACCGCGCCTGGCTCAGAGATTCGAACGCTGCATCGAAGTCGTCCGCTCCATACGCCCAATCTCCTTGCGCATGCAGAAGCTCGGCCTCGGCTCTCCGGGATCCGGCTTTCCGCGCGAGCTCCAACCCGCGCTGTAAATGATTCAACTGCTCCGTGGCTGCGCCGAAGAATGTAAGGCTGTAATGCATCCGCGCAACGGCCTCCCAGTCCTCGAGCGTTTCGAAGATCGCCATCGCTCTTTCGTACTCGCCGCGAGCTTCCTCGTATCTGCCGGACATGTAGGCGTTCTGCCCGAGAAACGTGTGGCTCTCGGCGGCCTTTCGACGGTTTCCCGATCGCTCGTATAGCGCGAGCGCCGCATGCATCTGAACGTCCGACGCCTCATACTGCGCCTGCTGGCTTAGCCGCGCTCCCAAAGTGAGTCGCGCCTGCGCTTCTATGGGTTCGTCGTGCTGCTGCATGGCGAGATCGATCGTCTGCTCGATGGCGCGCTGTGCCGCGGCAACATTCCCGCCACGGAAAAGACTATCGGCGCGCCTCAACCACTCGGCCGCGGTCCTCTGCGCCGATACCGGCAGCAACGGAACCAGCAGGAGGAGCATGGCCAGGCAGCGCATCGAATCACCTTGCCGTCAGTCGAGCCGCGGCGGCGCATGCCCTGGCCTTGTACTCGCTCGAACCCCGGCAGAGCCCTTCCGCCACGCGGCGGGCCTCCGCGCTTCGTCCGGCGCGATCGCAAGCCGCCGCGAGATACCACGAAATGTCGTCCGCGAGCGCGCCGCCGTCGCGGACGCGGGCAGTACGCAGCAGTCCGATCGCCGCTTCATTCCGGTTCAGGAATAACCGGCACACACCCAGGTAGTACAGCGGCTCGGCTCTGTCCGGATACTTCGGAACAAGCGTTTCCAAGCGGACCGCCGCTTCCGCGTAATCGTCTCCGCAGATGGTCTTCCAGCTCTTGTGTAGCCGCAGGAAAGCGCCGGCCGTGATTTCCTCCGCGATGTCCCTGCGTTCCACACATTGCATCGCGAAACGCATCACAATGTCGCGATACCGCCTGTATGTTAATTCGAATTCCTGCACGGAATACGTCCGAAACCGTCGAATCGGAGAAGCGAGTTAAGGATAACATCTTACTCCCGGGTTTGCTGATCCCCAACTCGCTCAGTCTCTCTCAGCCGCCCAGCGATCGATCGCTCGTTCTGCCTGACCCACGTGACGCCGCAGTTGCATAGAATGTCTGTATACTTCTGAACTGGTTAGTTGAAAGATTGACTCGATGACGCGACGGATGCGAAATACGTCTGCCTGCCTGCTGGCGCTCTCGCTGGGGGCCTTGGCCTCGGGTCCTTATACGGACTATGCCAAGGACGAAGCCTGGATGGCGCCGCGCCGTAACTACTGGGCCTACCAGAAGCCGCGGCAGCCTGCCGTGCCTGCGTTGTCTGACAAGTGGGTTCGCACGCCGATCGATGCGTTTCTGCTGGAGGCGATGCAGGCGAAGGGACTCTCGCCTTCGCAGCCCGCGGAAAAAGAAAAGCTGATTCGCCGCCTGACGCTTGATCTCACAGGACTGCCGCCGGCGCCGAAGGAAGTGGAGATGTTCCTGCGCGATGTTTCGCCGGATGCCTACGAGAAGGTGGTGGATCGCCTCATTGCTTCGCCGCGCTACGGGGAACGCTGGGGGCAGCGGTGGCTGGACGTAGCCCGCTATGCCGACACCAATGGTTATGAAGCCGACAAGGAGCGGCCGCATGCATGGCGGTATCGCGATTACGTGATCCACGCGTTCAATACGGACAAGCCGTACAACCGCTTTGTGCAGGAACAACTGGCCGGGGACGAACTGTTTCCGGGCAACAAGGAAGCGCTGATCGCCACGGGATTTCATCGCGCCGGGCCCATTCACCTGGTGGGCGGAAATCAGGATGAGGAAATGAACCGGCAGGAGGTTCTCACTGAGATGACCGGAGCCGTGGGCGCCGTGTTCCTCGGCCTCACCGTGGGCTGCGCGCGCTGCCACAATCACAAGTTCGACCCCATCCCGCAGTCCGATTACTACCGCTTGCAGGCCGTGCTGGCTTCCACGGAATTGAAGGACACGGTGCTTGCCTCCGATGCGGAAAAGAAGGCCTACGAAGAGGCGGAGAAGGCATACAAGGCGCGGCTGAAGCCCATCGAAGATCAGATTAAAGAGATCGAGAAACCTTACCGCGAGCGGCTGCGGGCGGAGAAATACAAGACGCTCGATCCGAAATTCCGCGCCGCTTATGACACTCCCAAGGAAAAACGGGACGAAGAAGCCAATCGTCTTGCCAAGGAAGCTGAAGGGCAGTTGAAAGTATCGTGGGATGAGGTGCTGGCCATGCTGCCGCCGGATGTAAAGGCGCGGCGCGCGGAGTTTCGCAAACAGCTACACAAGCTCGAATACACGGAGCCCGATGAGCCGGAGACCGCCTATGCCGTTGCGGATGCGGACAAGGCTCCGGAGACATACATCCTCAAGGTAGGCGACTACCGGCACAAGATCGCCTCCGTCACGCCGGGATTTCCGCGGGTCATCGGGGGCATTGCGTCGAACGCTCCGGAGACCCCCGCGATGCGGCGCGCCGCGCTCGCGAGGTGGTTCACATCGCCCGAGCATCCTTTGACGGCGCGTGTGATGGTGAACCGCATCTGGCAGTTCCGCATGGGTACGGGCATTGTGGCTACGCCGAATGACTTCGGGCTGCTCGGAGCGCGGCCTACCAACCAGAAGTTGCTGGACTGGCTGGCCACGGAATTCATGGCCCGCAATTGGAGCGTGAAAGCAATCGACAAGCTGATTGTGATGTCGAGCGCATACCGGCAAGCGACACTGCATGACGAGGCGAAGGCGAAGATTGACCCGGAAAACAAGTATTACTGGCGGATGAACCGGAGGCGGTTGGAAGGCGAGGCCATCCGCGACTCGATGCTGATGGTGAACGGCTATCTGAATTCCCGCCTCGGCGGTAAGCCGGTGAAGACGCCGATTGACAAGGAAGTCTACGATCAGATTTTCACGGAAGGAGAACCAGATAACCTCTGGCCCGTCGATCCGGATCCGGCGCAATTCAACCGCCGCAGCATCTATCTGCTGAACAAGCGCACCGTGCGTTTGCCTTTCTTAGCTAATTTCGATCAGCCCGACGCGATGTCGTCGTGCCCCGTGCGTCCCGTGAGCACGCACGCGCTGCAGGCGCTGTCGATGATGAACAGCACTTTCGCCCACCAGCAATCCGAACGCTTCGCCGAGCGCCTGCGGCGTGAATGCGGCGCGGACAACCGTAATTGCCAGGTGCGGCGCGCTTATAAACTGGCCCTGGCCCGCGCTCCCAAGCCAGTGGAAGTCCGCATGGCCCGCGAGTTCTTCTCGCAGCATGGGCCGCTCGAGGATTTCGCGCTGGCGCTACTCAACCGCAATGAGTTTGTATACATCCCCTGATCACTTCCTCAAGGCGCGCACGCGCCGCGACGTGCTGCGGGTCTCCGCGCACGGCTTCGGAGCCATCGCTCTGCAAAGCCTGCTGGTAAAGGACGGCGTTGCCAAGCCGCGCGTCAGTCCGCTTGCTCCCAAGCCGCCGCACTTCGCGGCCAAGGCGAAGAACGTCATCTTCCTCTACATGGTGGGCGCTCCGAGCCAGATCGACACGTTCGATCCGAAGCCCGCGCTGAAGAAGTACGAAGGGCAGCGGCTGCCGGAAAGTTTCGGCAAGGTGCAGAGCCAGTTCACGGATGGGAGCACGCCGATTCTTTCCTCTCCCTGGACGTTCCGGCAATACGGCCAATCGGGCACATGGGTTTCGACGTTGTTTCCGCATTTGGCCCAGTGCGTGGACGACATCTGCTTCGTACGCAACTTCTATACGGAGTCCGTGGTTCATGCTCCCGCGATGTACCAGGTGCACAGCGGGCGCATCCTGATGGGCTATCCGAGCATGGGCGCATGGGTGACTTATGGGCTGGGATCGGAGAGCGAGAACCTGCCGGCCTACGTGGTGATGCCGCAGCCGGAAGGAACTCCCGAGGGCGGGACTCCCTGCTGGGGTTCGGGATTCTTGCCCGCCGTCTACCAGGGCACCGTATTACGAAGCGGACCCAGCCCCATTCTGGATCTGAAGCCGCCCGAAGGCATCACCGCCCAGCGCCAGCGGCGGACGCTCGACCTTGTACAGAAGATGAACGACCTCGACACCGAGGACAGCGACACGGAGATGGCCGCGCGCATCAGTTCCTACGAACTTGCCTTCCGAATGCAGAGCCATGCGCCGGAAGCGGTGGACCTCTCCAAAGAGACGGACGCCACCAAATCCCTCTACGGCCTCGACGACAAGCGCACCTCCGATTTTGGCACGCGCTTGCTGCTCGCGCGCCGTCTGGTGGAGCGAGGCGTCCGCTTCGTGCAGATTTATTCCGGAGGCGGTCCGGTGAGCATCCAGTGGGATGCCCACAGCGACCTGGTCCAGAACCACGAAAAGATGTGCGGCCTCACTGACAAGCCCATCGCGGGGCTCATCAAGGATCTGAAATCACGCGGCCTGCTCGAATCCACACTCATTATCTGGGGCAGTGAGTTCGGCCGGCTTCCGATGTCGCAATCCGGCAACGGGCGCGATCACAATCCGCACGGCTTCACGATGTGGTTCGCGGGCGGCGGGGTGAAGGGCGGCCGGGTGCTGGGCGATACCGATGACTTCGGATTGCGCGCCATCGGCGGCCGCCACATGCGCGACTTTCACGCCACCATCCTCCATGCGCTCGGTCTCGAGCAGCACAAATTGTGGTACCTGCACAACGGCCGCCAGGAGAAGTTGACGGATTTCGGCGGCAAGGTGATCGAGCAGGTGCTTGGCTGAGTCCGGTCAGAACGTGAAGCGGAGCGACAACTGGACCTGCCGGTTCGTGCCGAGACCGATCTGATTCGCCACGGTCGAATTCAGCGTGCCCCACAATCCGCCGGCGGTGGCCGCGGAAAACGCCTGTCCAGGTTGGAGCGTGCTGCGGAAGTTCGCTGCCGGCACCGCTCCGCCGGGGAACGTGCCGCCTGCCGGCAGCGGTTCACGCAGGCGAATGTTGCCGGGATTGGCGAAATTCGCGTGGTTGAGCAGATTGTAGATCTCCGCGCGGAACTCGATGCTCTTGCTCTCCGTGACGAAGACCCGCTTGCTGACGGTGAGATCGAACTGCGAGAGGTTCGGACCATGCAGTCCGTTACGCCCGGAGTTTCCGAATGAGCCCGCAGCAGGCAGCGAGAAGGCAGCGGCATTCAGAAACTGGAGGCCCTGGTTGAGATAGGGATTGACGCCGGCCACAACATCGGGACGCCGCACGTTACGCGAAGCTCCGCCGCCGGGCGTGTTCACCACCGGTTTGGTGTAGATGGTTCCGTTCGTGTCCACCACGGGGGAGGAATAGAAGCGGCCATCGCGGGTGTCCTGATAAGCAATGTCGGGCCGGACCATGAGGACATCGACCGGCACTCCCGAACGCAGGTTCAGGAGCCCGCCCACCTGCCATGATCCGGCCAGCATCTGCATGGTCTTGTTCATGTGCGCGCCGTACCTCTTTCCCCGGCCGAACGGTACGTCGTAGAGCATGGCGAAGTTCGCGCTTTGGCGGATGTCGAAGTTGTTGTTGCCGCGCTCCAGGCCGAAGTCATAAGGGCTTTGCGAGGTGTTCGCTTCGTTCGAGCCGGCGGAGTTGCCGATGTCGTGGCCGTAGGTGTATTGGCCGGAGAGCGAGAAGCCCGTGGAGAAGCGCCTGTTCAGGGTCACCTGCAGCGAATCGTAGTGCGAAGCGCCGCCGCTGGTTTTGTAGTCAATCTCGGAGACGCGGTTGCCGAACTGGCGCTGCACAACCGCCGCCCCCGTTGCATTTATCGAGAGGCCGGTGATGAGGTTCGTGATGCTGCGCAGGAACAGGTTGCGGCCCTGGCTGCCGACATAGGCGACGGTGAGCACGGTGTCGCCCGGCAACGCCTGCTGCACGCTGGCGGTGTACTCGAGAATCCGTTCGGGAATCGCGTATCCGGGCGCATACGCTCTCGGCTGGTAGCCGAGATTCGGGTCGTTGATGTTGTAGCCCGCGTAGATGGCGCTGATGTTCAAGGGGTAGACATTCAGCGGATTGCTTCCGGAGATGGTGCGCCCGATGCGGTCGTTCGCTTCCGGCTGGAGTTGGTCCTCAGTCTGTCCCGGTCCGTAGAAATAGCCGCCGCCGATGCGGAAGACCGTGCGGTTTCCGAACCGGTTCGGCGACCAGCTCAATCCGAGCCGGGGCCCGAAGTTCTTTCTGGAGCTGTGATACCAGGGCTGATCATACTTCGGGATGATGTCGCCTGTGAGCGTGTTGAAGTAGACGTTCTTGTTGCGTGTTTCGTGGAGCGCCTGATAGTACTCGTAGCGCAGACCATAACTCAGCGTTACGTTTGGCCGGATCCTCCACTCATCCTGTGCGTAGAGGATGTAGTAGTTCTGGCGCAGATGCGCGACTCCGGAAAGCCCGGTGAAGGGGCTCAGCGCGCTGAGGTCGCCGTTGAAGGCGATGGATACCGGCTTGTTGTTCAGGAATGAGTCGATGTTGGCGAAGCTGTAGGTGGTTCCGCCCAACTGATCGTTGTACAGTTCGATGCGACGCACTTCGCCGCCGAACTTGAAGTTGTGCGCGCCGCGGATCACCGAGAGGTTGTCGATGAAGGAGATGGAATCGTTGGTGTAGGGAGCGCCGCGGCCGTTGAAGGCGCTCGAGAGGCGAATCAGACCGGTGGGCTGGGCAATCGCGGCGTTGCCCACCTGACCCGCGATGCCGCCAAGAGCGACGCTGCCGGTAAGGTTCAAGGTGACACCGTTGATATTCGCATCCGGACTGGGTCCGGGAACGCCGGCGACGCGAGTCTTCGAGCCGTTGAAGCCGATCTTCGTTTCGTTGAGCAGGGCCGGTGTCCAGACCTGGTTCAGGCTGATCACACCGTTCTGCGGAACAGCGGTTGTCTGGTACTGGCTGAGCGTGGAGTTCTGCGTCTGCGCCGCGCGGCCCTGATCGCGGAAGTAACGGGCATAGAAGCGGAAGCGGTCACTCAAGTTGTAGTCGAAGCGGACGCTGCCGGAGTCCTCGCCGACATATCCCGGACCGGTCACCGTAACGACATCGAGGTTCGGATCGCTGGTGGGGAAATGTCCGATGGGAAACGCGGCAAGCAGTGGCCGGATGGACGGGACGGCCTTGGCGCGGGCGCCGGCGCTGAGGGTCGATTCGACAAACGGCGTGGCCGTGCGCTGCCGGAGCGCTTCGTAGCTGGCGAAGAAGAACGCCTTCTCCTTTACGATGGGGCCGCCGATGGACCCGCCGAACTGGTTCAGACGCAGCTTCGATTTGTCCGCCCCATCGAAGAAGTTGCGGGCGTCCATCGAATCGTTGCGGATGTATTCAAACAAGGAACCATGGAACTGGCTGGTTCCCGATTTGGTCACGAAACTGATCTGCCCGCCGGTCCCCGTGCCGTACTCGGCGGGGTAGTTGCTGGTGTCGATACGGAACTCCTGCACATTCTCGAGGCTCTGCTGGAGGCGGAAGAGAGAAGTCGTTTCACCGTTCAGATTTCCCGGTGAGGCGTCGACGATGGATGTGCCTTCGACGCCGTCGAAGCGGATGACGTTTTCCTGGTTCGAGCGCCCGCTGAAGCGAATGTTGTCATAAGTGCCGGAACCGCTGTTCACGGCTCCCGGCGCCATCAGATAGAGTTGCGAAACCTGCCTGCCGTTCAGCGGCAGTTGCGACACTTCCCGCTCGCTGACGTTGGCGCCGATGCGGGCGCTGCTGGTGTCCACCTGCGCCAATCCCCCGCTGGAGACGGTCACCTCTGTAGCTACACCGGCGGGTTGGAGGACGGCATTCACCGTACGCTCCTGGCCGACCTGAAGGGCTATGCCGGTGAACTGTGAGTCCGTAAATCCCTCCGAGGACATGGTTACGGTGTAAGTGGCAGGCAGAACTTGGGTGATTACATACTGGCCGTTCCCCTGAGTTGTCACGGTTTGTTCCAATCCCGTGCGCTCATTGCGAGCGGTCACCTTCACGCCGGGGATCACGGCCCCTGTTCCATCCGTTACGGCGCCTGCGATTCGCCCGACACTGGTCTGGCCGGACAATCCGGCCGCCAGCAAAATCGGGCAGACAAGTATCTTCACAAACCTGGTAGTCATCAATCGCCAGTGTACGGGGGACGTGTTTCGATCCAGTAACAAACCAGTTACCGGACCGCGAAATCGCATGATAGCGGATGTTTTTGATAACAGCAGCGTGAATAATTCATCACATATTCACACTGTTGTGATTGATCAGTAATGGGATCTTATCATCTGGCGGCCCCGGCGAGGTCCCCCTCGTGAAACCACAGACGGCCCTGCACACGCACTGTCTCTCCGGGTGCGCAGTCGGGCAAAACCGGGTCGGAATGGAAGCAGGGGCAGTTCGGGTTTCCCCAGGCCCGGCCGCAGCGTTCCCACTCGGTGAGAATCGAGCGGCGACCATCGTTCGACCGAGCCGCGGCCAGCGGCTGGCGGTACGTCTTGTTGTCGTTGGTCTGCGCGCGGAAGGCGGGCGCGCCCTTTGTCATCACACAGTTTTGCACGCGCAGGCCAGTGAGGGGTTGTGGTGTTCCGTTGCGCAGCCATAGTTCCATCCGAACGGCTCCTTCCGCCACGCGAAGGTTGGCGCCGAAGGCGATCTTGTTGGGCAGAATCCATTCTGAGGCAAGCGAGCCATCCGCGTCCCGCCGCCAGTCCCGGTTCTCGATGACGACGTTCTGATTGTTCCAGATGGTGGGAATATGCGTGTGCGCGAGAAAGGTGAGTCCCAGGTTGCTGAAGATAGCCTCGGGAACATCCACCACGACGTAGCCCGCATCAGGCCAGGGAAGAAAGACGGCGGCTTTCGTGCCGCGCATGGGGTCGATGGCTCCATCGAGAAAACCGATCCGAGGATGGCGCCCACCGGGGTAGGGTAAGATGCGCAACCCGGCAGCCGTCGTCTTCACCGGTTGCGCCGCATGGCCGAGCACGCGGGCCATCTCTTCCGTAGAATAGCCATGCTGGGACATGTTGCCGATCCAATAGGCCTCGTCCCCGCGGCTCGCCTCCATCTCGACGGGCAGCAGCAATTTTCCGTCCTTCGGCTCCTTATATCGTGTATGGAGCAATGGATCCTGTGGAGGGTGCACGAAGTCAAAGTATGGAGTCAGGTCCCCCAGGGCCACCACCTGGAAGTCCTCCTTCTTCAAGTACTCCATGTAGCGCCGAAACGCCTCGGGGGGCGTATGAACCCACGGATGGGCAATATCCGGCACGCCGTGGAACTGAAGCACGACGATTTGCCCGCCGTGCGCGTGGCTCACCACATTGCGGAAGTGATCGAAAGTCCAATCGGGGTAGGCGTCGCCTGTGGTGGGGATCAGCAGGGGGTGATGCTTCGTCACATCGAGCGTGGGACCCACTGCCACCTTGCCGTACTCGACTTCTGGAGACAGGCCGCGGCGTGCGAGCCGGATGCCGTCGTTGCGGATGACGGCGATAGACTCCGGGCCGAACGTGTTGCCCGTGTGGGCGAACACCGTTGGCTTCAGTACCTTCACCTTGCGCAATTCGCTCTCTACCAGCGCCAACTCGCCTGCCAGCCGCGCCGCGTTGCGCGGCGCCGAGAAATTCGCGTGTGTCCAGGTGTGATTTCCGATCTCGAAGCCCATCTGATGGATTTCCGCGATGTCGTTCCACGTCATGAAATGCTCGCGATCTTCCATCCAGCGGTGGGACACGAAGAAGGTGGCGCGGAATCCGAGATCCTTCAGGAAGGGAGCGACGAAGGTGCGATGTGACTTGACGGCATCATCCAACGTCAGCACCACGAGTTTGTCCGGAACCTTGGCGGAGGCGTAGGCCGCGGGCAGCATGGCCAGCAGATCTCTTCGACGAAGCATGGCGTCCATCATAAGAAATTGCACCGCGCGATGCGATACGCTGGCGGGAAATGAATCGCCGAGCTTTTCTTCTCGCTCTTGCCGCATTGCGGTTGCAGGCGAAGTCCGGAGCGATCCGGCCGGGGTGCCAGACTCGAGCCTACGGCAGCCCTCTGCCGCGGAAGGAACGGCTGCTCGAAGCGCTCGATGGCATCGCCGCCGCCGGCTTTGAGGGCTTCGAGACGAATTATGCGAGCCTCGAGCACTCCTTCGATAATCCGAGGCCGATGAAGGACGAATTCCGAAGACGCAACCTGGCGCTCATCGGGTTGCACGCCTCGGGGCGCATCCAACACATAGATACAGCCGGCGCGGACCTGCGAAAGTTGCAGCGCATCGCGAGGGCGTCAAAAGACCTCGGCGGAAGTTTCCTTGTGCTCAGCGGCCCGGGCATCGATCCGGCGGCGCGGCAGTTGTGGTGCGAGAACCTCAACGTGTTGGGAACGTACTGCCGGGAAACCGGCGTGCGGCTGTGCGTGCACAACCATTTGAAGGAATTGCAGAACAACGCGGAAGAGTTGCAGGCCGTCGCCGCAGCCACGGATCCGAAGCTGGTCAGCTTCCTGCTGGACCTCAGTTACTTCTCCGAGGCTCACCTTGCGCCCCGGGACTGGCTGCCGAAATTTACTTCCCGCCTGGCCGGGCTTCACCTGCGGGATTACAAGGGCAAGGAGGAGGTTCTGCTGGGGGAAGGCGATCTGGACTACCGCGGCGTCAGTGATGCGCTGCGCGCCACTGGCTGGCACGGATGGCTGATCCTCGAAATGAATCCCCGGAAGGACATGAGCAGCCGCGAGATGGTAAAGACAGGCCGTGAGTTCATGAAACAAAAGATGTCTGTGTAGCGCTGCTGTTCGCAGTGCGTTATGATTGCCTCGAAATATCGGAGAAAGGAAACGACGCACACATGGCAAATGCCGCCCACATGACACTGCTTAAAGCAGGCATCGACAAATGGAACTTCCAGCGGATTCAAAAGCCTGGGACCATCCCGGATTTCAGCGGCGCGGATTTGAGCAAACAGAAACTGGACGGGGCGAACCTCACCAAGTCCAATCTGAGTGAGGCGAACCTTACCGGCGCGAGCCTGGTGAAGACGCAACTCGAAGGCGCCAATCTTTCCAAAGCGACACTCGAATCGGCCGTTTTGCGGACCGCCGACCTGCGCAACGCGAACCTTTCCGGCAGCCAGTTGCGCAAGAGCGTCTTCGAGCAGGCGATTCTCAGCAAAGCGGACCTGAGCAATACGAACTTCTTCTCGGCCAATCTCACGAAGGCAGATCTTCGCAGCGCCAACATGAAGAACGCGCTGCTCGAGGGCGCGAATCTCGCCGGCTCCGATCCGCGAGGCGCCGATCTCAACGGGGCCAATCTCAAGGGCGCGAACCTCACCGGCGCGAATCTACAGAAGGCCGATCTGCGCGGGTCTTCCATGGTGAGTGCGATCATCGAATCGACGAACGCGCGCGGCGCCGACTTCAGCGGCGTCGACCTGACGGGAGCGAATCTGAACAAAGCCACCGGCGAAACGACGAACTTTTCCGGCTGCAACCTGACGAACGCCAATCTCTCAGGCGCGGACCTGCGGCAGGCCAATCTGAGCGGCGCAGTCCTCGCAGGAGCCGACCTTAACGGCGCGAACCTCGACAGTGCGAACCTGACGGGGGCCAACCTGAAGGGGGCCAATCTTTCCAAGGCGGATATGCGCGCCGCCAACCTGACGGGCGCTGATCTCACCGACGCCAATGTCGAGAAGGTGAACTTCAGCGGCACAGACATCAGTGGCGCGAACCTGTTCACGGTGAAGAATCTGGTTGCCGAGCAGATTGTGCGCGTGAAGAAGGACGACGCGACGCAACTGCCCATCGAATTCACGTTCTGAACCATGGCCGCAAGGCGTATCTTGCAACTTGGCGATCCGTTGTTACGGGAGCGCTCCGCCCCCGCGCGCCTGGAAGATGCGAGCCCTGTTCTGGCTGATCTTCGGGATACGCTGCATGAGTTCCGGCGCACGCACGGCTTCGGCCGCGGCATCAGCGCGGTGCAGATCGGAGAGTTGACGCGCATCATCTATATCGAGATAGATGGCGCCGCCTACTCTCTTGTGAACCCGGAGTTTGTTTCCCTCAGCGAGGAGACCTTCGAGCTTTGGGACGATTGCTTCTCGTTCCCGGATCTGCTGGTCCGCGTGCGGCGGTCCGTTCAGGTTCATCTTCGGTACACCAACGAACACGGGGCGGTGCGTGAGTTGACAGCATCCGGAGCGTTCTCGGAATTGCTGCAACATGAAATGGACCACCTCGACGGCATTCTGGCGATTGACCGGGGGGTGGACCGGAACAGTCTGTGCACGCGGGAGGAGTGGAGGCGGAGGTACGCCGGCGGTTCCTGACCAGTCCATACGGCAGGTTGCCGATGGAGTGAAAGAACGGGGGCGCGCCCGTCTTCTCGCGGATCTTACGTCCTCACGCTGATAGCGCATCTCGTAGCCGCGTGCGGTGGCCGACCTTGACGACACTTGGATCTACGGTAGCCAGGGAGAATGGGAGCATCGACCTTGCGGCAAGTACCCACGTACCCGGTCAAGCGCTTAAGCGCTTCTGATATACTCGTCAAACTAGCATGTCCCGCCTCTTCCTCCTTCTGGGGTTCATTCCGGCTGCCTTTGCCGCCGCTCCAGACTTTACCCGTGACATCGCTCCCATCCTGAATACCCACTGCGCCGCGTGCCATGCGGGGAAGACCAAGAGTAGCGACTTCTCCGTCGAGACGCTCCAGGCTGTTATCGCCGGCGGCAAGAATCACGGCAAGGCCGTGGTCGGCGGACATCCGGAACTGAGCCCGCTCGTGAAGATGCTGAAAGGCGAGATGGCGCCGCGCATGCCCTTCGGTGGGGCGCTGGCGGCTGCCGACATCGGCCGCATCGAAAACTGGATCCGCAACCTTCCGGCGGAATCCGCCACGAAGCACACGGAATGGCGCTGGCCTTATGAAAAGCCGGCCGACCCGCAGCCTCCTTCGGTAAAGAACGCCGCCTGGGTGCGAAATCCGATCGACAATTTCGTGCTGGCAAAGCTCGAGCAATACGGCCTCTCTCCCGCTCGGGAAGCCGACAAGCGGACGCTGGCCAGGCGCGTTTATTACGACCTGATCGGACTGCCGCCAACGCCGGACGAGATTCAGACCTTCGAGGCCGATAATTCGCCGCGCGCCTACGAAAACCTGGTGGACCGGCTGTTGGACGACCCGCGCTACGGTGAACGCTGGGGCCGGCACTGGCTCGATCTTGTGCGTTACGGCGAAACCAGCGGTCTCGAGGGCGATGGAGCCATCGGCAACGCGTGGCGGTATCGCGACTGGGTGATCGAGGCATTTAATAAGGACATGCCCTACGACCGTTTCGTGCTGCTGCAACTGGCCGGCGCGGACGAACACAGCAAAACGCGCAACAATTACGCGCCGGATATTCAGGGGCATATCCCGCTCGGCTTCCTGCGCGTGGCGCCGTGGGACCGCTCGAACCTCGTGGCAGCGGAAGTGCGGCAGAACTACCTCAACGAGATCACCACCACGGTGGGCTCGGTGTTCCTCGGCCTCTCCGTAGGCTGCGCGCGCTGCCACGATCACAAATACGATCCTATTCCGCAGAAGGACTTCTACCGGCTACAGGCGTTCTTCAACACCATTCAGGTGGAGAACGTCGAGGTGCCGTACAAGGATCCCGAGTTCAAAGCCAAGGCTGATGCGAAGATCAAGGAGCTGGAGACGCGGCTGAAGAGCGGGCCGGAGAAGACGGAACTCGACCGCTTCACCGCCGCCATGCAGAAGAAACTGATTGCCGCGAAGAAGGCAGCGGCGAACAAGGCTTTGACGAAAGACGACCTGCGGCTGGAGATGCGGCGCGGCGAGGATTCGCAGTTCAGCCGCGAGGAGCGCGATAAACATGCCGATCTGTTGGAGGCGGCCAACCGGACCCTGGATCCGGAAGAGAAGAAGGCGCTCGATGATTACGAGGCGGAATTGCTGCCGCGGCTCAAGAACGACCCGGCGCGATTCGACATTCTGACCGCTGCCGATACGACGGCCGAACTCGCCAAGAGCAAGTCGAAGATATTTTCCGAGGAAGAGCTCGACCACTACAAGGAACTGGCGGAGAGTGCCGACATCCTGCGGCGGCGTCTGGACCGGTGGCAGCCCGTGGCGCTGACAGTGAAGAACGTACCCGGTCCGCCGAGCGGGCCGATGATCGCGCCGATTCACGTGCTGGTGCGCGGAGACTACCGGCAGCCTGCCGAGGCGGTGGAACCGGGTTTCCTTACGTGCATCACGGGTAAAGTCGAGCCCGCAGTGATCGAGCAGGACCGTTACCGGCAGTTTCCCACCCGCGGCTGGCGGATGACGCTGGCGAAGTGGATCACCAGCCCGGACAATCCGCTCACGGCGCGCGTGATGGCGAACCGCATCTGGCAGCACCACTTCGGGCGAGGCATTGTCGCCACGCCAAGCGACTTCGGAGTGAACGGGGAGCGTCCTACCCATCCGGAACTGCTCGACTGGCTGGCACACCGCTTCATCGACGAGAAATGGAGCGTCAAAGCCATGCACCGGCTGATGCTGACCTCGGCCGCCTACCGCCAGGCTGCGGAAAACCGGGCGATGAATGACAACCCGAAGGACCCGGAAAACAAGCTGCTGTGGCGCGCCAACCGCCGGCGGCTCGAGGCGGAGGAGATCCGCGACAGCGTGCTTTATATCAGCGGGCGCTTGAATCCGGAGCGCGGCGGACCCAGCATCTTTCCGCCGCTTCCCGCCGATCTGGCGGACTTCGCGCGCTACGGCCGCGGCGGCGGCGTGATGTGGGAGCCGAACGAAAAAGAGGAAGACGCGCACCGGCGGAGCATCTACATCTTCCACCGCCGCTCGCTGCCGCTCCCGGTAATGGCCGCCTTCGACGCGCCCGTATTCAGCGAGTCGTGCGAACGGCGCAGTGTCACCACCACTCCGCTCCAGGCGCTGAGCATGATGAACGGCTACCTGGTGCAGGACGAAGCGGCCCATCTTGCGCAGCGAGTGGAGCAGAACGTCAAAGGCCGGCCGGCGGAGGTGGCGAAGGTATTTCAATATGTCCTGCAACGCCCGCCCACCGCGGCCGAGAAGGCGAAATTTGAAAAATTCTCCGGCGGCCTCGACGCCATTTGCCGCGTGCTGCTGAATGCCAACGAGTTTCTGTACCTGGATTGAGGAGAGTGCGCCATGTTCGATCCCAAACTGATTTCCCGCCGCCGGATGCTATTCGAATCCTACCTTGGATTGGGTGGGCTGGCGTTCGCCGGCATCGCCTCGGCCGCCGGCAGCAGGGGCAATCCGCTCTCACCGAAGCCGCGGCACTTTGCCGCCAAGGCCAAGAGCTGCATCTTCCTCTTCATGGAAGGCGGCGTCAGCCAGATGGAGTTGTTCGAACATAAACCCGCCTTGCTCAAGTATGCCGGGCAGCGGATGCCGCAAGCCCGGGGGACAACCGGAGAGATCGCCACCTTCTCCGCTGCTCCGAATCGCGTCATCCCGCCGGTAGCGCCGCTGCGGCAGCACGGCCAATCGGGCCGGTGGATTACGGATCTCATGCCGTCGCTCGCCTCCACGGTGGATGATCTGGCGTTCGTTCACGGCGTGAAGGTGGACAACAACAACCACGGTCCCGCGGTCTACCACTCGCTGACGGGAAACCAGTTCCCGGGGAGCGCTTCCATTGGAGCTTGGGTCACCTACGGACTCGGCACGGAGAATCAGGACCTTCCCGGCTTCATCGTGCTCGGCGATCACCGCGGCTCGACCATCGGCGGCGCCGGCGTCTGGGGCAACGGGTTCCTGCCGGCGGCGTATCAGGGCACCATCTTCCGCAACGGTGCGGCGCCTATTGTGGACCTGAACCGGCCTGCCGCGATCAGCGCATCCGATCAGCGCTCGGAACTCGATTTGCTGAAGTGGTTCAACGAAGAGCACAGCGGAGCGCGCACGAATACGAGCGAACTGGAGGCGCGCATCGCTTCCTATGAGCTTGCCTTCCGTATGCAGTCGAAAGCCCCCGAACTGGTGGACCTGAGCAAGGAGTCCGAGGCGACGCGCAAGCTGTACGGATTGGATGACCCCATCGCAGAGCCTTTCGGCCGCCAGTGCCTCATGGCGCGCCGCATGGTGGAACGCGGCGTGCGCTATGTTCTCTGCCTGCATGGAGCGGGCGGCGACCGCTGGGACGATCATGGCGACGTGCAGGGTCGCGTCCCGAAGCATTGCCGCGAGGTGGATAAGGGAGTCGCGGGGCTGATCAAGGACTTGAAATCGCGCGGATTGCTCGAGGAGACTCTGGTGGTATGGGCGTCAGAGATGGGCCGGACGCCGTTCGACAACAACCTGGTTACCGACAAGCCCGGCCGCGACCACAATCAATATGGGTTGGTGGTGTGGATGGCCGGAGGCAGCGTCAAAGCAGGGTCTACCTTCGGAGAGACGGATGAATTTTCCGTGCGCGCGGCCGAGGATCCGATTCCGCTGCGGGATGTGCACGCCACGCTGCTGCAATTGCTGGGGCTCGACCAGGACCGCCTGACGTTCCTGCACGCCGGACGCTATAAGAAGCTGACCGACATTGGCGGGAGGGTGATCAAAGAGATCATCGCGTAATTAAGGCTGAGGAAACAATTCGAGAATGGCGTCGCGCCACCCTCCCGGTCCGCATTCGCGAGTGACGGTTCCCCGAGGGACGGCCGCCTTCAGTTTTTCCGTCGAAGCGGAGCGGACAAGGACGGGAATGTCCACGGCATTGAGAAATTGAGCGTCATTGAGGCCATCCCCCAGACCGATGGTCTCGACATCAGGGGTAATCGCGCGGAATCGCTCCGCAAGCTTCCGCACGGCCGCCGCCTTGTCGTGCTTTCCGGTGATGTGGTGGAATCGCCCGCCGCGGGTGTGGCGCTTCCCGCGGGAAGCAATGGCGGCGAGCAGAGCATCCAGCCGCTCCTGATCATGTACGAGAAACGGCTCATCGAATTCGCGCTGCCTGGCCAGGCGCGCCATGGCTAGCGTCATACCGCATTCCCTCGCCACGTTCTCGACGGTCATCTGGGCGAAGCCAGTGACGCGGCATCCGCTCTCTATAGAAGCCTCCCCCAGCGCCCGTACCAGTTCCGGATAGGGGTCTCCGAAAATATCCGCTTCCGGCGCCTGCGGGAAATAGCCCTGTGGATAAAACACCGCGCCGCCGTTTTCGGAGATGAACGGATGGCGGTTGCCCATGAGATCGCGCCACATCAGGATCTCCGCGCGTGTTTTGCTGCTGGTGAAGATCACCGGCACGCGCAGCCGGCGAAGTAGATCGAGCGCCGGCTGAGCCTCGGCGAAGGAATAGGTATCATGATCGAGCAGCGTGCCGTCGAGATCGGTAATGACGAGCCGCATACAATTTTTATAGTGGGATACATGCCGCCTTCCAGTCCAGCAACGCGCGCCGGATGGCCGCTGCTCGCGCTCGCCTTTGGCGCGCTGCTCACTCTCCTGGTGATTGCCGCCTGGATGATCGAGCGGAAGTCCAACGCCATCTACGAAGAAATGCGGCGCATTCAGAGTGAGCATCAGCGAAGGGAAGCGCCGCTGCGCAGACTGCGTTCCGATACTTCCACTCTCGCCATCCTGATTCGCGACTATCTCCTCGATCCCACTTATTACTCCGCCGAGCAGCAGCGAACTCAGCTGCTCGAGGTTCACGCTTCCATGCGGGAAAGTCTGAATTTGGTGGAAAAAGATCTGGGGCCGGAAGACAACCAGACCGTCCTGGTCCTGCGGCGCGAAGTGGAGGACTACGGTGAGTCCGTCCAGCAGGTGCTGCGGTGGAGTCCGGCGGAAAGACTGCGCTATGGAACCACTTTCCTGCGCCGGCGCGTCATCCCCTTTCGCGAAACCATTCTTTCCATTGCCCGGCAGATTGAAGAACTCAACACTTCCAACCTGCGCCTTCAACAGGAAGCCATCCGCGGCACGCAGCGGGAGTTTGAGAGCTTTCTGCGGCTCATGTTCGGATTGACGATGTTTAGCGGGCTCCTGATTGCCGGAGCCAGCATCACGCGCATGGTGAAACTCGAGAAGCGCGCGGAGGTGTTGAGGCAGCAGACGGAACTGCACCGCGAGGAACTGCGCAACCTTTCCCAGCAACTGGTGAAGGCGCAGGAGGAGGAACGCCGCGCGATCTCGCGCGAACTGCACGACCAGATCGGACAGATGCTCACCGCCATCCAGATGGAGTTCGGGAACCTTGGCGCGCTGCGCAGCGAGGCGAACCATGAATTCGAAGAGCATCTGACGGAGGGTAAGGCTCTTGCCGAACGCACGCTGCGGGCGGTGCGCGATATGGCCATGGGCCTGCGCCCCTCGATGCTGGATGACCTCGGCCTGGCGCCCGCCCTCGACTGGCAGGCCCGCGAGTTCACCCGCCGCAGCGGGATCCCCGTAGACCTCGAAATGGAAGGGGAACTCAACAACCTGCCTGACCGCGTCCGCACCTGCATCTACCGCGTGGTGCAGGAAGCCCTCACCAATTGCGCCCGGCACGCGAACCCGTCCAACGTGCGGGTGACCGTCCACCGACAGCAGGAGTTTATCTCTCTCATCGTCCAGGATGATGGAGCCGGACTTCCGGAGGAGGGAGGCCATCGCCGTGGGGTGGGACTCATCGGGATGGAGGAGCGAGTGAGAGAATTAAGAGGGGAGATCGAGATCATCTCGCAGCCGAACCGGGGAACCCTGGTGCGAGTGAGCATTCCGTCTTCCGCCGAGGCTTCCGCATGAGCAAGATCCGCATTCTTGTCGCCGACGATCACGGCGTTGTCCGCAAAGGCTTACGCTTCCTCCTGGAGCGGCAGGACGATATGGAAATCGTGGCCGAGGCCGCCGACGGACGCGAGGCCGTCCGCCTCGCCGAGGAGTTCAACCCAAAGGTAGTGGTGATGGATATCGGGATGCCCCAACTCAACGGTATCGAAGCGGCGGCGCAGATCGTCAAACGCAACCCGGACGCCGCTGTCATCATGCTCAGCATGCACGCCGAGGACAGCTATCTCGTCCGCGCCCTGACAGCCGGAGTGAAGGGGTATCTGCTCAAAGGCACCGCCGACGAGGACCTGACCCGCGCCGTGCGCGCCGTGGCCCAGGGCAAATCTTTCTTCAGCCCCACAATTGCCCAGATGCTGGCGGAAGACTATACGCGCCACCTTCAGCAGAAGGGATTGCAGGATTCCTACGACCTGCTTACGGAACGCGAGCGGGAAGTGCTGCAACTACTCGCCGAAGGCAAGTCCAATAAGGATGTTGCTTCGCTACTCAACGTGAGCCCGTATACCGTGGAGACACACCGCACCCATATCATGCAGAAGCTCGGCGTGCACAATACGGCCGAGATCGTGTTGTACGCGGTGCGGAAGAAGATTATTCAGTAGGCTGCTCAGTTGCGCCTGGACTTGAGGCCGAATAGAAGTAACAGACCCGCCCCGGCCAGCGCGAGACTCGCCGGTTCCGGAATCGCTGATACCGATGTGGCCGTGGAGAAATTAGTCACGGTCGTGGTCCCGTTGAGGTTTACATCGATTGTGACAGCGGAGCCGCCGGGATCGCTGGTCAACAGGGGCGTCACCTGATCGGAGGCGAACATGGAGAATGCGAACGAGGACTTCGATGTCGATGTCCCGTCCGGCGTCTGCAACGCCGGACCATCCAGCGTCACGAGAAAGGTGATTTGAGGGCCAAAATTGAAGGCCTGAAAATAGTCGTTGAAAGCAGTGCTGTTATTAATGGTCACTGTGGAGGGCAGCGTTCCCGACACGGGACCACTAGTCACGGGGGAACCCGTCAGATTGCCCCCGGGCGCAAAGGCGCCGATGGTCACGAATGCGCTCTGACTACCCGTCAGGCCCTGATTGAACTGGAAATCCAGCCAGCCTGACGCAGGCGCGCCAATCGTGTTCACAGTCACCTGGTACTGTGCTCCAAACGCGGCCGAGGCGAGAAGTAACGATAGCAATACCAGTTTCTTCATTGGATTAGAGTCCTCCTGAGAGCACCATTGGAGCATAGCTGATAAATCCTTTCGACGGATTGTTGAACCGTACGGCAACTGAAGCCGAAGCACCTGGGGCGAGGCTGCCGGCAGCTACCACCGTGATGTAGTGATTCCCCCCCGTCGTCCCCGTGGGATTCGCCAGAGTTACTCCTGAGGTGAGGTTTGTCATCACAAGTTGAATCGGTGCATTGATAGTTTGTGCGGACGTGTTGGTGATGGTGATAATGCAGTTGAACGTTTGCGTGACGCGGCTAAACAAGAGTCCTGTCGAGATAACCGTCACCTGTCCCGTGACATTGACGGTAGACGGCAGATTCGTTAGCGAGAAGGTCGCGGGTGTTGCGCCACTTAAGGAGGCCGTCACCGTGTACGGACCGCCCGCTGTTCCGTTCGCCGTCACCGTGGCGCTCGCAACGCCCGACGCATTCGTCTGTGCGCTCGTACCCACGATGCTCGCCCCACTCCCCGGACCCGCGTAGTTCACCGTTACCGCCGATACCGGATTATTGAAGGCATCACGCACCGTCACTGACAGTGGAGTTGCAAACGCCGTGTTAATGGTCGCGCTCTGGCCCGTGCCCGAATTTGCCGTCACGGTAGCCGCCGCGCCCGCCGTGTTCGTGAGCGAGAATGTTGCCGGAGTCGCCCCGCTCACCGAAGCGGTCACCGTATAGGGGCCGCCGGCGACGGTGTTTGCCGTCACTGTTGCGGTCGCTACGCCCGACGCGTTCGTCTGGGCGCTTGTGGCGACGATGCTCGCTCCGCTGCCCGGACCCGCAAAGTTCACCGTGATCCCCGATAACGGATTGTTTGCGGCATCACGCACCGTCACCGACAATTGACTCGCGAACGCGGTGTTCACCGTTGCGCTTTGGCCCGTGCCGGAATTTGCCGTTACGGCCGCCGCCGTACCTGCCGTGTTGGTCAGCGAGAAGGTCGCCGAGGTAGCCCCCGTTACGGAAGCGGTCACCGTGTACGGTCCTCCTGCGGTTCCGTTCGCCGTTACCGTCGCGTTCGCCACGCCCGAAGCGTTTGTTTGGGCGCTCGTCGCCACGATACTGGCGCCGCTTCCCGGACCCGCAAAGTTCACCGTCACGCCGGATACCGGATTGTTGAACGCATCATGCACCGTCACCGAGAGCGGACTGGCAAACGCGGTGTTCACCGTTGCGCTTTGGCCGGTTCCCGAATTCGCCGTCACTGCCGACGCCGCGCCTGCCGTGTTCGTCAGCGAGAATGTCGCCGAGGTGGCTCCCGTCACGGACGCCGTCACCGTGTACGGTCCTCCGGATGTCGTGTTTGCGGTCACCGCGGCGCTGGCCACGCCGGAGGCGTTCGTTTGCGCGCTCGTGGCCACGATGCCGGCCCCGCTTCCCGGGCCTGTGAAATTCACCGTCACGCCGGACACCGGATTGCCGAGGGAATCCGTCACCGTCACCGAAAGCGGATTGGCGAACGCCGTGTTCACCGCTGCGCTCTGGCCAGTTCCTGAATTGGCGGTCACTGTGGCCGGCGCGCTGGCATTGTTCGTCAGTGAGAAGTTCGCCGATGTCCCCAAGCCGCTCACCGTCGCTGATACCGTGTAGGCGCCGGCCGTGTTGTTCGCCGTGAACGCGGCAGCCGTCGCTATTCCCGAGGCGTTCGTCGAAGCTGTCGTCGAGGCCAAGCCTCCCGTAAACGTTCCGCTTGCTCCCGACCCGGGCGCGGTAAATGTCACCGTGATGTTCGGAATCACCACGCTCGCCGCGTCCTTCACCGTCGCCTGTAAGGCAGTGGCGAATGCCGTGCCCACCGCCGCGCTTTGCGGCGTCCCCGCCGTGGCCGTGATGCTCGCCGGCACCTGGATCACCGTCGTCGGATCAGTCGTCGAATTGTTCGCCGTATTGACCTCGCCCGTCGTGGAGACAGTCGCGGTGTTCGTTACAGAAGTGGGCGAAGCAGCCGGCACGTTTACCGTCAGGCTCAACGCCGCAAAAGATGCGCCGCCTGCTACCACAGCCGAACTCGTGCAGGTCACCGTCGCCGTTCCGGTACAGCCCCAGCCAGTCCCGCTGAACGAACTGAGCGTCCAACCCGAGGGCAGTGTATCCGTCACGGTCGCCGTCCCGAAAGTGGCGCCCGCCGCCGCGGCAATGTTACTCACCGTGATATTGTAGGTTCCCGTCTGGCCCTGAGTGAAGTTGCCTGCGTGGGACTTCGAAATGGTCAAATCCGGCGCGGGAATGATCGTCGTCGGATCGCTTGCCGTCACCGTACCCACGGAGCCGCCGCCGGAAACGTTCGCCGCGTTGGTCTGGGAGTTCGTTCCGGCCGCCGCGTTGCCTGCGACGTCCACCGTCACCGTGATGTCCGGGAAACTGTTGCCCGCGTTGATATCCAGCGTTGAGGTGCACGTCTTGGTGGCCGTCGTGCAAGTCCAGTTGGTTCCGGACATGTTGGTGATCGTCAAGCCGGGAGCGCTCGCCAGATCGTCCACCACCGTCGTGGTTCCGCCCGTCGGCCCGGGACCGTTGTTCGTCACGTGAATCGTGTACGTCTTGCCGGTGTCGCCCTGCCGGAAGTTGCCGCTGTGCGACTTCGTGATGGCCAGCACCGGCGGGTTGATGGTGAAGTTCAGGCACCAGCTTCCGACGCTCGCGTCATTCGCCGAGGCCACATTCTGGCTGAGATAGAGCGACCATGGCCCGTTGCCGATGCGGTTCTGGAAGACGCCTGTCGTCGCTCCGTTGAACGTCCAAGCCGGGGGTGTGAGGTTGCCCGCGGGGGCGGCGTATTGATACGGCCCTGCCGGCGCAGGCGACGCATAGGTGTTCGTATTCACCCGGCTGAATGGCTTGTACTGCCCGCCGGTAATCACATCGAGCGAACTCGAGTTCGGGATCGTGTTCGCCGCCGCGTCGAGAAACGCCAGGTTGATGGTTCCCGTGCTCACCGCGCTTTGCGGGTTCGAGAAGAAATCCAAAGTATCGGCCGCCGTGGGCGTACAGGCCGGTGTCTGGCACGGCCCTGCTAACAGCGACTGCAAGCCCTGCGGGTTCAGGTTGTTGTAGTTGTTGAAGTCGACTTCCACGGTCTTGATGGTGCCCGGAAGGTGTGTTACGCCGATGTTCGAAGGGTAGGGATAGGCCGGGCCGGAGACGTGGTTGTTGCCGGGAATTCCGATCGAGGATGCCTGGTTGCAATACTTATAGGACCCTGTGGGAAAACTCGCCACAATCGGGTTGTTCAACCGCAGGTTCACTGAGCCGGAACTGAAGCCGAAGTTCGCCGTGCCCGTATAGGAAGCGGTGATGGTGTGGTCACCCTCGGAGAGATTCGTAATGTTGTTCAGCGTCGCCTGGCCGTTCACCACGGAACTGGTCCCCAGGTTGTTTCCCGTGACGCTGTCGCTGAACGTCACGCTGCCTTCATTCATGGGCGAACCCGGGCTGGCGGTATTTGTCACCGTCGCGGTGAAGGCGACCGGGTTTCCGGTGGTCGCCGGATTCGGCGTGGCTACCACACTCGTAGTGGTGGCCGTTCCATTAGTCATCGTGAAGTTGATGCACCAGTTGTTGATGGTTGCCGTATCCGGATTTCCGCGCTGTTGAGCGAACAGCTTCCAGGTTCCGTTGGCGCCCGCACCCGCAAACTGGCTGAGCAGCGTGCGCGCCGGATCGCCGGCCGGACCCGCCATCTCAAACACCGCGGGCGCCGGCTCCGACACCGTGATCCCGTTGCACACTGCCGACTGGCAGTAGGTGCTCGTTCCATTGACGATCGCCGAGGTCGGCTTGTAGGATCCGCTGACGAACGATACCGTTTGGGGCAGGGCCTGCGAGGCAGCCAGATCGTCCCAGATCAGATTCAGATTGTTGATCGCCGTGGCCCCGCCCGTGTATGACATAAACTCCAGCGTCTTGCCATTCGGCCCCACAAGCATCAAGGCGTTCACGTTAGGATTCGTGGAGGTATAGCCGTTGATGTAAATCTTGACGTTCTGAATGATCCCGTTCACACTGTTCACCACAACGTCGGATGGATACGGCTTTCCCGGCCCTTGCCCCAACTGCGCACCGGCCGTCGGCAGAGTAATCCCGCCCGTGTTGCAGAATCCAACAGTTCCCGCCGGTGCTCCGGATTGTGAGGTCGTGGTTTTGATCACCTGCTGCGTCACCGCGTTCGAGGCGGCGCTCGCGGCGAATCCAGTGCCGCCCGTGTACGTCGCCACCAGCACATGCGCGCCTTCATTGGTAAAGGTACGCGTCGTCGTGGCCACAGCGCTGGCGTTCACCGTTCCCGTTCCGATATCGACGCCGTCGGTGTTGTCATGGAAGGTAACCGAACCATTGTTTACGGTTCCCCCGGTCGAGGTTACCGTCGCTGTAAGAGTCACTGAGCTGTTCGCGCCGGATGTGAAGGACGGGTTGGGTGTGGGAGGGGAGAGGGTCGTCGTGGTTGACGAGCCCGCGCCGGTTGTCGTGATTGTCAGTGTCCAGCTTCCAATCGTGCCCGTTGTCGAACCGGACAAGGCCTGATTTGTGACATACAACCGCCAAACGCCGTTGGCGGACACCCCGCTTAGCCCGTTGAACACGTTCGCGAAAAAGCCGGTACCGGTGCTGCTATCCTGCGCGGTGCTGCTTCCGGTGGTGTTCCCATTGCTGTCCGGTTCGGCTCTCGTGTAGCCGCTCGTACCCGGCCCCGGACTGGGAAAATTATCCGGGACGAAGCTGGGGAAGTGATGAGTCGTGGCCAGCCAGTCCCCCGTGCTGAAGCAGGGACTAGTGTTCGGCGCCGCATGCCCGTTCACCGTCCCCGAATCCGTCAACCTGAAGGTCGTGGATCCCGCGGCGTGACATGCGTTCGACATCACATCGAGCGCCGCTCCGTTGGGAGCCTGCAACAGGATCCCCATGTTGAATGCGTTGCTCACGTTGAAGTTGTTGAAGGTGAGCTTCACGTCCGTGATGGACCCAACCAGGCCGCTGACGGTGATGCAAGCGCCATTGGCGCAGGATCCGATAGGCGAGGTGGGATACGGGCTCGCCGTCAGAGCGCTGCTCACCGTAATCGTCCCGCTCGAGTTGAATGTGGATGTCTGCGCCGCGCAGACACCGGAAGCCAAGATGAAACCAGCGAATACACCAGCCGACGCGCGGTACACCATGCCCCTCCTCCGAACTCCAGATCGTATCCCAGAGCGTTTCGTCCGCCCGGCTGGCAGACCCGTCAAAACGCGGTTCGGATGAAAGTTTATCATAGGCTCGTCCGCAAATCCACTGCTTTCTCGAATTCCAATCGCCTATTCCCCGATTTTGATGGGTTTTGCCGCTTTGGGAGGGGATTACCGGAATCCCTTTCCCTAACTTTTTCCCGGATTGCGGCTGTTTCCTATTGCATGTTCGGAATGAGTGTAGTAACGTTCATCTGTACCACCGGGAGGAACTGGGATGTACCTCATGCGGTGCTCTTGCGCGCACGAATCCCAATGCGCGTTGATCAATGAACCCGCTCGCTTCGGGGCTTAGCTGGCTGGTGGATTATCGTTTCTCCTGGGTTCCGGCAGGCGTCCGTTTGCGCGAGCGTTCGAGGAGGAACATGTCGCAACCTTATGTCGGCCAGCTTCTACTAGTCCCTTACAACTTCGCCCCCGTCGGGTGGATGTTCTGCCAGGGGCAACTGCTCCCCATCTCGGAGAATGAAACTCTCTTCCAACTCATCGGCACCACCTACGGAGGAGACGGGCAGAGCACGTTCGCGCTGCCGGATCTGCGTGGGAGAACAGCCATCGGAACCGGCCAGGGTCCGGGCACCAGCAGCTATGTCCTTGGCCAAACCCAGGGCGTCGAGCAGGTAACGCTCACCACCAACCAGATCCCTACCCATACGCATGTCGTTGTCGCCAGCGGCAGTGTTAACAACAGCAGCCTGCCGAATGGCGCCTACCTTGCCGCCACCTCGGGGGCTCAGGCTTACGCCAGTGCCGGAACCGCCGGCAATCTCGCGCCCGGCAGCCTGTCTTCGGCCGGCGGCAGCCAGCCGCACGACAACCTTCAGCCCTATCTCACTCTGAATTGGATCATCTCCCTATTCGGAATCTTCCCAACCCCAAGCTAGCCGTCTGCCTTGCCTACGAATTTTCTAAGGAGAAAAACTTCCCATGGACCCATTTCTCGGATCACTGATGTGCGTATCCTTCAATTTCGCCCCGAAAGGTTGGGCGATCTGCGCCGGCCAGCTTCTGCCCATCAACCAGAACCAGGCGCTGTTCTCTCTGCTCGGCACCACCTTCGGCGGCGATGGCCGCACGACGTTTGCCCTCCCTGACCTTCGAGGACGCTCTGCCATGGGCTCCGGCAGCGGCCACGTTCTCGGTGAAAGAGCCGGCGAAGAAGCCCATACGGTCAACATCACGGAGGTTCCCGCGCACAACCACACCTGGAAGGCCACCTCCACCACCGGCAGCCAGACGACAGGCGCCGGCAACATCCTGGCTGGCGCCGCCATCTACTCTACCGGGTCTCCCAGCGGCAGCATGAACTCGGCGGAACTCAGTTCCGTGGGCGGCAGTCAACCTCACGAAAACCGTTCCCCCAGCATGGCGCTCACCTGGATCATCGCGCTGCAAGGCATCTTCCCGAGCCAGAACTAAAGGAGAATTCTCATGGACCCATTTCTCGGACAACTGCTTCTCGTCCCTTACAATTTCGCTCCCAAGGGTTGGGCCTTTTGCGCCGGCCAACTCATGCCCATCTCCCAGAACACGGCGCTTTTCTCCCTGCTCGGCACCACCTACGGCGGTGACGGGAAGGTCACCTTCGCGCTTCCGAACCTCCAGGGCATGATCCCTGCCGGAGCCGGCCAGGGGCCCGGGCTCAGTCTGTACGATCTCGGTCAAACCGGAGGAACGGACTCCGTTACTTTACTCGCCTCGGAGATCCCGGCCCATACCCACGTGGCCGAGTCGATGGGGGGACGAGGCACCACTACGGCCGCCAGCCCTATCGGGAATTTTCTCGCGGACGGGGTGGCGGACTACGCTCCCGCCACCAGTCCCGTGAATTCCGCGCTCAATCCGCAGGCGGTTTCGGTGGTCGGCGGCAGCGCGCCGCACAACAACCTGATGCCCTACTTGACGATGAATTGGATCATCGCCCTTCAGGGTGTGTTCCCCGCAAGGTCGTAGCGGTGTGCCTGCGGTCCCTGCGTTTGCCCTAATGCCCGTGACACCGGAAGACGGCGAGTTTCTGTTCGCCGTCTTCCGGCTTTCCCACCCCGAGTATGAAATGCTGCCCGTTGACGAGGAACAAAAACGGCAGTTGATCGCGATGCAATTTCAATTGCAATCCTCCGACTACCGCGCCCGATACCCGGAATCGCAGCACGCCGTCATCGAGATGGACGGCAAGAAAGCAGGCCGTATCTGGGTCGCGCGCACGGACTGCGAGATCCGCATCCTCGACGCCGGATTGCTGCCGGAGGCCCGTAACCGCGGCGTGGGCACCGCCATCGTCTCCCAGATCATCGCCGAAGCCAAGGCGTGCGGCAAGCCAGTAACATCTTCCGTCCTCAAGGCAAATGCAGGGTCGCTTCGCTGGCATCAGCGTCTTGGCTTCCGCCTCAAGAGCGAGGACGCTTTCTACTTCTACCTCGAATGCCCCGCTTCGGCTGATTGAGCGAGCGGCAACCCCTCCATCCAGCGCGCCATCAGCCGGGTAAGAATCTCCTGAAATTCATCGAGGCTGGTGAACTCCACCAGTGAGCCCTCTTCCTCCGCCTGTTTTTTCAACTGGACGATCTCCTGCTCCACGCGGTGAGCCAGGAGCGGCTTCTTGAAGAGCAGCGCCGTTTCCCGGATCTTGTGCGACCCGCCGGCTACATATTGCCTCGCCATGGCATAGTCCTTCTCGAAATTCCTCCCCGGAGGGCCCCACGAGTCTTCCAGCAACTGGACGAAGTAGCGCGCATCGCGAATGTTCTCGAGCAGTACGTTGTGATACGCCCGCTTGTCCGCCAGATTCGGCGGCAGAGTCACCGGGATGAAGAGCAGGTTCCTCGGCATCGCCGCGCTCTCGTTGAAACGGCTTACCGCGGCGTGAAAGGCCAGGCGCTCTTCCTCGAGTTCAAACGGGGTGGCGCAGAAGATTCGATGCATTTCGTAAGACATGGTTTCCAGGCAGACTGGGGGATTCTAGCTCACTGTCTGCGGGAGAAGCAATACCCGATTCGGAGACGTTTCGGAGGTGTCGGAGACGGGAGATGCGCAAGTGGCGGCCGAAAGAATTATGTTGACTTTATAAATCGTCACCGTATAATGAACAGTGTTTAGTGATTGTTAATTGTTAACTGGAACCGCCCATGTCCATCCTCGCCCTCCGCAACCTCTTCCACGATAAGGTCCGCCTCTCCGTTACCCTCACTGGCATCGTCTTCGCCCTCATCCTCATCGTTGTCCAGTTCGGTCTCTTCCTCGGATTCCTCGAAACCAGCGCCAACATCGTCGACCATTCCGGCGTTGACCTCTGGATCACGTCCCCCGGCATCCCCCACATCAACGGGGGCTCCCCCATCCCGGAGCGCCGCCGCTACAAAGCCCTGGCCGTCGACGGTGTGAGCGAAGTCCGCTCTTACGCACTTCTATTTGGCAACTGGAAACTGCCCTCCGGAGCGCAGGAGGCGTGCCAGATCGTCGGATTCGATCTCGACACGCGGCTCGGAGGTCCGTGGGATGTGGCCGCGGGCTCCATCGACGATCTCCGCGGCGACTACACCATCCTCATTGACGAGCACTATAAGAAGAAACTCGGCATCACGAGCCTTGGCGAAACCGTCGAGATCAACGGCCATCGCGCCCGCGTCGCCGGCTTCACCCGCGGCGTCCGGTCCTTCACCACAGCGCCATACATCTACACTTCCTTCAAGAATGCGCTCGACTATCTGAAGCTTACCGAGCGCCAGACCATTTTTCTCGTGGTGAAAACGGTTCCGGGCGCGGATATCCGGAAGGTGAAAACAAGACTTCAGCAGAGCATTCCCGACGTCGACATCTACACCAACGGCGAAATGATGCGCAAGACGAGAAACTACTGGGTGTTTTCCACCGGAGCTGGGGTCACCACGCTGATGGGAGCCGCGCTCGGTCTTCTGGTGGGCATCGTTGTCGTAGCCCAGACCATCTATTCGGCCACCGTCGACCACATCCGCGAATACGGCACGCTCAAGGCCATGGGCGCAACCAACAGATACCTCTATAAGGTCATCATTCAGCAGGCGCTGCTCAGCGCGGTGATGGGATACGTCATCGCGATCGCCGTGTCCCTCTTCGTGGTGGATGCCAGCCGCGAAGGGGATGCGCTCATCCTCATGCCGCCTGCGATGGCCGCCGGTGTCTTCGCTCTGGCGGTGTTCATGTGCGGCGCCGCCTCCATCCTCTCCATTCGCAAGGCGACATCCATCGATCCGGCGATGGTCTTCCGGGGTTGAGTCAATCATGAACGTGATCATCGAAATTCGGAATCTGTACAAGAGCTACGGCAGCGGCGCCGCCGCGGTGCACGCCGTCAACGGAGCCTCGCTCGACGTCAATCGCGGCGAACTGCTGGTCCTCATGGGGCCCTCCGGCAGCGGCAAGACCACACTGCTCTCCCTGATGGGCTGCATTCTCACGGCTTCGAGCGGCAGCGTCAAGGTCGACGGCCTCGAAACCACAGGCATTCCCGAATCGAAACTGCCGCGGATACGCCTGGACCACTTCGGCTTCATCTTTCAAGGATTCAACCTTTTCCCGGCCCTCACGGTACGCGAGAACGTGGAGATCGCCCTCGACCTCAAAGGAATCCGCGGAGCGAAAGCGCGCGCCTGCTCCATGGACCTGCTTTCGCAGGTTGGCCTTGCGGAAAAGGCGAAGCAGTACCCGGCCAACCTGAGCGGCGGTCAGAAACAGCGCGTTGCCATCGCCCGCGCGCTGGCCGGCGATCCGCCCATCATTCTCGCCGACGAGCCTACGGCGGCGCTCGACTCGGCGAGCGGGCGCATCGTGCTCGACATTCTCTCTTCTCTATCCCGCGCCCACGGGCGCGCTGTTGTGCTGGTGACTCACGATCCTCGAGTGCTCGATTACGCGGACCGCATTGTCCGGGTCGAGGACGGCCGCATCGCCAGCAACCGGGACCAGACTTTACTCACCGATTCAGGAGCTATGCACAGATGAAGCGGAACCTTTTCTTTCTCGCCGTTCTCGCGGCCGCCGGAGCGGCCGTTGTTTACCCGCGACTGACTTCCACCGCCTCGCCCAGGCCGCAATCCGTCTCCGCCCTCGAGACAAAACCTGCGCAGATTATCGCGGCAGGGAAGGTAGAGCCGGTCTCCGAGGAAATCAAGCTCGGCTCCGAACTCGACGGCAAACTTCGCCAGGTTCTTGTGAAGGAAGGCTCGCGCGTGCGCCGGGGACAGGTGGTGGCCGTCCTCGAAAACGGCGATTCCGCCGCGCGCGTGGAACTTGCGAAAGCCACGTTAACGGAGCGGCAGGCCGCACTCGAGCGCCTCCTTAACGGCGCGCGGCATCAGGAGCGCGCCGAGGCCCGCGCCGCCGTCCGCGAGATGGAGGCTGTCGTCGAAAACACCCGCGCCGAGCGAGCCCGCCGGCAGACGCTGCTCGACCGCGGGGCGATCAGCCATACCGAATTCGACCTTGCGGACCGGGAGTATCGCGTCGCCCTCGCCCGCCTGGACGCAGCCAAGGAACGAGCTTCCTTCATCGATGCCGATGCGCGCCAGGATGAGCGTCTGCGGGCGGAAGCGGAAATCGCCCAAGCCAAAGCGCGCATTCGCGAAGCTGAAGCGCTGCTCGAAAAAACCTTCATCCGCTCGCCGATCGACGGCGTGGTCCTGCGCCGCTATCTGAAGGGCGGCGAGAGCGTCTCTTCGAACGGCAATACGCCCATCGCCGCCATCGGCGATACGTCACGGCTTCGCGTCCGCGTCGATGTGGATGAGACCGACGTGGCGCGACTCCGCCTCGGCCAGACGGCCTACGTCACTGCCGATGCTTACGGCTCCCGCCGTTTCACCGGGCGCGTCGTGCAGATCGGCCAAAGCCTGGGACCGAAGAACATCCGCACCGACGAACCCACGGAACGTGTCGATACCAAGATCCTCGAAACGCTCGTGGAACTTGATCCGGGCCAACCGCTTCCCGTTGGCCTGCGCGTCGACTCGCATATCCTCACCCGGTAACCAGCCATGAGACTCCTACTCCTGTTGCTCACCATCAGTGTGTCCGTGCTCCATGCCCAGCCTTCGCCACGCACGCTCAGCCTTCGCGAGGCAATGCAGGCGGCGGAAAAGTTGAGTCCGGACGTACAACTGGCCAATCTCCGGACACTCGAGGGCGAAGCCGTCACGCGCAATGTCAAGTCGGGTTACCAGCCGCGGATCGGCGTGTCGGTCAGTGGCGGCTATCAGACCGTCAATCTTCAGAACATCGGCCTCTTCATCCCGGGACTCTCCTCGCGCGCCGGCCCGTTCCGCACCTTTGACGCACGCCCGCGGCTGACACAGACTGTCATCGACCTCAGCCTTCTCTCCTCCATTCACGCTTCGAAAGAAAAGGAGCGTGAACTCCGGTTCGACGCTGAAACCACGCGGGAGGCGACCTTGCTGGCGGTATTGCAGATCTATCTTCAGGCGCAGCAGGCAGAATCGCGTATCCGCGCCGCCGAGGCGAGACGGAAGACCGCGGAGGCCGTACTCGCGCAGGCACAGCAGTTCGAACAGGCAGGCACCGCCAGCAAACTCGACGTCGCACGCGCGGAGCAGCAGTTTGAAGCCGAATCCGCCGGCGTTATCGAAGCGCGCCGAGACCGCGCCATTCTGCTCACAGCCCTTCTGCGCGCCATCGGGATGCCGCAGGAGGACGTGGCTCTGGAACCCGTCTCGCAGCCGGGCAGACTGCCCGCTCCCGCGGAGCGCCCCGAACTCCGCGCCATCCACTCACGTATCCGAGCGGCGTCCCTCGACAAGCAGCGTGCCGCGCGGGAACGGCTGCCCAAGCTGGCCTTCACCGGCGACTACGGATTGGCCGGCGCCGGTCCCGACCGCAGCCTTTCCACGTTCGGCATTGGGGCGACGCTCACGATCCCGATTTGGACCGGCGGCCGCATCGAATCGGACATTCAGGCGGCGAAAATCCGCGAAGAACAGGCGCAAACACAACGGCGCAACCTCGAGTTGCAGATCGGGCAGGAGGTGCGGCAAGCGGAAATCGAGGCCGCAGCCGCGCTCGAAGCGCTCCGTTCCGCCACACAGGCGGCCAAAGCGGCGCGTGAAGCCCTCGAACTGGCGCGGCTCCGCTTTGCCTCCGGCATTGCGACGAACCTCGATACCATCACCGCCCAGGGAACCCTCGCGCAGGCCGAGGATTACGAAATCCGCATCCGTTACGACTACCTTCTGGCGCGCGCCCGGATGGCGCGCGCCACCGGAAATGTCTATGCGTTTCTCGAATGATTACCGCACTTGCAGAGATTTCAAATGGTTCGTGAGATTGCTGATGCGCTGCAGCACGGTGGTCCGCGGCTCGCGTTCAGTGCGGAATACGTTGCCCCAAACCGGCATCTCTTTCGAACCATGGGCCTCTGCTCCGGGATTCATCCCGAGGATCTGCTCCACGTGTTCGCTGGGAAACCTCCCGCCGTTGTTCTTCGCCAGCAGTGTGATATCCGGAGCGCCATGCTTGAGCGTCGATGCCACCGGCCCATTGCCGCTCCCGTTCGCTCCATGGCACGATGCGCAGTAGGCCCGGTACATAGCGGCGCCTGACGATGGGTTGATCTGATGGGCGTAGAGCGGTTGCGGTTTCTCCACCTTCACCCTGCCCACCACGAGCGGCGGGTCCTGTATGGATTCGATGTAGCGGGTGAGGTTGTAGATGCGGAGGTGTACCGCAGTGAGGCCTTGTCCGCTATCCCGGAAAATATTCCCCCAAACCGGCATATCCTGGCTTCCGTGAGCCGGCGTGGCATCCGGCATCACACCCAGCGTATTCATCAGTTCGAATGCGGGGAACTGGCCGTTATTCTTTGCAGCCAGTTTCGTCAGGTCCGTCGGCGGTCTCGTCATGGCGCCCGCCGCCGGCCCCATCCCTTTTCCGTCCTGCCCGTGGCAGGAGGCACAGTAAGCGAAATACATGTTCACTCCCGAATCCGCGGGAGTGCTGATCATTTGCACTTTTTTAATCTTCTGTTCGTCTTTGCTGTAAGCCAGACCAATGAATAAGGCGGATGAAAGAGCAAGACATCCGAACACCAAGCGAAAAGTAGGCATACGATTGTCCTCTGGCCTCAGTTTGCGGCGAATTCTTGTCCTGGCGCAAGAGAAAAATAGATATGCATTTTCTGCATAATTTCCAGTACGAGTTTGAGGCAACCGCGCGACGTCCGCCGGCCGGTCCGCTACACTGGCAAGTACCGGAACACGCTCCGCCGTGTCCGCAGTCCTTTCATGGCGCCATCCGCCGGTCACAACGAAACTCCACAGTCAGGCAAGAGCCTTCTAGCCATCCCCCGGGGAATCTGGGCGCTCGGTTTCGTCAGCATGTTCATGGACATCTCTTCGGAGATGATTCTGGGACTGTTGCCGGTGTTTCTCGTCCAGGTTCTGGGCGCGAGCGCAACGGCGGTCGGGGTGCTCGAAGGCGTTGCCGAAAGCGTCGTCCACTTGTTCAAGTTCCTCTCCGGCATCTTGAGTGACTGGCTTGGGAAACGGAAGACCCTCGCTTTGATTGGTTACGGAATCGCGGCCCTCACCAAGCCGCTATTTCCCCTTGCCGGATCGTTCGGCGTCGTGTTCCTGGCTCGCTTCGTGGACCGGATTGGCAAGGGGATTCGCGGTGCGCCCCGGGATGCTCTGGTGGCTGACCTTGCGCCAGTCGGCATGCGCGGAGCCAGCTACGGTCTTCGTCAGAGCCTGGACACTGTCGGAGCCTTCCTCGGCCCGCTCGGCGCGATTGTCTTCATGCTGGCCCTGGGCGGCAATTTCCGCTCCGTGTTCTGGATAGCCGTCCTGCCTGCGTTCGTCTCGGTCGTCCTTCTGGCCATTTTTGTAAACGAACCGCATGGTTCCCGAGTCGCGCAACGACGGAAACCGCTCCACTGGAGGGATCTCTCTGGCCTTCCGCCCGCCTTCTGGTATGTGATCGCCATCACCTCGGTGTTCACTCTGGCCCGCTTCAGCGAGGCGTTTCTCGTGCTCAGGGCGAGCAGTCTGGGCCTGAGGGCGGACTTCGTGCCCGCGGTCCTCGTGGTGATGAATGTATCGTATGCAGCCTCGTCATACCCGGCGGGCCGGGTTTCGGATACCGTGGACCGGCGCTGGGTCCTGCTGCTTGGAGGAGCCGCACTCGCCGCCGCCGACCTGTTCTTAGCCGGGGCGGCGGGAATGGCGGGGCTGGCGGCCGGGATTTGTCTTTGGGGCCTCCATATGGGACTCAGCCAGGGATTGCTCGCCGCTCTGGTGGCCGATGTTGCACCTGTGCACAAACGCGGCAGCGCGTTCGGCCTGTTCAGCCTTCTCAGCGGATTGATGATGCTTGCCGCCAGCACGGCGGCGGGCGCGCTGTGGGACCGCTTCGGTCCAGCGGTTGTTTTCTACACCGGCGCGGGCATTGCGGCACTGGGAATGGCGGGACTCTACCTCGACATGCGAATCCGTCCGGTCCTGGCGAAGACCCGGTGAGACGACCGTTCGGCGCGAACCCGAACGCTGCTGTGCTATCTTTGAGCAACCCGACGTATGATCTCTACTCTGTTTCTTGTCGCCGCCTCTTTCGCGGCCGCGGCCACGCCGCCGCCCGCCGAACAACAGATTGCCGCCGCCGTTCTCGCCGCGCCCGCCGAACGCCGGGCCGAAGCCACCGTCCTCGGATATTCGCCGGAAGGTAAACTGGTCACCCTCCGCAAAGGCTCCAATGACATGGTCTGCCTCGCCAGCGACCCGAATGCCAAGACCTTCAGCGCCGCCTGTTATCACAAGGACCTCGAGCCCTTCATGGAGCGCGGGCGGGAACTCACCGCCCAAGGTATGAAAGGGATGGACCGCCACAAGTTCCGCTGGAAGGAGGTAGACGAAGGTAAGCTCAAGATGCCGAAAGAGCCCCGCATGCTCTACGTGCTCACCGGCAGCGGCTATGACGCCGCTACCGGACAGGTGTCGGAATCCTACCTCCGCTGGGTGGTCTACGTTCCCTACGCAACAGCCGAATCCACCGGCCTCTCCACCAAGTCCGGCCCGTATCCGTGGCTGATGTACCCGGGAACAGCGGGCGCCCACATCATGATCAGCCCGCCGAAGAAATAGCCGCGGGCCGCCGGCGGCCGGTGGCGGAGACTCCGCTACCGCCGCTGCCCCCGCAACCACCACCACCACAATCCGCCCGCGATTACGGCGATAGCCGCGTCAAACCAGATCACCACCGGTAGCGGGTCCATCCACTTGTCCATGTTTACTGACCGTCCGTAGTACGGCGGCCCGCTGCCGTAGGCCTCCTTCAGCAGCGTGTAGTCCACGAATAACATCAGCCCCAGCAACCCGAGGATCAGGCTCAGGATCAGGTGTTGGCGCATACCTAGGTGTACCGCGAATTGCCAGAGGGTGTGGGGAAATCCCCCAGAATCGGATACACCACGTACAGATGGATCTGGCACGCATTGACCGCTCCGACTTCCTTCGTCAGATCAGCGGCGAACGCATCAATGCGGGTGGTCAAGTCAATGCACCCCGCGCTTCCAGGCACCGTGCCGCCGTGTATGAAGAATCCCCCGCGCCCATAGGTCTCCGTCGTGGTGAACGGATGGATCGTGATCCGGTAGCGTCCCCACGCCCTTTCGAAGCCCGGCACGAACGTGTTCCAGTAGTTGTCGTCCAATTCATCGGGCCGGATCCAATAGGTGCCCGCCGGAATCGGCCCGACGTTCGCGATCCTCTGCCGCGCCTCGCTGTAATCGAACTGCCCGGAAGCATCGGGTTTTCCGGAAACCGCCGGGTAGCTGTAACTCTTCGATCCGCCTGTCATGCGCAGATACTTGCCGTCGAACATCAGTTGCAGCACTCCGCAATGGGCCAGAGTCGGATTGTAGCGTTCACTCGAATAATCGCCCAAAATAGACCTCCCCTTGAGGAAGGCGGAAAAGCGCGGCTATTTCCATCACCGTGCGGCGTGCCCGAATTACGAGGTTCGGATGGCGCTATTCGATCTTCTTTTCGCTGACCGGGGGTCTGTTCTGGCAGGCGATGCTGTCGCCGACGCCGGAGGCGATGGTGGCGCAGGCGTTGTCGATGGCGGCTCTGCGGGCGCGATCGACGGTTTCACCGGCAGCAGTGCGGCAGGAGGTCTGGCCGTTGAACTCCATGCAGACTTCGACGCGGTGTTTGCGCATACCGAGAGTGGAGTAGACGACCATGCCCATGAAGGCGATGACGGCGATTGCGATCCAGAGGCCGGCTTTTTTCATGGCTGACGCTCCTCGAAGAAGCTTCCCATCTTACGGAATTTCTCGTAGCGCTCATCGATGAGCTGGGTGGGGGACATGTGCTTCATCTCTTCGAGCGCGGCGCGGATTTGGATGCGGATCAGATCGGCGGTCTGTTCGGGCTGTTCGTGGGCTCCTCCGGGAGGTTCGGGGATGATGGCGTCGATGAGGCCGAGACGGAGCAGGTCGGGAGCGGTGAGCTTGAGGGCATCGGCGGCCATCTCGGCTTTTCCGGCGTCGCGGTAGATGATGGCGGCGCAGCTTTCCGGAGAGATGACGCTGTAGATGCTGTTTTCGAGCATGTAGACGCGGTTGCCGACGCCGAGGCCGAGGGCTCCGCCGCTGCCGCCTTCGCCGATGACGATGACAATGATGGGGACGCCGAGGCGGGACATTTCGCGGAGGTTGTAGGCGATGGCCTGGGCCTGACCGCGCTCTTCGGCATCGATGCCGGGATAGGCGCCGGGGGTATCGAGGAGGGTGACGATGGGGCGGGAGAACTTCGCGGCGAGGCTCATGGCGCGCATGGCCTTGCGATAACCTTCGGGCTTCGGCATGCCGAAGTTGCGGATGAGCTTCTGCTTGGTGTCGCGGCCTTTCTGCTGGCCGGCGAGCATCAAGGGCTTGCCTTCAAACATGCCCATGCCGCAGACGATGGCGGCGTCGTCACCGAAGGTACGGTCACCGTGGAGTTCCTGGAAATCGGTGAGGAGATACTTGACGTAGTCGAGAGTATGAGGGCGCTTGGGATGCCGCGCAAGCTGCACCCGCTGCCAGACAGGGCCCATGGCCGCCTGGATAGCCGGCTGTGACGAAGATTCCACTTCTGTTTATTCTAACTGGCCAGGACTTCGACTGCTTCCTCGCCGCAGATCTTCTCGACTTCGGAGAAGAATTCCTTGTCGGGTCTTACCTTGGTGGCGAGCAGGTCGAGGATGACGGAGAACTCGCGCGGCTTCTCGAGGCGGAGGCGGACTTCGGTATCGCCGGGCTTGCGGCCGATGAGGTCCTTCAACGCCTGGGCGCGCTCGGGATTGCCTAGGGAGACGCGGATGGAGATGAGCGAGGGGTAGTTGACGCGGGCGAGTTCAAGGGGGATGATCTCCTGGATATTGAGGCGCGGGGGGGCGTTTTCTTCGGGGAGAACGGCAGCGCGCACCATGACTGCTTTGTCCTCGACCAGGAAAGGCGTGAGGGCCTCGAAGTTGGAGTTGAAGACCATGGCTTCGAGGCCGCCGAACCAGTCCTCGAGTTGCATGACGGCGAAGAGCTTACCTTCCTTGTTGCGGCGGCGCTGGATGCCGGTGAGGATGCCGCAGAGTTTGACTTCAGTCCCGCGGGCGAGGCCTTCGAGAGTTTCCGAGGAGTGCGGGGTAAGTTCGCGGATCTTGTCGCGAAAGGGGTCGAGGGGGTGTCCTGTGACGTAGATGCCGAGCATCTCCTTTTCGCCGGAGAGCATTTCCTGGGGCGTCCAATCTGGCACGTTGGGTAGGGGCGGGTCGGCGGGCTGATCGGACATCTCGAAGCCGAACAGGCCAACCTGGCCGCTGGCGCGGTCTTTCCAGACGCGGGCTCCGGCTTCCATGGCCGCTTCGACGGCGGCGAAGAGGCGGCTCCGGGAAGCCCCGAGGGAGTCCATTGCTCCGGCGCGGATGAGGCTTTCGAGCATACGGCGGTTGATGGCGGCGAGGTCGACTTCCTCGCAGAGTTGGTAGAGGGAGCGGAAAGAGCCAAGCTTGTCGCGGGCGGCGATGAGGGCGTCCACCGCGGAAGCGCCGACGTTCTTGACGGCTCCCAAGCCGAAACGGATGGCCTCGCCATCGGGGGTGAAATGGAGGTCGCTGTAGTTGATGTCGGGCGGGAGCACCTTGATGCCCATTTCGCGGCACTCATTGATGTACTTGACCACCTTGGACGTGTTGCCGGTTTCCGAAGTGAGCAGGGCGCTCATGAATTCGCGCGGATAGTGCGCCTTGAGGTAGGCGGTGACGTAGGCGAGGTAGGCGTAGGCAGCGGAGTGCGACTTGTTGAAGCCGTACCCGGCGAACTGCTCCATGAGGTCGAAGATCTTTTCGATTTTCTTCTGGGGGAAGCCGCGTTCGAGAGCGCCGTTGATGAAGCGCTGGCGCTGCTTGGCCATCTCTTCAGCCTTTTTCTTACCCATGGCGCGGCGGAGGAGGTCGGCATCGCCGAGGGAGTAGCCGGCGAGGACGTTGGAGATCTGCATCACCTGCTCCTGGTAGACGATGACGCCGTAGGTTTCCTCGAGCAGGTCTTTGAGCGGAGGCAGATCGTAGGTGACTTCCTTACGGCCGTGCTTACGGTCAATGAAGTCGTCCACCATGCCGCCCTGGATGGGGCCGGGGCGGTATAGAGCGTTGAGTGCGCAGAGGTCCTCGATGCGCGTGGGCTCGTAGCGGCGGAGGATGTCGCGCATGCCCTGCGACTCGAACTGGAAGACGCCGCTGGTGTAGCCCTTGGAAAAGATTTCGTAGGTTTTGGGGTCGTCGAGGGGCATCTCTTCGAGCGTCACCTCGACGCCGCGGTGTTTCTTGATGAGGCGGATGGCGTCGTGGACGATGGTGAGGGTAGTGAGGCCCAGAAAGTCCATCTTCAGGAGGGAGAGTTTCTCGAGGCCGACCATGTCGAACTGGGTGACGACTTCGTCGCGGTTCGTGCGGTAGAGAGGGACGAGTTCCTTGAGAGGGACGGGGGAGATGACGACTCCGGCGGCGTGGACACCGGCATTGCGTGCAAGGCCTTCGAGACGCTGGGCAACGCTGAGGATGTCTCTGACGCGGTCGTCTTTTTTGGCGGCATCCTGAAAGCCGGGCTCCTGCTCAATGGCCTCTTTGAGCTTGATGTTGAGGGTGGGGGGGACGAGTTTGGTGAGCTTTTCGACATCAGCGAACGTCATGTCGAGGGCGCGGCCGACGTCTTTGATGGCGGCTTTAGCTCCGAGCGTGCCGAAGGTGATGATCTGCGCGACCTGCTCGCGGCCGTATTTTTCGGTGACGTACTGGATGACTTCGCCGCGGCGGTGGGTGCAGAAGTCGATGTCGATGTCGGGCATGCTGACGCGTTCGGGATTGAGGAAGCGCTCGAAGAGCAGGCCGTACTGGAGCGGATCGACGTCGGTGATTTCCATGGCGTAGCTGACAAGGCTGCCGGCGGCGGAACCGCGGCCGGGTCCGACGGGGATGCCCTTGGATTTGGCGAAGCGGATGAAGTCCCAGACGATGAGGAAGTAGCCGGAGAACTTCATCTTCTGGATCATGCGGATTTCGGAGTCGAGACGGTCGAGGTAGGCTCCGAGTTCGTGCTTGAGGTGGCCGCGGGCGCGCATGGCTTCGAGGCGCGGGCGGCGCTTTTCAAAGCCGTGGCGGGCGACCCACTCGAAGTAAGTGTCGGTGGTGTGGCCTTCGGGAATTTCGAAGCGCGGGAAGGGATCGGAGACCTTTTCGAGCTTCACATGGCAGCGCTGGGCGATATCCCAGGTGCGGTCGAGGGCGTCTTCGTGATCGGAGAAAAGCTTCGCCATCTCGGCGCGGGTCTTGAGATAGAACTCGTTGGTGGTGAACCGCATCCGGTTGGGGTCGGACATGGTTTTTCCGGTCTGGATGCACAGGAGGATCTCATGCATGCGGGAATCGTCATGCGTGAGGTAGTGCGCATCGTTGGTGACGACGAGGGGGATGCCGGTGTCGCGGGCGAGTTTTTCGATGAGGGGGATCACGCGGCGGTCTTCGTCGAGGCCGTGGTCCTGGAGTTCGAGGTAGAAGTTGCCTTTGCCGAGCATGTCCTCGTATGTGTGCGCCATGCGGCGCGCTTCGGCGTACTGGTCGGCGAGGAGGGTTTCGTTGATGTCGCCCTGGAGGCATGCGGAAAGGCCGATGAGTCCTTTGGAGTGTTGGGCGAGGAGGTCCTTGTCGATGCGGGGTTTGTAATAGAAGCCGTCGAGGAAGCCGGTGGAGACAAGTTTGATGAGGTTGCGATAGCCTTCCTGATTTTCGCAAAGCAGGACAAGGTGGTTATAGCGGGTGTCGGACTTGTCCTTGTGGTCCTTCTTCGAGACGTAGACCTCGCAGCCGATGACGGGTTGAATGCCGTGCTCTTTCGCCTTGTTGTAGAACTCGACGGCTCCGAAGAGATTGCCGTGGTCCGTCATGGCGATGGCGGGCATCTTCTGCTGGACGGCGATCTGCATCATCTGGCCGATCTCGCAGGCGCCGTCAAGGAGCGAGTAGTCGGTGTGGTTGTGGAGGTGGACGAAAGGCCTGTCGGACATTACTCCTGTATCCTCGAACCCGGGGTGCGGGTGTGTGGGGGAAGGTTCTTTTTCATTATCGCGCCGATTCGGGCGGTGGGGCAGAGGGAGGGTGCTCGCAGAGCTTTGAGGTCAGCCCTTAATGGACTGCCCCATACAGGAGAGAACTTTTTTCGGGTGCGAGCGGTGTAGGTAACAAATTTTCGCGCAGACGCAGAGATGGGATGAGAAGGTCGATCCTGATCGTGGAATCGCCGTTAGGCTACCATGATCGACGCACTCGAAGTGCCAATTCGAAAAGGAGATCGACCCTCGTATGAAGAAGCATAACAAAACAGAGCCAGCCGTGAACCCGCGTTTGAAGAGCGGGAGCGCGAAGAAAGCAAAGATAGCCAATGCAATGGAGCCGTCGGAAGTGGTGGCGGAACTGGTGCGGAAACTGAGCGGGAAAGTGCACGCCGCGGAGGCGGCAACTGCCGGGAGTTTGCTGAAGAGAGAAGAGCCTGCTGTCGGAGTGGGGGTGGGAAAGGCAGCGGAGAGCCGCCAGGGGCGCCAGCCGTTGGGGATGAATCTGGATCGTTTGACGATCGGCTTGGACCTCGGAGACCGGATGAGCAATTACTGTATGGTGGCGACCGACGGCGAAGTATTGCTGGAAGGGAAAGTGAAGACGGAGCGGGAGGCGATGCGGAAGCTGTTCGAAGCATTGAGTGGATCGCGGGTGGTGATGGAAGTGGGGACTCATTCGGCGTGGTTGGAGGAGGTGCTGGAGGAGTGCGGGCACGAGGTGGTGGTGGCCAACGCGCGGAAGATGGAAGGGAACAAGAAGAAGCGGAAGAAGAACGATAAAGAAGACGCCCGGATGCTGGCGCGGAAGGGGCGAGCAGACCCGGAATCGTTATACCCGATTGTAACGGGTCGCAGTTTTCCCACGCGTAGCGAGCAGCTTGTCTCAGATTAGTTCCCGCCGTGCCGGAAGGAAGCGCGAAGGGCTGCCGGAACCGAGCGTGCAACACGGCGGGATCGTCCCGGCCGA
>JADLBD010000212.1 GCA_020847975.1 Bryobacterales bacterium | reverse complement strand
CGGTTACACTAACTCTGGACCGCACCGAATATCTGAGAGGCGAGCGAATGTATGCGACTGTCGTGTTCGAGAACGCGACTTCAACGCCCCTCGAGGTGTTCGAGCCTCTGAGCCAGAATAACACTTCCATCGAAATGCAATGGAAGATTACTGATCCGGAGCGTGTGCGGATATGGGGCGAGTGGGAGGATCGGGCCCAGCACGGTGGACCCATCTCAGCGCAGGGAGAGACCCTGAACGTGATGGATCTCCGGCCCACGCGAATCCTTGTTCCGGGCGAACGCATCGAGGTTCCAGTCGATCTCTGCTCCAACGCCTTAGATCCAAGCAAGAGCCCTATCCGTCACGACTCAATTCACTCGGCTCTCCTCCCCCCGGGTGAGTATCGGTTCGTACTTGTCTACGGCCCTTCTCCGATGGCGCCGTTTCGCATATTGAAGACAACTCCTACGAAGATCTATGCCGTCAACAGAATCCCGAACAGGATCTTGAACGGCGAAGAACATCCCTGTTACGGGACGATTGCGCTGGCGGTGCAAGCCGAGGATGGCCGGAACTATGTCATCACGAAGGTTACGACATGGGATTGTGAGAGGCCCTTTGACTTTGACCTCGCAGGGACCATGGACCGCGAGTCCTTCCGGCGGATGAACGCCTTCACCCGCGTGGCTGAGACCTCCGAACCCATCGCCTCCTTCGAACTCCGGAACTACGGGGAGCGTGTCGAAATCTCCTGGAAGACCGCGTCCGGCCGCGCGGAGCGGAGGATGGTCGAAACGGCAACCATGAAAGTCGAGCAATGATGTTGCTTCCCGCGCGGGGCAAGACCCGCATCATACGTTTTGCCCCGGTGGCCTTCGTCCTCGCGTTCTGCCACCCCGCGGCCGAACGGGCAACCGCCACCATTACGCTGCTCCGTCATCAGTCCTCCCGCTCCGGAATCCGGAAGGAAGCGCGTCATCCCAACCGCGGCAACACGCACTCCACCAGCCGCCAGATACAATCCGCCACCGCCTCCGGCGTCTGCCCCGCATCAATCAGCTTCACGCGCTCCGGTTCGCGCCGGGCCAGGTCGTGATAGGCTTCGCGCACTCGCTTGTGAAATTGCAGTGATTCGTCATCAAGGCGCGTCTCCTCATGGGCGTCCTCGGCGTTGCGCGCCCGCGCCCTCTGGAGACCGAGTTCAATATCCAGATCGAGGCACAGGGTCAGCCGGGGAGCCAGTCCGCGGCAAGCCACCTTGTCGAGCGCCAGCACCACCTCGCGCCCCAGCCCTCGCGCGTAGCCCTGATACACCAGCGTAGAGTCAGTGAAGCGGTCTGAGATCACGATGTGCCCTTTCGCAAGAGCCGGCAGGATCACCTCGTCCACCGCCTGAGCGCGGCTTGCGAAGAACAAGAGCAGCTCCGCGGTGGGACTCAGGTTCTGGTTCCCCGCCCCGAGCACAATGCGCCGGATCTGCCGCCCGATCTCCGTCCCGCCGGGCTCGTAGTTCTCGACGACCGTGTATCCCAACCCGCGCAGTCGCTCGACCAGCAGGCGCATCTGCGTGGTCTTGCCGCTGCCTTCCACTCCTTCGAACGTGAGGAAGAGGCCGGCGTCAGTCATACACAAAATGGAACAGCTTCTTGAGGTCTTCCCAGGCCTCGCGCTTGGGACCGGCATTGTAGGCGCGCAGCAGATAAGAAGGATGGTAGGTCACCATCACGGGAATGCCGCGCCACTTGTACCACTGCCCGCGCATCTTAGTGACGCCTTCCTTGCCCCCGAGCAGCGCGCGCATGGCCGTGCCGCCCAACACGCAAATCGCCTTCGGCTTCAGGACCTCCAACTGCCGGAACAGGAACTGGCCGCAGATCTCCATCTCGTCAGGTTCGGGAGTACGATTCTTCGGCGGACGGCACTTCACGACGTTCGCGATGTAGACATCGGCGCGCAACAGCGGAATGCCCTCCTTCTTCGCCGTGTTCTCGATCATCGCGGTGAGCAGCTGCCCCGCCTTGCCGACGAACGGGATGCCTTGCAGGTCTTCATCCTCGCCCGGACCTTCGCCCACGAACACGATCTTCGCCCGCGGGTTCCCCACGCCGAAGACGATGTTGTGCCGCCCTTCGTGCAGCCGGCAGCGTTTGCAATCGCCGATGTCCTCGCGAATCTTCTCGAGTGTATCGTCCGCGGGCGTCAGGCCCGGCAATTCGATGACAGGCAAAAGGGCAGGCGGCTCGGCTTCCACCGCTGCCGCCGGCTCTGTCACAGCAGGCGAAGCTTTCTCCGGCATACGGCGATAGATGTCCTTGAACCCCAGGTCGCGATAGTAGGCGAGGACCTGTGCGAGCAGTTTCTGGCTCATGTTCTCGAATAGAGCGCCAGCCGCAGCTTGAGCGCCTGATCCAATATCTTATCCGCCACCTCGAGTTTGCTCATGCGCGGAACCTGGATGGATTCGCCGGTCCGCAGGACCAGCGTCACTTCGTTCTCATCCGACTCGAAGCCGGTGCCTTCCCGGGTGACCAGGTTGGCCACCACCATGTCGCAATTCTTCGTCTCCATCTTGCGCCGCCCTTCCTGCACGAGGTTTTGCGTTTCGGCGGCGAAGCCGATCAACAGCCGGTCGCCCTTTTTCCGGCCCACCTCGGCAAGAATATCGGCGGTGGGGTCGAGTTCGATCGACATCCGCGCGGCGGTCTTCTTGATCTTCTGCGAAGAGGGCTTCGCCACGTAGTAGTCCGCCACCGCCGCGGACTTGATGATGATGGTGGCTTCCTCGAGATGGGACATCACGGCATCCCTCATCTCAGCGGCGCTGCGCACAGGGACCACCTCGACGCCGTAGGGCTCGGGCAGGTTCACGGGTCCCGACACGAGCATCACCCGCGCCCCGCGAGCCGCGGCTTTCGCCGCGAGCGCGTAGCCCATTTTGCCGCTCGAGCGGTTCGAGATGAAGCGCACCGGATCGATGGCCTCCTGCGTGGGCCCGGCCGAGACCACCACCACCTCGCCTTCCAGATCCTTGCGCGGGTGGCCGATCATCATGACGGCATCGGCAATCCGCGCGGGGTCGGGCAGACGCCCCGCTCCGGTGGTCCCGCAGGCGAGCAGCCCTTCGTCCGGAGGCAGGATGTAGTTCCCCCGGGCCGCCAGCGTCCCGACGTTGTCGCGGGTGGCCGGATGGTTCCACATGTTGGTATTCATCGCCGGGGCGAGAATCACTTTGCCGGTGAAGGCCAGGTAGAGAGTGGTGAGGAAGTCGGGCGCCAGCCCGTGGGCGAACTTCGCCAGAAGATCCGCTGTGGCCGGAGCCACCAGCAGCACTTCGTTCTCCTGCGCGACGCGGATATGCTCGACGGAACTCGCCAGCGTTTCCTCGGCGGACTTTGCGGCAAACAGATCCGTGATGACTTTGCGGTTGGTGAGCGCGGCGAAGGTGAGCGGACGGATGAACTCCTCCGCAGCCGCGGTGAGCGCCACCTGCACGCGCGCGCCACGCTCCATCAGGGCCCGGGCCAGTTCCGCGGCCTTGTATGCCGCAATCCCGCCGCCCACGCCCAGAATGACGTTCATGACGAGCCCCCGCGCTAAAGCTGCTCGACGGCTTCTTCTTCGCCGGCAAGCGGGTTGCCCGGATCAGTGTATTTCACCAGCCCGCGGCGGACTTCCTCCATCGACGTCACGGTGGGTTTGCGGGAGGTAGTGGGCAGGAACGAACGGGCTCCGCTCTGAAGCTGCCGGGCGCGCTTGGCGGCGACGATGATGAAACGGTAGGTGCTCCATTCCGGATCGTCCGGAATCGCATTGATGGCGCTGCGGGTAATCTTGTCGGCCATTTCTCAAAACTCCAAAATCTGTCTCTTACAGCGACTCGCCGAAAGTGGCGAGAATCGGCCGGATCCGATCTTCCATCCTCTGGCGCCTCACCCGTTCGGCCCGCAGGATCGACTGCAGCGTCGAAACAGCTTCGGTCACCTGATCGTTCACCACCACATAATCATAGCGGTGGTAGTTGCGAATCTCTTCGGCAGCCGCCGAAAGGCGCCGTGCAATGACCTGCTCGGAATCTTCCGACCGCGCCCTGAGCCGCTGCTCCAGAATTTCACGGGAGGGAGCCAGGACAAAAATCGTTACCGCGTCCGGTATCTTCACTTTCAATTGTTGCGCACCCTGGACGTCAATGTCGAGTAGCAGGTCCCTGCCTTCCCGCTGCGCCTCGAGCCAGACCGATTCGTGGGTCCCGTAGAAGTTGCCAAATACTTCGGCCCATTCGAGAAACTCGTCCCGATCCTTGCGGGCGATGAACTCTTCCCTGCTAATGAACTGGTAGCTCGTGCCCTGGCGTTCCTGCCCGCGCGGAGCACGGGTGGTGTAGGAGATGGAAAACAGGAGCTTCGGGTCGCTCGAGAGCAGTTCCTGCACGAGCCTGGTTTTGCCCGAGCCCGAGGGGGCGGAGATGATGAAGACGGCGCTCATTCGAGGTTCAATGACTGTTCTCTGATGCGTTCGATTTCGGACTTGACGGCGATTCCGAGATCCGTGAGCCGCAGCCCGATCTCTCCCGCGCCGCCTGTCTTCGACAGGATCGTGTTGGTTTCGCGGCCCATTTCCTGCATCAGGAAGTCGAGTTTCTTCCCGGCTTCGCCGCCCGCGTCGATCAGGCGGTTCAACTCGGTGGAATGGATCGTGAGGCGGTGGATCTCTTCCATGATGTCGCTCTTGTCGGCGAGGATGGCCGCTTCCTGGACCAGCCGCTGCGGATCTATATTGTTTCCACTCAGCAGATTGGATAGTTTTTCCTGAAGCCGTTCCTGAAAGGCGGGTAGCGCCTTCTCGCGCAGCGCGCCCATCTCGGCGGCATGGCCGCGAATCCGCTCATTCGCCTCGCGGATTACAGCCGCCAAGGCTATCCCTTCCTTGGCGCGGGATTCGTTGAACAGGTCCACCGCTTCGTCCGCAAGCGCGGTGAGGACTGATTCGAGGGCTTCGTCGGGCTCGGCGTCGGCCTCGGTCAGCATGCCGGGGATGCGCATGGCGGCGTTGAGGTCGGGCTCGGAGAACACGGCATGATACTCACGCGCCTGCTGGAACGCCGCCAGCCAGCTTTCCAGCAACGGGCGGTTCAGGGTGAGCATCGAGCGCGCGCCGGCGCGATTCCACGTCAACCGCAGGTCCACGTGCCCCCGCGACACCTTGCGCTTGACGACATTGCGCAGCGTATTCTCGTAGGCATCGAGATCCGCGGGCAAATGGACATGGACATCGAGCGAGCGGTGATTGACGCTTTTCAGCGTGACGATCATCTCGCCGGGATCGTTGACCCGGCGCAGCCGGGCAAAACCCGTCATGGAGCGAAGTGGCGGCATCAGGAGTTCACCAGGGGATCGGTTTCGAGGAACTGCAATTCATGCAATCGTTGATAGACGCCGCCGGCATTGACCAGATCTTCGTGGGCTCCGGTTTCGACGATGCGGCCATGATCGAGCACCACGATCTTATCGGCGCGGCGGATGGTGGAGAGACGGTGGGCAATCACAATCACCGTCCGTCCGTTGATGAGGTTCGAAAGGGCGCGCTGCACCAGCATTTCCGATTCAGTATCGAGGTGGGAAGTGGCTTCATCGAGCACCAGGACCGGGGCATCCTTCAACAGTGCGCGGGCAATGGCGATGCGCTGGCGCTGGCCGCCGGACAGCTTCATGCCGCGCTCGCCGATGAGGGTGTCATAGCCTTGCGGAAGCCGCGTGATGAAGTCTTCGGCAAGCGCATTGCGCGCCGCCTGCCGCACTTCATCCCCGCCCGCCTCGGGGCGTCCGTAGCGGATGTTGTTGGCGACGGTGTCATTGAAGAGGAACGTGTCTTGAGCCACGATGCCGATCTGGCGCCGCAGCGAGGCCAGCGTGACGTCGCGGATATCGTGCCCGTCCATGCGGATGGCCCCCGAAGACACGTCGTAGAAGCGCGCCAGGAGGTTGGCCAGCGTGGACTTCCCTGCCCCGCTCGGGCCGACCAGCGCCACCACCTCGCCCGCCTTCACGGTGAGGTTCACATCGCGGAGCAGGAATCCGTCGGGAGTGGTGGGATAGCGGAAGGTGAGGCGCTCGAGCGTGATCTCTTTGCGGAAGCCGTCCAGCGGGACCGCGCCGTCCTTATCCTTTACGAGTTGGTCGCGGTCAAGGTATTCGAAGACCTTCTGTGAGGCCCCCAACCCCTGCTGGAAGATATTGTGAATGCCGGTGAGCCGCTTCACGGGCTCATAGAGCATCAGCAGCGCGATGACGAAGCTGGTGAATTCGCCCGTGGTCAGCCTGCCCAACTGAATCTGGCCCCGGGCATAGGTCAGCAGCATGACGATCGTCAATGCGCCGAAGAACTCGATCAAAGGGGAGGCGATGGCCTGCTGCGCCGCATAGCGGAGATTCGAGGAGCGCAGCCGCGCCGATGCCTTGCGGAAGCGCTCCGCTTCGAGCCCTTCGGCCCCGAAAGTCTTCACCACCTGGTGCCCGGTGAGCGTTTCCTGGAGGATCTGGTTGAGTTCGGCCGCGTCGTCCTGGGCTTTGCGGGTCGTCCGGCGGAGCTTGCGGCCGAGGCGCACAGTGGGGACGAAGACGAACGGCAGCACGGTGAGGCTGACCACGGCGAGTTTCCAATCCATCTGCAAGACCACCCAGAGCAGGCCCAGCGCGGAGAAACTCTGCCGCAGCCAATCGGCGAGCATGCTCGAGGTGGCCTGCTGGATCTTATCCACGTCGTTCATGATGGAGGACATCAGCCGGCCGGTGGTGTGCGATTCGAAGAACACGGCGTCCTGCCCCACAACGCGCTCGAAGACGCGCTGCCGCAGGTCAGTCACCGCCGAAAAGCCGGCGTAGTTCACCAGGTAGTTGCCGCAATAATCGGCCACGCCGCGGATGAGGAACACCAGCAGAATGCCCGCTGCCACCATTTGCCACACGTCGTGCAGCGGAAATGGGATGAGCTGGTGCAGATAGAGCGGCTTGTTCAGGATGGGGATGGTGGTGAGGTGGACGGGAGTTTCCGCCGCGCGCGGGTCAAGGACCCGGTCAAAGATGGGGCGGATGAGCAGGGCCATCATGGCGTGGCAGAAGCCGGCCACAGCCATCAGAACCACGGACAGGAACAGCGGGAACGTGTAGGGTCTCGAATAGCTGAGCAGGCGGCCGAGTTCTCTCATGCCGTCACACGAAGCTTGCCGGCGGCCTTGGCCACGCGCTGCACGGTGATGGAAGACATGCCGCCGCTCGAGACAATGGTTTCGGCATGTGTTTTCCACGGTGCCCAGACCACGGGGTCGGAAGCGCCGAAGAGGACGACTTGAGGAACGCCGAAGGCGGCTGCCATGTGGGCCGGACCGGAGTCATTGCCGATGAACAGCGCGGCGCCGGCGAGCACGCTCTTGGTTTCCTGAAGGGGGAGCGTATGCGCGCGGAAACGCTCGAAAGGAGTGAGATTGTCGCCCTGCGCGCCGATGAACACCGGCTCGAGTTCGAGGCGCGACTGCACGAAGGCGGCCAGTTCGAGGAAGCGATCGGCCGGCCAGGTCTTGAGCGGGCTCGAGGCGAGCGCATGGAACACGGCGTAGGGCGTGGAGGAATGCATGGGGCGGGCGTAGAGACGCGCCCTTGGAATCTCGGTTTGGGGCACGCCGAGATAAAACATGGCGGAGGCAACATGTTCCGCGGTGTGCACCTTGCGCTTCACCTGAAGGATCTCCTGGGCTCTCGGAATGAGGACATTATATAGGCGGGAGAATCGGTAGTGGCCAAAGCCCGCGCGCCAGCGCGCCGCGCTTGCCAGGGTGAGCAACAGGCTGCGGGTTCCCCCGTGGAGGTTGAGGCAAAGCTGGGGTTGATAGCGCAGCAGGAGGGAAGCGCTGGGGGGAAGAATATCGTCCACATCGGGATTGTCTTCAAAGACCGGCGCAAACCGCGGCTCCACCACAACCCCGAGCCGTAAATCCGGCCGGTGGCGTTTGAGCAGATAAATCGCCGGAGTGGTGAGCACGCAATCGCCCAACGACCGCAACCGCACAACGGCGACATGCGCCCCTTTGCCGAGTTGGTCGAGAAGGCGGGTCATGAACGCGCGGAATCAATCCTCAATACGAGCCTCGTCGATAAGCATTACGGGGATGCCGTCACGGATGGGGTAGACGCGGCGGCACTCCACGCACTTCAATCCGGTTTCCGCCGGCTGGATGCGCACTTCGCCCTTGCAGAAAGGGCAAACGAGAATCTCCAGCAGTTCCTTACTGATGGCCATGGTCGAGGCTCCTGATGTTCGATGCTCTTTCGAGTGTAACAGTTTCAGCGGGCGCAACAGCCCGTGGCACGGCCCAGGCTGCGCGACGAAAGACAAGAATGGAGCCCGCCGGTAAAGACCCGTAAATGCGGATGGAGAATACAGGGGTTATCGGCGTCGATCCGCGTTGATCGGCGCCCTGAAACAGCTCTGTTGCAGCCTGACAACTCGCAGGCGCAAACTGGCGGCGGGGACCTACGCGGCGGTGGACAAAGTGACACGGATCGGCAGCGCACAGTCGCAAGGAGTCGGCAACTGCTATGGGGATGCCGTGATCGACGAGGTGCGGATATCGAACACGGCGCGGTCCGTCGATTGGATCACCACGGAGTACAATACGCATTCGAGATATTCGAGATGGATGCCAATACGTTTGCGGCCGCTCATGGAAGGCAATAAGAAGGAGATCTAAATGATATTGGCAAGGATAGCTACTCTTACTGGTTTCTTTTACGCAGCCTGCATCGCCTCGACTCCACCGCCGTATGCGCTCGAAAAGAGGATCTTGGATCGTATTTTCGCTTTGTCATTGAACGAAGACGAGATTGGAAGAATTGCCATTGACGTGCTCGAAAAGGTTGCTCTGGGCCGCCTCTCGAACATTGGCCCTCAGACGGAGGCCCGGATTGGGCTTGTGGGCGGCATGCTGCGCCGTCCTGAATATGGATCGGCGACCGTGCGTGCCCATGCATTTCGAAAGATTGGGGAGAGCAGCTCACCTGAGGCGCTTGGGTTTCTGACTAGGGTTCAGCAAGCAGATGTAGGCCCGGACAGCAGCCAAGAGATATGGCCGGCTGTTCAGATCGCGTTGACGAATGCCCGTCTTAGTAAAATCGATGATCCACGGGTAAAGGCGGAGTTCTTGGAGAGGACGCTAACAGAAGAAAAGGTGCACTATGGTGGTGGAGAACTGGCACATTGGGTTGTCGATAAATTGTGCGACAGCGGGGCTACAACATCACTGGTCATCATACGGCAATCAATCAGAAGCCGCATATCAGGTCCGCGAGGAGAGAGCGAAATTCGGTTCTGCGAAGCCCGAATTGAGGTTGTCTCCCGTAGTCCGGATCGTATGAAGGCTTTGAGTTCGGTGTTACGGGTCGACGGCGATGCGGAGGAAATGCTGCTCCGGTGGGCCATATATCAACTGGAAGAGATGCATTCCCCAGCGGCTGATGCAGAGCTTGACAGGTTCGCGACTGAAATCGGGAAGTTGCCCGTCAGCTCGCAGCGACAGCGCTTGGAGATCCTTAAAAAGAGAATCGAGTCGGGTCTTCGTGAACGCTAAATCGATGGAATGATCGCTTCATGAGTAAGCGCGCTTGCGAGGTTTTGTTGGGATCCGGCGCGAACCCCATCAAAGACACGTGTTCGGGCCAGGCAGCGGTGGAGAGCGCGCTGCAACATACCAACGAATTCATTTGGATTGCGGGGAGCCAGTTTGCCTGGTCGCGGACGACTATCAAAACCAGCAGCGGTGACGGCGCCTTGCCTTCGCCGCGGCTGTATACGACGTACCTGTATTCGCAACTGGTGAGGCAGGATCCAAAGCCGCCGATTGAGTTGGAGATGACAGGAGGGTCGGGTGCGGGTGCAGAGTTGCTGACGCAGGTTAGCGACGCAGTGAAACTGACATCGTACAACGGAGCGCCAGTTAACTACATTTCATGGAAGAATGAGGAACGGCAGCCAGGCGAGAAACCCTATTGGTCATACAACCCACGCAACAAGATAAGTTATAACACAGTCCAAGAGGTTTTCTCGTGTACCGGGCCGCCCCGTTCGTGTCTACGTGTGAACCCTCAAGGAGGGAGGAAAAACCATGTTCAAGCCGGCTTATTATCTGTATCCTCTTTTTGTGACCATTGCTCCCCTCGGCTGGGGACAGCTTCACCTAATCGCTGGATCACCTCACGAGAAGTACACGCAGACGTACGCTGCCGGGCTGTTCCGCCTTGAGGACGATGGCTCTGTAAAGTTGGTCAGGGAACTGGTGCCGAAATCCCCCGGCGCTGGGTGGATCAATATCTCTTACGACCTGCAAAAGGCGCTTATCCAGACCGGGGATGCTAACCTCATCGTTGTTGATTTTGAAACAGCGAAAGACATCAAGACATGCACACAATCTGATGATCCCGGCGGCAGAAGAGGCTACGGAGAGCAATGGTTATCTAACCCACCAGCGTATGGGCCTTCTTTTGAGTGGGTGGCGACCAGCGCCGACCCGAAAGACAGGGTTGTGAGGGGTATGCTTCTAGATCCAGGAGTATCGTGTGCGGACAGCTTTGCAAACAGGCCTCTCGATTCCGTACGCTACGCGCTCAAAGACGGCCGGGTTGGCCCGGGCGATGTCGTTTTCGACATGGGTCTCGACATCGTGCTGGCCGATTCGCCGGACAAAGTTGATTACGGGCAGGTGTATGCAAAAAGCATCGCATTGGGCTACACCGTGCCACGCGACTTGCTCGCCTCCACACAATGGTTATCTGACTTAAGCATTAACGATTCGCAGGTCTTCTGCATCACGCTCGCTCCGCCGGGCGCCTACCGAAGTTACCGCGTGTTGGTTTTCCGGAAAAGTGATAAGACTTGGCATGTTCTTCGGACGCCAAGCGAAATAGGTCCCGATCTGCGCGGATTTGGAAGGTACATCGCCGCGACAGAAAAAAACAGGATGTCCCCAAAGAATCCAAAGAGTGCGGGTAAGG
>JADLBD010000211.1 GCA_020847975.1 Bryobacterales bacterium | reverse complement strand
TCCGAACGCGCCGAACAATGGCGCGCCATCCGCGCGGGCAAGGCCATGGTGGTGGTGGGTACCCGGTCCGGCGTGTTCGCCCCTGTCCAAAACCTGGGGCTGATTGTGGTGGACGAGGAGCACGATCAAAGCTACAAGCAGGAAGAAACGCCCCGCTACAACGGGCGGGACGTGGCCATTGTGCGCGCCCGTGCTGCCGGAGCCTGCGTGCTGCTCGGTTCGGCCACCCCAAGCCTCGAATCCCGTTATAACGTTCATCGCGGCAAGTACACATTACTCGAACTGCCCGTCCGCATCGCCGGCCGGCCCATGCCTGTAGTCGAGACCATCGACATGAGGCAGGAGTTCCTCGACACCCGCAAGCAGGCCACCTTCTCACGGCGTCTGCTCGAGGAGATCGCCTCCCGTCTCGATGCACGCGAGCAGGTGATGATCCTCCATAACCGCCGCGGATTCTCGAGCTTTGTCGCCTGCCGCTCCTGCGGCGAGCGCGTGGAATGCCGCAACTGCGCGGTCACCCTTACCTATCACCACCGCGACCGGCGTATGCTCTGCCACTACTGCAACTACGCCGAGCGTCCTCCCAAGCGCTGCCCGAAGTGCGACAGCGAGCACGTCTACTTCCTGGGCACGGGAGCCGAGAAGGTGGAAGAAGAGCTGCACCTCGCCTTTCCCCGGGCGCGCGTCGTGCGCATGGACCGCGATACCGTCAGCGGCAAGCGCAAGTTCGAAACCATCCTCCACGGCTTTCGCGCCCATGAGTACGACACCCTCGTCGGCACCCAGATGATCGCCAAAGGACACGATATTCCCAACGTCACGCTGGTGGGCGTGGTCTCGGCGGACATCGGACTCGGCATGCCCGATTTTCGCGCCGCCGAGCGGACGTTCCAACTGCTGACGCAGGTTGCCGGACGCGCCGGGCGCGGCCAGGTGCCGGGAGTGGTCATCGTCCAGACCATCAACCCCGATCATTACGCCGTCCGCTTCGCCGCTCTTCAGGATTACCGGCAGTTCTACGAAAAAGAGATCCAGTTCCGCCGTATGATGCGCTATCCCCCCTTCGCCGCCCTTGCCAATGTCATGGTTCGCAGCCGCAACCAGCAGCAGGCCCTCGAGATGAGCGCCGAGATCGGCAACTTCTTCGGACCCTCGCCGCAGGATCTGAAAATCCTCGGCCCCGCCGAGGCCCCGATTTCCCGCCTCAAGGAGGAGTTTCGCTATCAACTGCTGCTCAAGGCCGCCAACCGCAAACGGCTCAACGAACTGCTCCACAGCCTCCGCGCCTTCGCCGAACATCGCCACTGGCCGCCCACCTCTCTCGTCATTGACGTCGATCCGCTCAGTCTGTTGTAATCGCGGGAATCGTGCGGGACTTCGAAATCATCAATGAGAATCTGCGAAACGCTCTCGCCGCCTTCTCCCATGTGCGCTATTCCGGCGAGGTCGCCGAGGCGCCTGGCGTCAGCCTCGTCCACGCCGGAGTCAACTACAGCCTCTTCAATACCGCCCTACTCACCGAACCGGTTCCGGGCGGCCCGGTTTCCTTCAAGAATGTGTTGGATGAAGCGGAGAGTTTCTTCGGGAAGCGCTCCGCGCCATGGTCGCTGTGGTTCTGTGACGATCTGTTTACTGCCTCCGAGCGCCGGCGCTCGCGCATCTCCATGGCCACCCGTGGACTGCGCCTCATGATGGAAGCCCCGGGCATGATCGCCCGCCAGGTCAGCGAACCGGACCGGGCACTCCCTGATGACTTTGACTGCTACCCCGTGGGCGACACTCGCACCCGCTCCGGTTTCAGCCGCATCATGGCCGAGGCCTTTCAAGTTCCACCCGGCATGGCGGACGATGTGTACGCCGGCGAGCGGCTGTGGCAGGGGCCTTTACGGGGCTTCATCGCCTATGTAGACGACGAGCCCGTATCGACAACCGGCATCGTCCTCGGCGGGGATTCCATTGGCGTCTATGCCGTGGCCACGATGCCGCGGATGCAGCGCAGAGGCTACGGAGAAGCGCTCATGCGCCGCGCCTTGGAACAGGTTCGCCTCGAAACCGGCATCACCCGCAGCGTCCTGCAATCAAGCGCCGCCGGCTATCAGCTCTACCTCCGCATGGGTTACCGGAACATGACGCGCTTTTCCGTTTACGTCAAAACGTAGCCGAGGACCCGTGATTCCGCTGCGCGCGCCGTTGGCAGTGCTAGAATCTTCACTTCATGCCGGAATACGCAATTGGAGTGGATCTCGGCGGTACGAATCTCAAAGCCGCCGCCATCTCGTCCAGCGGGGAGATGCTGGACCGCACCAACGCAACCACGGACCTGACCCAGGGCCCCGAGCGCGTCGTCGACGATATCGTCGCCTGCATCGAATCGCTGCGTGACCGCTTTGCCGGTTCGCGCCTCGCCGGCGCCGGCATCGGCGTCCCCGGATTCATCCGCATGGCGGAAGGTTTCATCGTCGGCTCCCACAATCTGCCTCCTCTCAACAACTACCCCATCCGGGACGCCATTGAAAAACGTCTCGGAACCCAGGTGTTCCTCGAGAATGACGCCAACGCCGCCGCCCTCGGCGAGAAATGGATGGGCGCCGGCCGCGATGTAGACGATCTGGTCTTGCTCACCCTGGGCACGGGCATTGGGGGCGGCGTCATTTCGCGCGGACGTGTGATGCACGGCTTCGTGGGAATGGCGGCCGAACTGGGACACATCACCGTGGTCCCGAACGGCAATCCCTGCGGCTGCGGCAATCGCGGCTGCGTCGAAAAACACGCTTCCGCAACCGCCATCGAGAGCATGGCCAACCTGCTCGCCCTCGGCCAGAATCTCTCCGCCAAGGACGTCTACGATCTGGCGGTCGCCGGAGAAGAACGCGCCCGCGCCATCTTCAAAACGATGGGCCAATGCCTTGGTATTGCAATCGCCAGTCTCATCAACATCTTCAATTACCCGCTCTACCTGATGAGCGGCGGCGTGCTGGCGGCCTGGGATTATTTCTATCCGGCGCTGCTCGAAGAAGTGCGGTGGCGCAGCTTTACCTTCCGCAACACAAACACGAGGATCGAAAAAGCGCTTCTTGGGAGTGAAGCAGGGCTCTACGGCGCGGCCTATCTTCCGGTGCAGGCGCAACTGACCACCAGACACTGAGTGGAGGGTTCGAATTTGAAATTTTCACTGCTGTTACCGGGCCTGTTCGCGCTGTTGCTTCCTTCACCGGCCGGGGCTGCTTCCACGAAGGCGTTTGCCGGAGCCCGAATTTTCGACGGCACGGGACGCGCTGTAATCGAGAACGGCGTCATCGTCGTCCAGGACGGCCGCATCACTGCCATCGGCCCGTCGAACAAAGTCAGACCCCCCAAGGGCGCTCAGACCATCAACGTCAGCGGCAAGACCATCACTCCCGGCCTCATCAACTCCCACGGGCATGTCTCCGACGTGGAAGGAAAAGGCACGGGAGCGACCGAAGAAGGCGTCCGGCAACAACTCGCTCTCTTCAGCCGCTACGGAATCACCACTGTCGTCAGCCTGGGCGGCGAGGAACAGGCGGCATTCCGTGTGAGGGACGCGCAGGAAACCCCTGCTCTTTCCCATGCCCGCATTTACCTGGCGGGAACGGTCATCGTCGCGAAGACCTCTGAAGAAGGGCGGCGGATGGTGGACACGGTTGCCGCTACGAAGCCGAACTTCATCAAGATCCGGGTGGACGACAACCTCGGCACGACGCGCAAGATTCCGCCGAATGTCTACCGCGCGGTCATCGACGAGGCCCACAAGCAACGCCTGCCCCTCGCCGTCCATTTCTTCTATCTCGACGACGCCAAGGACCTGGTGCGCTCCGGAGCCGACATCCTGGCGCATAGCGTCCGCGACAAGCCTGTCGATGACGAATTCCTCTCGCTGGTCAAGAGCCGGAATATTCCCTATTGCCCCACGCTCACCCGCGAATTGTCCACGTTCGTCTATGAAGACATCCCCGCTTTCTTCACGGATCCTTTCTTTCTGAGGGAAGCCAGGCCGCAAGTGATTGCCGCGTTGAAGGATTCGGCGCGCCAGCAGGCGATGCGCGTCAACAAAATGAGCCAGGCCTACAAGGCTGCGCTGCCCACCGCCAAGAGCAATCTCAAGAAACTGGCCGATGCCGGAGTCCCGATCCTCATGGGTACCGATTCCGGCGCCACCGCCGCCCGTTTCGAGGGCTACTTCGAACATCTGGAGATGCGGATGATGGCCGATGCCGGAATGTCGCCCGGGGAAATTCTCCTGTCCGCCACCGGTGTTCCCGCCAGAGCCCTTAAACTGAAGGATATCGGGACCCTCGAGAAGGGGAAATGGGCTGATCTGGTGGTCTACGACAGGAACCCGCTCGAGGAGATCGAAAACACGAAAACGATCACGGCGGTGTATATCGCCGGGAATGAGGTGAAAAGGTAGTGATGTCCCAAGCAGTTGTCCACCGTCCGGAGATCTCTGAATACGCCGAATACTACGCCAAGTACGTACATCTCGTAGGCGATGGCGATGTAATAAAGACCCTGCAATCGCAGATGGAGGCGACGCTCGCCACCCTGCGCGCCCTTACTTCCGGGCAGACCTTCCAACGCTACGCCGACGGTAAATGGAGCATCCGGGAGGTGGTGGGCCATATCATCGATGCCGAGCGTATCTTCGCCTACCGGGCCTTACGATTCGCCCGGAATGACCAAACGCCGCTGCACGGCTTCGAGCAGGACGGCTACATCGCTCCCGGCCGCTTCGACGAACGGCACTGGGAGGACCTCCTCGATGAACTGGAAGTCGTGCGCCGCGGCACCCTGCTGCTGTTCGGCGGATTCGATGAAGCAGCTTGGCAGCGCCGCGGCATGGCGAACGGAGCCGAAATCACCGTGCGCGCGCTCGCATATGTGATTGCCGGTCACGAGTTGCATCACATGAAGATTGTGCGGGAGCGCTATTTGGCATAGCCGCCGCCGTAAAGAACCCGCTCCGGCGCGCCCCCGTGTGGTCCCCTTTGTCGCCTCGGCCGCGGATGGCGCCGGGCCTTGGTTGAGACTACATTTGGGATTCTATCCCTACATTTCCCTGAGGTTCAGTAACTATTTCGCCTGTTGTTTGCTTGTCGGTTATGCGTTCCAATAGTACTATTTAATTGAGGATACCATGCTAATGAGGAATTTGTTAAAGCCTCTGGTTGTTGGCATTGAGCCTCAGCGCAGCGGTGTGGGCGAATCCCGGCACAGATGGATGTAGTCTCGACGCAAACTCTGCGTGTGTGCCGGCGCCAGAGTCCAGTGTGATGCCCGAGTTCGTTGTCTGCGCAGTTGTGCTTGGGCTTGCTGCTGCTCATCACTGCAAGAACAGTTGAGTGCGAGCGCCATCGCCTTGCCGGTGATCTTGTCCGGCGCCGGATCTGACACGCCAAACGGGCGCGGCGGCGTTGAAATAGGAGCGCCGCCGCACCCTTTGTGGTCTAACGAGCGAACGTGAATCCCAGTCCGGTCGTATAGAGAAAGTCGTTGGTTTTTCGGCCCGGGGCCGGGTTATTCAAGTAACGGTCGCTCAAGGAAAGATTCCAGGTAAGCCATTTGGAAATCTTCGTCACCGCGCCGATATCAAAGTTAATGCGGTAGTCGCCGGTGTTTGTCAAATCGTTAAACATGCGGAAACTTTGCACTAACGATGTGGCCGCGGTCATTTTCAGGCTGTACTCATTGCCCCAATAAAATTCCGCGGATTTCCGGATCAGAGGCGTGTTAAAACTCGACCGGTTGAAGTCCGCCCCGGCAAGCAGGTCCAGCGAACTGCGCTCCGTTTTCAGGGCATGAAAACCCAAGCCGCCGCCGATGACGAATCTCAAATCCAGATTCTGGAACTTGTCATATTCGTAATCATTGAAGGCGTTGAGAAAGAGGCGCGGGCTCACGTTGTGGCCATAGGAGAGGCCGCCGCGGACAGCCTGCGCGGTGCCGGCGCTGCGGCCACTGACGAGGGCCGAGGCTTTGATCGCATTGAAGTAGATGGAAGTCTTGTCTGTGTTGGTGACACGCGCGGCGTTGACGCCAGTGGTGAAGGTGAGAGTCCTCGCGTTGCCGCTTGTGCCGGCAAATCCGACGCTGGCGGCGCCTGCCCAGAGATCGCCCCAACCGGGGTTTTGCAACCGCTCGAAGGCTTTCTGCTCATCGGCATCGCGAATGGTGGTGATCTGCGCGGCAGGCACGTCCACTTTCGTCTCTTTGCCCACCACCTCCACTTTCCCCTCCGTGACCGAAAGCGCGCCTTGAACAGTCTTGCCATCCTCGAGAACAACATTGAGCGGCTTTTCCGCCTTGATGGACTCCACCTGATCCCAACTGGTGGTGACGACGCCAAACTGATCTGTCTTAATGACGAGGTTCTTGCCATCCTTCTTGACAATGGTTCCAGTCACCCGGTCCCCGTTTTTCATTACGATCTGATCGGCGTGGAGAATGCCCATCGCCGCAAAAGCAAAGGATGACAAAGTGATGGGCCTAACAAATCTGAGCAGTGAATGCATAGGTTTTGTAGTGCTTTCCGGGGCATCTGCCCTCTGAATTGTTCTTCCACCGCGGCTAAATCTGCAGGGTAGAGTGAGTGCCGTCTGAAACCGGGATTGCCTACAACCGGCTTGCCGCACGCGCAACGAGGAACATGGCAGACTCAACGATCAAAAGACTGCCCCTCATCACGAATGCATGGAAATCTCTCAGCACGGACGAATCTCACCTCCCGCGGTGTGAATTCAAGCGCCCAGTTTTCCTATTCTACCTGATTCGCGCTTGCATGCGGAGGTGTGGGCAAGACAGAAATAACTAGACTCGCGCCCCGAGGATGGCGATGGGACCATGGCGCCAGAAGCATTCCGGAGATTCAAACCCGCCTTGTGTCATCGCGGTAAGCTCCTGGTGCACGGAGAAGTACGTGTCTTCGGCGGCCCAACTGTCGAGGTTTCCGTAAGCCTGCTCCAGAGTGAACCCCTGGCCCGCCATGAAGACGGCCCACTCCTCGCGCAGCGACGGCCAGAACGGACCGCTGACGGCATCCGTGTTCAGGAAAACGCCACCGGGGCGAAGCGCATTCCGGATCCGCTGGTAGGCTTCTGCTTTCCGCTCCAAAGCGGGGATGTGGTGCAGGGCAAAGGCGCACAGCACGGCATCGGCGGCCGGCAGAGGGTCCATGAAGGAGCCGTGGGAAAGCTCGACACGGTGAGCGAAGCGCGCAAGGCGGGTCCGGGCGAGCGCGAGTATCTCCGGGTCGATGTCGCGCACCAGCACCGAGGAGGAGGGAAAGCGTTCGAGGATTGCCTCCGCCAGGGAACCGGTGCCGCCGCCCAGATCGACGATCCGCGCACGCGCGGGAATGTTTGCCGCAGCGAGGAGCTCGAGTTGAACGCCGCGGCTCTCCTCATAGCGCGGGATGTAGGTGCGGATGATGCGGTCGTACTCTTCTATGTTCAGACGCAGGTGAGAAGAGACGCAGTGTTCGCTGTGCATTGGTGACATTGTAGACGAGGAGGAGGCGAGCTATGAGGGGGCGGTCTTGCGCGCTCGCGGAGGCGACGGGCGGCAGCCGTTCGTCGGGAATCGAGAGGATCCTACGCGATGTCCAGGCAACTCAGTTCCACCCGATGCACCGAAGAAACAGCAGCGGTTTACAGGCCGCCTCGCCATGGGCCTGGATCTCCGGTGGGGAATAGAATCAGCCGATGTTCCTGACGCCCGGAAGAGGGAAGTCGCCGATGGATTCTGCTTCCTTGAGCAGTTTCTGAAAGAGCCGCTCTCCAATGGCGGCGCTCTCCTGATTTCTCACGCCATGTCCGTTGCCGGAACCCGGGAAGACGATGGTGATGACTCCGGAAGAGATGCCCGCATTGATCAGGCGGCCGCCGGATGCGGTGTGGCGGCCGACAATCACCTCATGGCCCAAGTCGCGGTGGAGAGCGATGGAACCCTCGCCGAGTTTGTTGGACGGCCCTACGTCGCCGAAGCAGGCATAGGCCATCCGGATGCCGTAGATGACAACGCCGATATCGCCCAGTTGGATTCCGTGTTGGGGGTAAAAGCCTCCCGGGAGCACGAAGTAGTTGATCAGGTCGGCGTCGAGAGACTTTCCACCGGCATCCTTGGCGGAAGTGGACGCCTGGCCGCTGGGATCCTGGGAGATGTAGGCCGATCCGTCCGTGTCGAGATCGAGCTTCGATTCGAAGTACAACTGGCCGCTCGGGAACTTGCACATGAATTTCCTGCCTATGAGCGCCGGAGTGGTGATTTCGCGGGTCTTGGGGTGAAGAAAGAGAGTGGGAATGCTGTCGAGAATGAGAACAGACAGGCCCTGCGGTTTGTAAGTAATTGCCATTTGGATCCTCCTCGGCTTATAGCCACGATCCGGCTCTACTCATACATACGGAATCGGCGCCTGAATCTAGTACACGCGTGTGTTCAAATTTCGCGGTAGCGCATCCAGAGGCGCAGGAAATTCCGGCGTCGGGCGGGTTCTTCGTGGTCTTCAAAGGCGGTGCGGCTGTGGAGGATGAAGCGGTTGTTGACGAACTGCATGTCGCCGCGCCGCATGTGGAAACGGACGGCCAGACCGTCGCGGCGGCAGGCTTGCTCGAGGCATTCGAGAGACTCGAGGTCGTGAGGCGTGAGCGGGACGCCGGCGGCCTCATGGCCTTTCAGCAGATTGAAGCGGAAGTAGCGGATGGCGAGGGCATCGCCGTAAGTGAACAAGGGAGCGGAGATGGTGGGCGATTCGCCGGGGCGCAGTTCGGCGCGGCGGTCGAAGAAGAAGGGTTCGTACAAACGCCGCAGGCAATCGGGCCGTTCTTCGCGCAGGATATTGTGCACGGACTGGGCGCTGACGATGGCCGTCTCGCCGCCTTCCTTGGCTACCTGCAAGGCAAGCAGCGACACGATATCCGGCGTGTATCCGGCGTAGGCTGCCGAGGAATCGGTGTGAAAGTCGATGGCGGAGGAGGTGCGCGAAATCCTCACGCCCTTGGCGCCGTATTGGCGGTGGAAATCGTATCCTTCGTCGCGCACCCGGAAGAGGTATTCATCGTTGGCGTTTTGTGGAATGGGATGGCCGAGATGGACGGCGATCCCCCAATAGAGGATGGCTGCTTCCTCCGGGGTGTAGCTATCGGCGGCGAGCCCGCGAACAACGAGGAATCCGCGGCCGCTCCGCACCTCGCGCCGCAAGCGTTCCGCATCCCGGGCAAAGGATGGGAGCGAATAATCCGCGGGCGAGAGGTGAGAAATCAGCTTGCCCTCCGCGCGGATGCGGCGCAAGGAGGCATCGAGTTCTTCGAGAAGTCGAGGGGAGAGCGTGTAGGTCCACTCCTCCGCGCTGGAGAATTGATCGCCGCGCCAGGCGCCGGGGCCGGTGAACGGAGCGTCATGGATGGGAGTGGCGTGATTGGACATGGCGTTACTGCTGGCTGAAACTGCTGGCGATGCGGAAGGACTCGACGGCATGGCCGTCCTTGCTGCGCTTGCGCAGGCGTTCGCGAAGGCTGTCCTTCAACTTGCGCAGCGTTTCGGGTTCCCAATCCGGGCGGTATTTGTGGACGGACGGCTCCCACTGGCTGACGTGCGCCGCCGCCGCATCGAGTTTTTTCCCGATCACGCTGTCGATGTTCACCCAATAGTTCGCGTCCTTCTCCGTCACGTAGTAGAACAGGTACAACGGCACGGAGTAAGGCTCGAGGCCCTGCTGGAGGCGCTGGTTGGGGAAGTAGAGATGCCACTCGGCGGCGCGCACGGCGTCGAGGGTGTTGACGGCCGCCATGCGATGGTCGGTCTTGTGCCACCGTACGGTCTCCGAACCCGGATCGATGGAGACGACAACATCAGGCCGGTATTTTCGGATGAGCGCCGTGGTCTGCTCCACCAGGCCGCGCGGATTGGCGTATTCGAGCATGCCGTCGTGATAACCCATCCAGAGAATGTTCTCTTTGGGAATCCCCACAATGCGGCACGACTCTTCCTCTTCGGCTTTGCGGATCCGCGCCAGGCGTTCGCTGGTCATGTCGGGATCGTAGGAGCCCTTGTCATCGTTCGTGTAGATGGCGATGTAGATATTGTTGCCGTTGCGCGCCAGCATGGAGAGCGTGCCGGCGCAACAGAACGTGTCGTCATCCGGGTGCGGGGTGAAGAGCATGATGGTCTTTCCCCGCATCTCTTCGATGCGCGGGCCGCGGTATTCCTGGGCAGGCAGCCCCGCCGCCAGCAGACTCGCCACGAGAAGCCACTTCCTCATCCCTGCATGGTACTGCACCGCGACGAGGCGGTAGGCGGATCAGCTACGCTAACGGAAGATGAGTCAACCGAGCCTTGCATCTTCCGCGCTGGCCGTGCCCTATTCCCGCATCCGGGAACTGGGGGAACTGGCGATGCGTATGGACGCTTCCACCAGAGATGAGAACGACAAGGTGCTCCGCCTGTATTTCGGCGAATCGAACATCCCGACGCCGGAGTTCATCAAGCGGGCCGCGCAGAAGGCGATGGCGGACGGGTTCACGTTCTACACGGAGAACGCGGGCATGCCGTCCACGCGCAAGGCGCTGGCGCGGTATTACGAAGAGATCCACGGGGTGACGCTCGATCCCGCAAACCGCATCGTGATTACCACCAGCGGCGTCCAGGCGCTGAACGTGACGCTGCGGTGCCTGCTCAATCCCGGCGACGAGGCAATTATCCTCACGCCGGCGTGGCCGAACGGCTCCGCCATCGTCACCATGGCAAACGCCGTGGTCCGGCAGATTGCGCAGCCGCTCGCGGGCGACCGCTATGGTATCGATTTTGACGCCATGGAAGCCGCTATCAATGAACGGACGCGGGTGATTCTCTATACGTCGCCGTCGAATCCGCTGGGGTGGGTGGCGACGGGCGAGGACCAGGACCGGTTGCTCGAGATCGCGCGGCGGCACAAGTTGTGGCTGATGGCGGACGAAGTCTACGAGCGGCTCTACTACGGAGGAGCAAAGCTGGGGGAGCCTGTCCCGACTATTCTGAAGAAGGCGTCGCCCGAGGATGCGGTGATCGTCGTGCAGTCATTCTCGAAGACATGGTGCATGACGGGATGGCGCGTCGGCTGGATTGTGTCGCGTCCGGATTTGTGCGAGAAGGCGGCGCAATTGAACGAATTCATCATCTCGCACGCGCCGAGTTTTGCGCAGAGAGCGGCCGAGACTGCGCTGTTATGGGGGGAGCCATCGCTGCGGGAAATGCTCGCGCGGCTCAAGGAGAATCGCGATTTCTGCATTGCCGCGCTTGCGCGGATTCCCGGAGTCACGGTGCCCAAGCCGGAAGGGGCGTTCTATCTGTTTCCGAAGATCGGCGGGCTCACGGATTCGTTCGATTTCTGCAAGCGGCTGCTGCTCGAGACGAAAGTGGGGCTGGCCCCGGGTGTAGCTTTTGGAGCGGGCGGCGAGGGGTCCATCCGCATTTGCTACGCCGCCGAGCGGCCAATCCTCGAGAAGGCCATGGCGCGGCTCAGCCGGTTCCTGCGCCCGTGATTTTTCCGGAGACGGCGATCGCCCCGCGTTCTAACTTCCGCAAGAGCCCGGACCGGGCCCTCGGGGCGCTCAACCACCGCCGCCGGTGAAACGGTTGAGCAACAGCACGCCCAACACAATAAGCACGATCCAGATGGCGTCCACAAGAATCTCCCTCCTTCCAGTTTACAGCGCGTCATCCGCCCACGACGTTGTAACCATTCGTCCCGTGAAGACATCATCCTCGAAGATGACCCGATTGCTCGCCATGTTCGGCTTGATCCTGTGTATGGGAGCGCCGGCGCTGCCGGCGCAGTATTCCCGCCGCGGCGCCGGGCAGCGCCGCCAGATGCCGGCGCCCAACTCGAGCGCGGAAGCTCTGGCGCAATTCAACGGGACGTTGAAGACCATCACGCGCAAGAAGCTGACGCTCGAGATGTCCGACGGCAACACACTGGAGTTCTTCTGCTCGAAGAAGACCGTCTACTTTGACGGGAAGGATAAGATCAGCCAGAGTTCGCTCAAACCCGATGACCTGCTCACCGTGGACGCCAAGGCGGCGATCGACGGATCGCTCGACGCGGTGAAGGTCCGCAGACTGCATGAACCGGCGGCTAACCGCTGATCATTGGGGAAACTTCGATTTGTCCATGCCGGGGATCAGCCTCAACGCGTTCTTGTAATAGATTTTCTTCAGCACTTCGTCCGGCAGATCGAGGCCGTACATTTTCCAGATGCCGTGATACTTGCGGTCGTGATCAAAGTACTCATCGGCCGTTTCCAGCGTGCGGAAGTAGGTGCCGTACTCCGCTTTGTTGTAGGTATCCTTGCCGAACAGCACGCGATCCTGATACTTCACCAGGAACTGGCGGGCGAAGCGCGGCTGCCGCCCGAGTTCTTCAATGACCGCGCCGATTTCGGTGTTCACATTCGGGAGGCGGTCGAGTAGTTTCGCAAGTTCTCCCAGGTTGTTGCCCAGCCAGCCGAGGTGCGCGTCGATGAATTTCGTGTTCGGATGGCGGGCGAAAAGGCGGTGCTGCTCCTCCATCAGGTCTTCCCACTTCGGATAGCGTTCCGGCGGACGCCCGCGCCCCGGGTGGGTCTTCAACTCGAGCCAGCGCTCGTTGTACTTGTCCATGGGAAGAAACAGGCCCAGGGGTTCGCCGGTGTGGATGAGCACCGGAATGTTGTGCCGGGCGCAGACTTCGAACAGTTCGTCAAAGCGCGGATCATCGGTGTGGATGCGGTTGCCCCTGGTGTCCTTCAGGTCCATTCCGAAATTCTTGAAGATCTTCAAACCCTGGGCGCCGTTGGCGATGTCGCGCTCGAGTTGGGCGGCGGCTTTTTTCGAGTAATCCGGCGCGTCGATGTTCGTGAAGTCGATGTTGGCGAAAATGACGAAGCGGTCCGGGTACTTGCCCTTCTGCCGTTTCACGTTTTCCGCCAGCCGGTCGCCATAGCCTCCGGAAAGCTGCACCATGACGCCCATGTTGATCTCATCCATCTCTTTCACCAGTTGGTCGAGTTCCGCGCCCGAGCGGCGGTTCTGGTGGTTGTGGACATCGATAAACCGGTATCTGGCGCGCGGAACCTTGTGCTGCGGCGCCACGAGGAGGGACCTCGGCTCGTACTCCTCCACTGTCATCGTCTGCTGGCCCTGCGCGAAAAGCTGCGTGAGGACGAGCAGTCCCAGAGCGAGTTTCTGCATATGAATGTCAGTGTAAACGTTCAGGCGGCGTTTTTGCGGATCTCGGCGAGCATGGCTTCCACCTGCTCGCGCACCTGGAGCGTCAACGCCTTTCTCTCTTTCGAGGTGAGCCCCTCGGTGGGTATCGGTTTGCCGATGCGGATCCGGACATCTCCGGGCACCATGCGCAGCGAGCCCAGCGGCATGATCTCGCGCGTGCCCTCGATCGCCACGGGAACAATGGGGACGCCGGCCGCAATGGCGATCATCGCCGCGCCCTCTTTGAACGGCCGCAACTCTCCACCGCTGCGCCCGCCTTCGGGGAACTGGAGCACCGAGATGCTGCGTTCGCGGATGATGCGGCCGGCGTCCAATACGGCGCGGACAGCCGCCCGCGTATCTTCGCGCGGCACCGGAATGTGGCCGCCGCGCCGCAGGTGAAATCCGATGAATGGCACATTGAACAGGCTGTGCTTGGCCATAAAACGGAACTGGCAGGGAATGTTTGCAAGCACCACCGGCGTATCGGAGAAGCTCAGATGGTTGGCGGCAAAGACGTAGCTCCCGTTGGGGTGGATGTTCTCGATTCCCGACAGGCGAACCTTGACGCCGCCCACCAGTAGCAGGGAGCGCGACCACATCTGCGCGATGCTGTGCTGCCAGTCGCCGCTCGAATCAAAGAAACTCGCGATCAGATCGAGCGTGCCATAGAACGTTGTCAGCAACAGCACCAGCGGCCCCGTGAAGAATAGCGTCATCAACCAACTGAGCATTGTTTCCCTATTCTATTCGCGCATGAGCAGCGCACGCGCCTCTCCCACGAGAAACAACGAGCCGCTGAGGAAGATGACGTCCTCCGGCGCGGCGCCGGCTCGCGCCATGCTCAGCGCAGCTTTCACGTGCGGAGCCGTACTCGCATGCGACTGCCCGGCAAACGGCAACAGGCTGGCCGGATCCAGCGACCGTGCCGATGCGGGCGCCGTAAAGATGATCTCCTGCGCCAGCGGAAACAAAGTGTCGGCAATCTCGCCGACGCTCTTGTCGCGCATAGTGCCGTAGATCAGCCAGACCTTGCGGCCTTTGTGAAACCGGCTGATGTAGTCCGCAAGAGCGCGCACGCCGGCCGGGTTGTGCGCGCCGTCGAGAATGATATCCGGCGACTGGGCCACGTATTCGAGCCGTCCGGGCCATCGCGCCTCGGCGATTCCTTTTTCAATCGCTTCCCGGGGCACACCGAGTTCGCGCAGAGCGCGGGCGGCGGTGATGGTGTTCTCGATCTGGTGTAACCCGGCAAGAGGACACCGCAGGGTGAGCCCTTCCCAACGGATGGTGCTGCCACGCGGGGTTGCCTCGAACTCGGCGTCGGATTCAGAAAGGAGCAGCGGGCATCCCACATCTTCGCTTCTGCGCCGCAGCACTGCTTCGGCCTCCAGACGCTGGTAGGCCGACACAGCCGGGACGCCGGGTTTGAGGATGCCCGCCTTCTCGAAGGCGATCGCCTCGATGGTGTTGCCGAGCCACGCTTCGTGATCGTAGTCGATAGGCGTGATGATGCAGAGGTCCGGCTTGACGACGTTGGTCGCGTCGAGGCGCCCGCCGAGGCCCACTTCAAGAACCACGCGCTCCACGCCTCGTTCGCGGAACAGAAGAAACCCCATGGCGGTGACGGTTTCGAAGTAGGTGGGGTGGTGCTCGATGCTTCCGGCGGAGAACAGCCGCTCGGCGGCGTCATGGACCGCTTCGAACGCCGCCACAAACTCGTCGCGGCTCACGGGCACGCCCTGAATCCGGATGCGCTCGGTAGGCTCCACAAGGTGCGGCGACGTATAGAGGCCTGTCCGGTAGCCGGCCGCGCGCAGCGCCGATTCGATCATGGCGCACGTGGATCCCTTGCCGTTCGTCCCCGCTACGTGGACAAAGCGCAGAGCCTCATGCGGATTGCCGAGCGCCTCGAGAACCGCGCGGATCGTCTCCAGGCCGAATTTGACGGCCTTGATTTCATTGCCCAGCGAATAGAGAAACCGGACCGAGTCCGGATAGGTATGCATGCGAAAAATCAGGCCGAGCCCTTGTGCTCCGCGTGGCGGCAGCCAAAGGTGGAAGGAACACGCCCGCCCTTGTTCAGTTCCTTGTATCCGATTTCGGTGGAGTAATAGATGCGGCTGGTAAGCTGCTTCGCCATACGGAAGAAACGGTGGCCCGGAGCAACATCCGGACTCTCATTCTTGTCGAACGCCTCGAGGATCGCCGTCTGCTGCGCCGGTGTGCAGCGGACGAACGGCTCGCCTTGCTTGCGGATCGAGTAGGCATCGAGAAACGAGAGGCCTTCCAGGAAGCGGTCCCGCTCGCTGAGGGGGCCGTCGTGCAGCAGGAGATCGATGTAGCGATTCACCTGCGCGGCTTTGGCGCCCGGCGTATCGGTAGAAGGGATGATGAGGTCAGTCAGCGCAATGACGGTTTCGTTCTGGTGCGCATCAAGAGCCTGCGGCTTCCATGCCGCGGTCTGCGCCAGCGCGGGAGACGCCAGAGCCGTGGTGGCCGCCACTTGGAGGTAATCGCGCCGGTTCATGCCTGTCGTTTCATCGTAGCATTAGCGCGCGGGATGGAACGCGAGTTTCGCGCCGCCGCTCCATGCCGCCTCATCGGGGATCGCATCGGCCGTGGTGACGAAGGCGCAATAGGTCACCTTGGCTTCGCCCTTGGCGGGAATCCAGCGGTAGCCGGGCACGCCGAATAACATCGGCCGCTCGATCATCTGGCGGCGCGTTTCCGGCATGGGGGAAACGCCGAACTCCATTCCGCGGGTCAGGGTGCGGCTGTTCCAGGGGGACTGCTCGCGGGCGTAGTTCTCCTCCCAGATTCCGAGCCACGGGAAGTCTGAGCGGCGCCAGACATAGCCGGTGAGCACTTTCGAAGAAGGCGACCAGGCGAGGAAGAACGCCTGCTCGCGGCGCGGGTCCATGAGTTGAGTAGTGAAGCCGCTGCTCGCCTTGGCATCGGGCAGGACGCGCAAGTCGAGCGAGCCTCCTTGCTTCAACGGCGCCATCGGCCAATCGAAATCCATGCCGGCGACGTAGCGTCCGAACTCGCCGCCGAAGTCCTGCTCGAAGACGCGCGATCGCGTGGCCGGCAGGCGGAACAGGGTTTTGCCTTTTTCGAGGAACGGCGGGCCGAGCGTCACGTGCTGCGTCCAAGCGGTGGGCTTGTCGATCGAGGTGAGGTTGCGCGCGGTCTCTTCGATGATGGCGACGCTGCCGTCGAGCTGGATGCGCCGTTCGAAATCGATCTGCGCGTGGGGGAAGTTGGCGCGCGCGGTGAGGACGCCGCCATCGTCGGAAATCGAGTAGGGGACGATGGAGCCGTCTCCGTGGGGCGTGAGTCCGGCGGCGGCCTCCGCATCGGACATGCCTCCGAAAATATCCATGCACAGGTTGTGCCCCATGATGCCGGCGAGCAACCGGCTTTCCGCGTGTGCCCCGTAGACGCTTCCGTGCTTTGCCGGATCGAGCTGCGACGGCTCGATGGAAGGCCAGGGCGGCGTCCACAGGGGATTCGTTCCCGAAGCCTTGTGCCTCAACTCGGCAAGATGTCCGCCCTCCACCAGCAGAGTCACTTTCAACTGCTCGTTTTCGATGGAAAAGGCGCGGCGGCCGCGATAGATGATTTCGCCCATGGTGCTTCCGCCAATATAATCAAATCGGGAATCCTGATGCACGCCGCTCTTCTCGCGCTTCTGCTTCTTGCCGCACCTTTCTGGGAGACGAAACAGCCGCGGCACTGGAGCGACGAGGAGTTGCAGGAGATGCTGACGGACTCGCCGTGGGCGCAGACCACGACCTTCCGCGATGCCGCTCCGGTGGTGGTGTACCTGGCTGGGGCGAAACCGCTGCTCGACGCCGAAGCGGAGAAACAGCGCCGCTATTCGAAGACCGGCCCGGCTCCGGCCGCTGCCGGGCCGAACTCCGAGTACGACGTATTTCTTGCGCAAAACAAGGGCAAGGTGATTGTGCTGGCCATTGGGAACCCCAATGTCGCGGCCCTGTCCGAAGAGGCGGAAGTAAAGCGGATGGAAGAGGAGTCCGTGCTCAAACTCGGAAAGAGGAAGGTGCGGATGACAGGGCACTTCCCGCCCACGCCTTCCGACCCGGTGTTGCGGCTTGTCTATCCGCGGCCGGCGGAGGCGGTGAAGGATCTGGACTTCGAACTCTACATTCCCGGCGTCACCGGGCCCTACCGGCAGGCGATCTTTCGCTGGAAGGACCTCGCGTATCAAGGCAAGGTCGAGATGTAAGGCGGCGGTTCGCCCGCTGTGATACCATCTCCCGCTGTGACCGGGAAACACATGGAACGGGCGCTGTGGGTCTTGTTTGCCGTCAACCTGCTGAACTTCTATGACCGCAACATCGCGGGAGCGCTGGCCGAGCCCATCCGGCGGGAGTTTCAATTGAACGACACCGAGATCGGGCTATTGGGCACGGTCTTTACCTGGCTCTATGCCATCGTGGGAGTGCCGCTCGGCCGGCTTGCGGACCGGTGGAGCCGCAGAAAACTGCTTGCCGCCGGCCTGCTGGTGTGGGGCGCGCTGACGGCGATGAACGGGCTGGCGCGAAATTACGCCATGCTGCTGATGGCGCGGCTCGGCGTGGCTGTGGGCGAGGCCACGTGCGCTCCCACGGCCACCAGTTGGATCGGCGACCTGTTTCCGGTTCACAAACGCTCGCGGGCGCTGGCGATCTTCATGCTCGGCGTGCCCATCGGCGGGGCGGTGAGCTATTTCTTCAGCGGTCAGCTGGCCCAGGCGTTCGGCTGGCGAACGGCGATGATGGCGGCGGCATTGCCCACCGTGGTGCTTGTGCCTTTGCTGCTGAGGACTCCGGAGCCGGAACGCGGGGCCATGGAAGCGCGCAAGGAGAAAGCCGCGCCGGGGTCCATCGGAAGTATCCTGCGCATTCCCACGCTGTGGTGGATCATTGCTTCGGGGGCGCTGCTCAACTTCAACATGTACGCCTTTGGGACGTTTCTTCCGGCGTTCTTCAGCCGCGTGCATGGATTGACACTGGCGCAATCGGGGATCGTCGTGGGCGTGGCGTACCTGATCGGCGGCATCGGCGGGGGCATGCTCTCGGGCAGGATTGGAGATCACGTCATCCACAAGCGCAAGGACGGAAGGATGCTCGCGGGGGCGGCGCTCGCTTTGCTGACTGCGCCGGTGGCGTTCTTCGGCATTCTGCAACCGGCGGGATCGCTGCTGCCGGCGCTCGCTCTGATCACCCTGGCTTACGGCGGCTGCAACAGCTATTACGGCTTCGTGTATGCGTCCATCCAGGACATTGTTTCGCCGGCGATGCGGGGCACGACGATGGCGGTGTATTTCATGGCGATGTATCTGCTGGGCGCGAGTTTCGGGCCGCTGCTGACGGGTCACGTAAGCGACTGGCGGGCGCGCGTGGCGGCGGATGCGGCAGGGTCGGCGGTGATTACAGAGCAGTTCAAGGCTGTCGGGTTACAGCAGGCAATGCTGCTGATTCCGGTACTTGCCGTGGGGCTGGCGTTCGTGTTGTGGGCAGGCTCGCGCACCATTGCGAAGGACATGGCGCGGCGGGAAGCGGAAGCAGCGGTTCACGCCGTAGCATAGAAAGGAATGGTTGTTTTCCTTCTCGGGCTGCTGTGGCCGTTGCCCGCCCCGGCGCAGAACCTGCAACTGTATTCGGAATTCCGCCGCGTGGATGCGACGGGGGCGATTGTGCCTCAGGACCTTGGGGGTACGCCGCGCGAGATTCTCTCGCCGGGGTTCGCGCGCAACGCATGGCATTCCATGCGGCTGGTGCTGCGGCCGGTGAAGGGCAAATGGTACACACTGTGGGTGACGCAGAACCCGCAGGGATTGAACGTGAAGCTGTACCGCGAACTGCCGGCGGCGCCGGATTCGCCGGTGCGCGACCGGCTGGAGCAGGTGAGAACGCCTGTCCAAGGTCAGGGCAACGGGGAGACGGAGACGATCTGGCTCGACGTGTTCGTGCCAGCGCTCGCGGAGGTGAAGCGCATCCGGCTGGAGGCGCAGTTCCATGATGGGGACCAGTGGTTCACCTATCCGATGGAAGTGCGGATTCTGGCCGCTATCGTGCCGCGCTTCCAGCCCGCGGGCGGGCCGATTGCCAAGTGGGAGAGGCCGAGCGATGCGACGGCGCGGCAGACGCTGCGGGAGTACATGTGCGGGGATAAACCGATGCCCGGCGGCCCGCGCGGGATGGGGCGGGCGCTGACACGGCGCAATGTGCAGCAGGACATCGCGCTGGCGCGGGTGCTCGAGGCGAAGCGGGGAAAGCAGGAGTTGCAGGATGCCATCGCGCAGGCAGCGGGCGCAGGGAGTGCGGCGGCATGGTGCTCGGCGCCGCCGGCGTCGTCGCGTTACGGCCCGGAGTGGTATCTCAAGGTGCGGGATTTCCTTTACCGCGAGGCCTCGAGGTGGTGATGGTGGCGGCGCTGGCGATAGCCATCACGCACGTCACTGTGATTGACGGAACCGGCGCTCCGGCGAGGGCGGAGCAGACGGTGGTGATCGAGGGGAGCCGGATCCGTTCCGTGGGCGACGCCCGTATTCCGAAGGACGCGCAGGTGATCGACGGGACGGGAAAGTACCTCATTCCGGGGTTGTGGGACATGCACGTTCACTTGCTCGCCAGGCCGGAGAAGGCGTTCCCCAAGTTGCTTGCGAGCGGGATCACGGGCATCCGGAACATGCATCTGGAGGCGGAGGACCCGCTTGTTACGGCAGTGAGGCTGCGCCGGGAAGTGGCGTCCGCGGCGATCGAGGGGCCGCACATCGTGACGAATGGCCCCATGATCGACGGGCCGATTCCCGTGTGGAGCGCCGCGGTGACGGCAGGGGACGCCGCCTCCGCGCGGCGCGCCGCGCTGGCGATGAAAAAAGGGGGCGCGGATTTCGTCAAGGTGTATGATTTCCTGCCGCGCGACGCTTACTTCGCGCTCGCCGCCGAGGCGCGCAAGCTGCATCTTCCGCTAGTGGGGCACGTTCCCATTTGGGTGACCGCGGAGGAGGCTGCGCGCGCGGGGCAGAGGAGCGTGGAGCACTTGAGCGGCATCTTCGAGAGCTGCACGGCGGATGGAAACGTGGACCGCGACATGAAGCGCGCGGCCAATCTGTGGCCGATCTCGCGGCAGGAATCGGCAAAACAGATGCACGCGCTTTTGTTTCATGCGGCGGCGACGTATGACCCGCAAATCTGCGCGCCGCTATACCGTCTGTTCGCTGAGAAGAGGACGTGGCAGTGCCCCACGCTGGTGGCGCTCGGTGAAGTGCGGGAGGCGGGGTTGCGCGTGGTGCGCCAGATGCACGCGGCCGGCGTGCCGCTGCTGGCTGGAACGGATGCAGGGGGCAGCGCGAACGTGGAGCCCGGCGAGAGCCTGCACCGGGAGTTGGAACTGCTGGTGGAAGCCGGCTTGACGCCGATGGAGGCGTTGCAGGCGGCAACGCGCAATGCGGCGGTGTTCCTTGGACGGAAGGACATTGGCACGGTGGAGAAGGGCAGGCTGGCGGATGTAGTGCTGCTTGATGGGAATCCGCTCGAGGACATACGGAACACGAGGCGTGTTGCGGCGGTGATTCTGCGGGGCAGGCTTATCGATGCGGCTTCTTCGCCGCAATCATCCGCCACGCCTGGTGCAGGTACACAGCCAGGTCCTCGTCGCTGATAGCGTCGAGTTCGATGCCGACCCAGCCGCGTACGCCGACATAGGGCGGCCGGTAGAAGGTCTTGGGCGTTTGATGGATGAGCATCTCCTGGACGCCCGGCAGAGCGGGGACCCACACGGCGACGTGGCCGTCATTGTGGTGGTTATTCGAGAACATGGCGAAGACCTTCTTGCGGACGAAGAAGGTGGGCTCGCCGTGGGAGAGTTTCTCCGTGGTCTCCGGCAGGGAGAGGCAGATGCGGCGGACGCGACGGATGTGTTCCTCATTCATGGCGGCGGAACCAATAGTAGACAGGCAGGCCGAGCATGACAATGGCGAGGCCGGGCCAGGTGGTGGCGGGCCGGTAGATGAACAGGACCAGAAGGATGGTGGCGGCGCCGAGGATGTAGAGCGCGGGGAAGGCCGGGTAGCCGAAGGCGCGGTAGGGACGCTCGGCATCGGGGCGCGTCCGGCGGAGGCGGAAGATGCCGGCGATGGTGAGGATGTAGAAGATGAGCGCGGCGCTGATGACGTAGTCGAGGAGGTTGCTGTAGAGGTTGCCGTAGGCTCCGGTTTGGGGATTGTGGGTGCGGGGCAGCACGAGGAGCACGGCCCACACGCCTTGCGCGGCGAGAGCCCAGCCGGGGACGTGAGCGCGGTTGAGGATGCCTGCCTTGTGGAAGAAGACGCCGTCGTGGGCCATGGCGAAATAGGCCCGGGCTCCGGCGAGGATGAGGCCGTTCATGCAGCCGAAGGTGGAGACCATGATGGCGAGGGCCATGAGGGCAGTGCCGGCTCCGGGGAAGATGTGCTGGAGGGTGGCGGTGGCCACGCGGTCAGCGGGCGCATGCTGGATGGATTCGATGGGCAGCGTGACGAGGTAGGCGACGTTGGTGAGCAGGTAGAGGAGGATGACGGTGGAGGTGCCGAGGGCGAGCGACAGCGGGATGTTGCGTTTCGGGTTGATGACCTCCCCGGCGGTGAAGGTGATGTTGTTCCAGGCATCGGCGGAGAAGAGAGATCCGGTTTGGGAGACGCAGATGGCGAGGAAGAGGCCGAAGAAGGAGGCGGCGGTAAGGCCGGGGGCGATGGCGTCGACGCCGCGCGCCTGCCAGGCGTTGGCGAAGTTGGCCTCGACGGCTCCGCTGTTCCAGCCCAGCAGCAAGCCCGCGATGATGAGGCCAAGCAGGCCGCCGGTCTTGGCGGTGGTGAAGATGTTCTGCACGATCTTGCCGTACTGGAGGCCTTGCATGTTGGTCCAGGTGAGGAAGGCGATGACGGCGACGCCGAGCAGTTGGGCGGTGGAGAGGGAGACGGCGTAGCCGCTGGTGATGTGGATGGGCGGGATGAGGTAAGTGGTTTCGGAGATGATGGGGAGGAAGACGCCGGTGAAGCGGGCAAAGCCGACGGCGACGGCGGCGATGGTGCCGGTCTGGATGACGAGGAAGAGAGTCCAGCCGTAGAGGAAGCCCGATAGAGGGGAGAAGGCTTCGCGGAGGTAGACATACTGGCCTCCGGCGCGGGGCATCATGCCGGCGAGTTCGCCGTAGGAGAGGGCTCCGGTGACGGTGAGGATGCCGGTGAGCAGCCAGGCGATGAGGAGCCAGCCGGCGCTGCCGATCTGGCGGGACATGTCGGCCGAGACGATGAAGATGCCGGAGCCGATCATGGAGCCGATGACGATCATAGTGGAGTCGAGCAGGCCGAGCTGGCGGCGGAAGCCGGCCTCAGCGGGCGGCGCCTGATCGGAGGTCCCAGGAAGAGCCATGGATACGATGGTAGCTGGTTTTGGGCGGGGCTTTATCCGAGGCCGGCGACGAAGTCTTCGAGCGCGGGGAGGCCGCCTGTGAAGAAGTGGTCTTCGGCCTCGACCCAGAGCAGCGGAGTAGGGGTGGGGAGGGAGGCGACGAAGCGTTGAAGGGGTTCGGTGGGGCAGATGGCGTCGTTACGGCTGTGGATGAAGATGCGTGGGATGGGGGAGTGAACGAGAGCTTCGGCTCCGGGGTAGTGGGCGGGGAAGCCGATGGCGATGGCGCGGCGGGCTTCGGGATGATCCTGTGCAAGACGAAGGGCGACGCGGGAGCCGAAGCTGAATCCGGCGAGGGTATAGGGTAAATCGGGGTAACGTTGGCGGAGGACGGCGAGGGCGGCGCGGGCATCGTCCACTTCGCCGGCCCCGTTATCGTGGCTGCCTTCGCTGCGGTTGACGCCGCGGAAGTTGAAGCGGAGGACGACGTGGCCGGAACGGCGGAGCCCGCGGGCGGTGCGATAGACCACCTTGTTGTGCATGGTACCGCCGTAGAGCGGATGCGGGTGGCAGACGAGAGCAGCTTGTTGGGGCTCATGATCCGCGGGCTCCTCGATCAGTGCTTCGAGGTTGCCCGCTGGTCCCGCGATGAGCAGACTTTCGATGCGGCGCGGCACGGGTTAATTGGAACGGTAGTTGGTGAACTGCATGTCGATGCCGAAGTCCTTGCCGCGGAGGAGAGCGATGATCTCCTGCAAGGTGTCGCGGTCCTTGCCGCTGACGCGGACGAGGTCGCCCTGAATGGAGGCCTGCACTTTCTTCTTGCTGTCCTTGATGGCCTTGATGATCTCCTTCGCCTTCTCGGTGGGGATTCCTACCTGGAGGGTGATCTCCTGGCGGACAGTGGAGCCGGCGGCGGGTTGGACTGTGCCGTAGATGAGGGCTTTGAGCGGCACCTTGCGCTTGGCAAGCTTACCTTCGAGAATTTCGACCACGGCCTTGAGTTTGAACTCGTCCTTGCTGGCGAGGAGGATCTTCTTTTCCTTTTCGTTGAGCTCGATGGAACTCTTGGAGTCCTTGAGGTCGTAGCGGGTGATGATCTCCTTCATGGCCTGGCTAATGGCGTTGACCACTTCGGGCATCTCGACAATGGAGACAATGTCAAAGGTATTCTCGGGCATGCTTTACCTATTGTCTATTTTTTGAGGGCGCGCACAACCTGGCGGGTGATTTCTTCGATGATGGCGGGCATGGCGGTGTCGAGGGCGATGGTGACGGCGGCGCGGACGCGTTCCTCGTCGACTTCGAGGGGTTCGAGGGCGGCGTCCTCTTCCTCGTGAACGACGGCGGCGAAGTCGCGGGCCTGGCGGGCGGCCTCGAGAAGGGGCTTGAGGGTATCAAGCATGAGGGAAGCTTCGAAGGGCTTCTTGAGGAAGGCATCGCTCCCGGCGCGGGCGGCTTCGGCCTCATCGACGGGTTCGAGGACACCGGCGGTAAGGACGATGCGGACGTGGCGGAGGTTCGGATTGGCCTTCACCTCGCGGCAGATGTCGAAGCCGGAGCGGCGGGGGAGGAAGGCATCGGCGACGATAACGTCGGGATCGACATCCAAGAGGCGGACCAACGCCGTCTCGCCGTCGGTGACGGAGACGACCTCGAAGCCCTCGTCGCGCAGAATGCGCTCTCCCATCCTCTGCGCGTGAGGGCTGTCATCGGCGAGCAGGACGCGGCTCATTTATTTTCGGACTTCTTATTCTTTTTCTTCTTTTCCTTCTGCTTCACAGGCTGATAGGCTTTGTTCTTCGGGGTATCGTCAGCGGCCTGCGCAGGCTGGGCAGCAGGGGTGGAAGAGGAGGTGGAAGCCGGCTGGCCGTTGGGTGAACTGGAATCCTCGGGCTTGGGAGGATTGGCGCGGGCGTCGGGTTTGGAGTCGAGGGTGCTGGAGTCGTTGACGGTGGAGACGCTCACGTCGGTGACGCCGGCTCCGGCGGCGGCCGGGACAGGCACGCTGGCGGGGATGGTGGGCTGAGAGCGCTCCATGGCGGGAGTGCCGGACTTGGCGGCATGAGAGACATCAGGACTCTTGGAGAACAGGCTCAAGGACCTCTTTTTGAGGCTCATCGTCGTGCGGTTTTCCTCTTCGTACTTCATGCGGGCAAGGGCGACGGGATCGGGCTCGGGGATTTCCATCTCCATTTCCTTGAGCTTTTCCTTGGCCTGATCGGCGTAGGAGCTGAGAGGGTAATCCTTGACGATGCGGGCGTAGGCCTGGCCGGTTTTGTCGCGGAAGCGGGGGCCCATTTTGGAGTAGGAATCGCCGAGGGTCCAGAGGGCTTCGTCGGCTCCGCTGTAGAGCGGGTACTGATCGACGAGGGACTGGAGGCGGTTGGCGGCGGCGGGGTGGCTGCCCTTATGGTGATAGAAGTCGCCCACGCGGAATTCGCCTTCGGCGATGGCTTCCTGAATATTGCGGAGGAGCTGCTGGGCCTGCGGGGCGTACTTGCTGTTGGGGAACTGGACGAGGAGGTTGCGGCATTCTTCCTCGGCCTTGAGGGCATGAGTGTTGTCGCGGTCCGGCTTTTCCATCTGGCGGTAGTGGATCATGCAGACCTTTTCCTGGGCCTCGGCCGATTCTTCGAGGGTGGGATAAAAGAGGATGAAGTCTTTGTATTCGGCTTCGGCCTGGGCCAGGCCGTGGGCTCCGCCTTCGCGGAACCAGCTATCGGCGATGGCGAGCTTCGCCTTGGCGAGATATTCGCTGGTGTCGTAGGTATTGATGAGAGTCTGGAGGGTGAGGCGAGCCACCTCGAAGCGATTGCGCTCGAGGTCCTTGACCGCCTTGTCGAAGAGGACCTTATCGGGCTGCTGGGTGTCCTTGGTGATGGGGTTCTCATACTTCTTGCGGCGGAAACCACAGGAAGCCAGTATGCCCAGACAAAGGGCCACGGCCAAGATACGCAGGAACCAAACTCGCTTAGAAAGCTGCATAGCACAATACCTTTTTCATACCTCACTCACAGGCTGAGCCCCGGTTGGGGCATATCCTATTCAAGCACGGATGGCGGTGGCCTCCCGGGCGAGATGTTGCATCTGGCGCACGGCTGTGGCCGGATCTTCACTGTGGAAGATGGTGGTTCCGGCAACGATCCAGTCACACCCGGCGCGGACGGCATCGGAGACATTGTCCATGGTAATACCGCCGTCGATCTCGATGTGGAAGTTCAAGTTCATTTGCCTGCGCCGGGCATCGAGGGCGCGCACCTTCCTGAGGGAATTGGGCAGGAATTGCTGGCCGCCGAAACCGGGGTTGACACTCATGATTAGCACATAGTCTGCCAGATCGAGAACCTCGTCGAGGGTGGAGAGGGGGGTGGCGGGGTTGATGACGACTCCGGCCTGGGCTCCTTCGCTCTGGATCATGCGAAGGGTGCTATCGAGGTGGTGGCAGGCTTCCTGGTGGACGGAGACGCAATCGGCGCCCGCTTCGATGAAGATGGGGGCGTAGCGGTCCGGGTCCGCGATCATGAGGTGGACATCGAGGATAGCCTTGGTGATCTTGCGGATGGACTTGACCACGGGAGGACCGATGGTCAGATTGGGGACAAAATGGCCGTCCATCACGTCGAGGTGAAGCATCGAGGCGCCCCCGCGTTCGACGCGGGCGATTTCTTCTCCCAGACGCGCAAAATCAGCAGCAAGGATGGAAGGAAGGATCTCCACCATGGAAGGCCAGCACCTTGCGCCAGCAGCGCTAATCCGATCGTATCACAGCGGCGAAAAAGCCATCTCCGGGTTGAAGGCCGGGGAAGCGGTGGTGGGTTTGGGCGGGAATGGAGCCCAGGACTTCGTTTAGGACATCTTCGTTTTCCTCGCGTTCGAGGGAACAGGTGGAGTAGACGAGCAGGCCGCCGGGGGCAAGGCAATCGAGGGCATTGCGGAGGATGAGAGTCTGGCGGCGGTGGAGATGGGGGAGATCCTCGGGGGTGAGGCGCCATTTGATTTCGGGGTTGCGGGAGAGGGTGCCGGTGCCGGAGCAGGAAGCGTCGACGAGGATTCGATCGAAGACGCGGCGGAAGGGGAGAGGGCGGGTGGCATCGAGGCAGACAAGCGGGCAGCGTGGGTTTGGGTGGGAACGGAGGCGGTGGAGGTGGAGGTCAGAAGCGATGGCGCGGACTCCGAATTCGAGGGCATGGGCGGTCTTGTTGCCGGGGGCGGAGCAGAGGTCGAGGAAAGTGAGGCCGGGGTGGAGATCGAGTAAGGTGACCACCCATTGCGAGCCGATGTCCTGCCGGCGGAAGCCTGCGGGGTCGCCCGAGAGGAGGCGGAAGCAACCCGGGACCTCAGTGGGTTCGACTCGAAGGGAGGGAGGGATGTCGAAAGTGTCGAATCGGAGGTAAGTATCGGGTGGGGAGAGGGCGGCGGCAGCGATGATTTTCGTCTTTTCCTCGCCATATTGTGTTTGCCAGCGGGTGTGGAGCCAGGAGGGGATGGAGAGACGGGTGGCCTCATCGGGCCACTCGATGGAGGGGGGAAGCGGCTTGCGGAGGACGGCGTTGACCAGGCCGGCGGCGGAACGCTTGCGGGCACGTTTGACGAGTTCGACACTTTCGACGACGACGGCGTGCGGAGGGACGCGGGTAAGGTGGAGGAGTTGGTAGAAGCCGATGCGGAGGGCGATGCGGACTTCGGGGTCAAGGCGGGCTTTGGGAGTGCGGAGGTCGATGAGGTGGTCGAGTTGGGCCTGGTAGCGGAGGGTTCCGAAGACGATCTCGGAGGCGAGACCGGCGTCGCGGGAGTGGAGGGGTGCGGAGGCGGCGCGGAGGAGGTCGGAGGCCCAGGCGCCGGAGTGGACGCGAAGGAGGACATCGAAGGCGGTGCGGCGGGCCGGCGAGATGGAGGGCAACCTTCATTAGGGTGCGAAGAGCGCCGCTCCTGTCAACCGGGGAGAACCTCTCGAAGGCGGACTGCGCAGAGGATGAGTGTTTTCAGGCGGAATCATCCCTGACGCATTTCTATTTGCATTTGTTGTGCAATTGTTGCGCCTTGACAAAGCGGAAAAATGGAAGCGAGAATCCGGATCGATAAGAATGATCCGAATCCGGTTTGAGGAAACCATCCCTGAGCAATTCACGTCATCAGCGGGCAGGAGAAGGGCGCGCTCACGAATCCTGCGGCCCAAACAAGCAGAGGCAAGAAATACTGATGCGGAACACGGACCGGCAAAGATTCCGGCCCTTCTGACACTGGGCCGGAGCAATACTGGTTCTCCGGGTGTATTCCGAAAACGGACTTTGTCCATTGCCCGAAGGCGAAACATGTCTGGTTTGCCTTTTCTCTTTTGGCCTTGGCGTAGGTGTTTTTTGACTTTACAACAGCAATGAGCCGCCGTAATATGAAGGTGATTCCAGGAGAACCGGGCACGCAGAAATAGGCCTAACGCCGATTCAAGCATGGAATGGGAGACGGACGAGGGCCGTTTTCACTTGCAGGTTGCTACTGACTAACAGGCCCGACGCCGAGGAAAAGACCGACTCTAGTAGGGATGACCCCAAAGTCTGGAGGGATAGCCCGATGGAATGGACTGGTTTTTTCCTGCGAAGTGCGATCGCAGTGTTTTCGGTGATGCCGTTTCTGCATCCTGAGGCGGCAGCCGCCGACCGGCAGTTAGAGGTCAACTGGACGGGATTGGGCCCGCACGTCACATCCAGACGTGTGACGGCTGTACTGACGGACGGCGTCACCGTTCAAGGCAAAGTCATATCGGTCAAACCCACTGCGTTGGTGATGCGGGTGGAGAAGGCATCGCCGCCGGCCCAATATCACGGCCCTGTGGATGTCCCTCGATCTTTGTTCACCAACCTGCAAGTGTCGCGGCGTGGCTGGAAATGGCGCGTGATCGGCACGATAGCTGGATTCGCCGGCGGGGGTGCGCTTGGAGGGGCTATCGGAGGGCGGGTCGATCCGCACGGCTTTATTATTTCCGACGGAGCCGCGATAGGCATCGTTGCCGGGGCAATCGGCGGCGCTGGCGTGGGCTACCTTGCGGGTCACTTCGCGGATCGCCACACTACGGCGATCCGGATTGTGGAGTGAGCAGATCAGGAGCCGAAGCCGGCTCCGGGGAGGATTCCATGACAAGAACATCCGCGGCCTGGATACTCGTTGGCGGAGTGATCGTATTGCTGCCGCCGGGCGGGAGTTGCTTCGCCCAATCTCAGCCCTACGTGCGCACTGTGCAGAATTCCGCAAGCTTTTCCCGGAGGGTTGCCCAAGGATCCCTGTTCGTCGCGGCAGGAGGCGGTCTGGGACCTTCGACAGTAGTGCAGGCAACTGCTTATCCTTTGACGACGGAGTTGGGAGGCACTTCCGTCAAAATTGTGGTTGGGACGACCACCGTTTCCTGCCCGATGGTCCACTCGTCCGCCACCCAGGTTGCCGCGATCCTCCCTTCCAACACACCGACAGGCGACGGCACCATTGTCGTGACTTACAATGACTCGTCCAGTTCACCTTCTTTCATCCGCGTGGTGACCAGCGCGTTCGGCGTTTACTCCACCGCTAGTTCCGGTCTTGGACCTGGGACCATCACCGGGCTGGATTATGTCACGAAGACGTTCACCAGACCCTCGAAGCCGGGCGAAGTCCTGGTGGCCTGGGGGACCGGCTTGGGGCCAGTAACCGGAGGGGACAGCACTATCGCAACTCCAGACCAGCCATTCTCCGGCGTAGAAGTGTTCGTCGGGGACCGTGCGGCAAAAGTCATCTATGCAGGGCGTTCAGGGTGTTGCGCCGGACTCGACCAGGTTGCGTTTGAGGTACCGGACATACCGCAATCGTGTTTCGTGCCGGTTGCGGTCCGGACCGAAGGGGGAACGAGTAATTTTGTGACGATTCCCATCAGTTCCTCTGGCGGGGTATGTGTGAACGACATTCCGGGAATTCCGCTCGACCTGATATCCAGGATTAGCAATGGAGAGCAACTCACGCTAGGAATCATCGGGATCGGACCCATTCCGGTGCTTCAAGGCTTTGGCTTCCGGTTTAGCTATGGGATTGCGGAGCGCATTTCGAAACTGCTGCGCGTCAAGGTACCCGAGGAAGACGTGAGCCGGCTCTTGCGTGCCTATCGCATCAGGGATGCCCACACAGTCCGCAGCATTCTCGGGAAATATTCGAAGCCTCTAAAGGCTGTAGACGCAAAGACGAGGGACCTCATCCGTTCGGCCGTTTCAGGCGATCAGCAGGGAGCTGTTGCCAGACTTGTGAAGTCCAGCGGATTCGCTTTTGGGGCGCCTCAATTCGCAGCAAACTTTCCGGCCACAGGCACTTGTATGGTCACCCAGACCTCACCCCAGGACCCGACGGCGAAAACGCGTCCGTTGGATGCGGGGGCCTCTTTGAGAGTGGAAAGCCCGGCTGGCCGGAAAACGATGATCCGGGAGCCGAACGGGCAGTACCAGGCGATGTTGGGAATCACAGGACCGGACCATAACACAGCCCCCGGCTCCTATACGGTGTCCGGAACGGGAGGGGCTGACATCGGTGCGTTTTCCGCCACGATGAATATTGCTTCCTCTCTCGTTTGGACAAACAAGAGCGCCGTTGCGAATGTGGACCGGACGCGTCCTTTGACAGTAACGTGGTCGGGCGGAGCGGGTTCCGGCTACGTGTGGATTGGCGGAGCGGCGGGGTCGGAACCACCGGGGTCGGAACATGCGGCCACGGTTTTCACCTGTGTGGAGGAGTCGCGCAAAGGGATGTTCACGATACCGGACTTTGTTCTTTCTGCCCTTCCGGACGAGCGGGAAGGGACGCTATTCCTGAGCCCGCATCCTTTAGGACAGCGAATCATAGTTCCGGGACTGGATCTCGCATTCCTTGTCGATGCCAGCAGCGATTCCCGGAAAGTCAGGTTCAGGTAGCCCTGCAAGCCTGAGAAACATGACTGCAAGGATCGAAGGAGCTGATGACATCGGCGACGATCCGTACGGGCTGGTTCCAGAGCCAGGGCCAGACGGCCGGGATGAGAATACGGCCAGAGGGGAGAGCGGTGAAGAGGCCGTTCCCAAGTCTCTATAATAGGGGATTGGACATCGAGAAGACGCTATTGAGAAAAGTTGGGGAAGCGATTGGGCGCTTCCGGATGATCCGGGACGGCGACCGCGTGGCGGTGGCGCTTTCGGGCGGTAAGGATTCGTTGACGCTGTTGAAAGCGCTGCTGTTGTTGCAGAAGAAGGCTCCGGTGGACTTCAGCGTGTGCGCGTTCACGGTGGAGCAGGGGAAGTTTCTGCGTCCGATGCAACCGCTGGGCGCGTGGCTGCTGGAGCAGGGGATTGACTGGAAGTATTTCGAGGACCGGTCGTCCTTGCGCCTGCTGGAGGAGAAACCGGACCACGGGTGCGATCTGTGCAGCCGGTTCCGGAGGCGGGCGGTGTACGAGATCGCGCGCGGGTTGGGAGCGAACGTCATCGCGTTCGGGCACACGGCGGACGATTTCTGTGAGTCGTTTTTGAGGAACGCGCTGTTCACGGGGAGATTGAGCGCGCTGCCGGCGGTGACGTACTCGAGCGAAAAGGATTTCCGGCTGATCCGGCCTTTGGTGTTCGTGACGGAAGAGATCACGCGGCGGTATGCGGAGAGTTTGGGAGCTCCGGTGATTCCGTGCGGGTGTTCGCAGCGCACGGGAACGGTGCGGCGGAGCCTTCGCGACTTCTTCGCGGACTTGGAGAAGGAGCATCCGCACCTGAAGGAGAACATGTTGTCGGCGATGGGAAATATTGAACCGGGGCGTTTGCTCGACACCCGTTATCTGGACCTGGAGGGCAGCGCGGAAAGCACAGAGGGGAGTACTCTTTTCCCGATTGTGACGGAATTGAAATGATGTCGAGGTTGACCCGGCATAGTGGCAATGAGACACTGGGTCTTCGTTTGCCAGTTGAGTGGAGACTCCCTGAAATCCTATGAGGTTACTCCCGCGGGAAGAAAAGTTCTTTCACTACTTTTTGGGCCAGGCACGGTTGATATCGGAGGCCGCGGTGCTGCTGGTGGAAGGCGCGCGCGACGGCATGGCGCAGGCGGCGGAACAAATCTCGAAGATCGAGCGCGACGGCGATGAGATCATCCATGAAGTTTTTCAGAAGCTGAACACGACGTTCATCACGCCGCTCGATCCGGAAGACATTCATGAACTGGCGACGGCGATGGACGATGTGCTGGATGGAATCGAAGAAGTCTCGCACAAACTGGTGGCCTATAAGATCAAGCCGGTGCCGATGGCGGCGCTGCAGATATGCGAGATCATCGAATCCTGCGCGAAGTCGCTGACTTTGGCATTTGAGGCGTTGAGCCAGGAGAAGTCGCTGCTGGAGCACTGCATTGAGATCAACCGGTTGGAAGACCATGCGGACCAGGTGTCGCGGGCGGCGGTGGCGGCGCTGTTTGACCAGGAAAAGGATGCGATTCAACTGATGAAGCTGAAAGAGCTCTACGACTTGCTGGAAATGACGACGGACTCCTGTGAAGACGTCGCCGATGTGCTGCAAAACGTCGTGGTGAAAAACAGTTAGCTCCGCACAAGCGCATGGACACACTGTTTCTGGTAGTGGTCATCGTAGTTATCGCTCTCATATTTGATTTCATCAACGGCTTTCACGATGCCGCGAACTCGGTGGCGACGATAGTGGCGACGCGGGTGCTGACGCCCTTTCAGGCGGTGCTGTGGGCGGCGTTTTTCAACTTCAGCGCGGCGATGTTCACGGGAACGGGCGTGGCGAGCACGGTGGGAAGCGGGATGGTGGATCTGAAGATGGTGACGCCGTACGTGATTCTGGCCGGGCTGTTGGGGGCGATCGCGTGGGACCTGATTACGTGGTGGTGGGGACTGCCGACGAGTTCCTCGCATGCCTTGTTCGGCGGTTACGCGGGGGCGGCGATTGCGGCTTCGGGTTTCAAGGCAATCATTTTGGGGGGTTGGACGAAGACGCTGATCTTCATTGTGGTGGCTCCGATTCTGGGGATGCTTCTGGCGTATCTGCTGATGATTGGAGTGCACTGGCTGTTCCGGGAATCGACGCCGAAGGAGATGGATGTATACTTCCGGCGGCTGCAATTGGTGTCGTCGGCGATTTTCAGTTATTCGCACGGGAGCAACGACGCACAGAAGACGATGGGGATTATCACCGGAGTGCTGGTGACGGCGGGATATCTGAAGACGTTTCACGTGCCGTATTGGGTGGTGATTTCGGCGTATGCGGCAATCGGGTTGGGGACGATGAGCGGAGGGTGGCGGATTGTGCGGACGATGGGAACGAAGCTGACGCGGCTGAAGCCGCGGGGCGGGTTCTGCGCGGAGGCGGCGGCGGCATCGTCGATTCTGTTTTCGACGTATCTGCACATGCCGGTGTCGACGACCCATGTGACGGCGGGGGCGATCGCGGGGGTAGGATCGATCTACCGGCCGAAGGCGGTGCGGTGGCGGATAGCGACGAGCATTTTGTGGGCGTGGGTGATGACTATTCCGGCGGCGGGGGCGGTGGGGTTTGTGATACACCACGTGATTCACTTTATTGTGGGGAAGTAGGGGCGAAGGGCTGTTGAGGGAGCGCGCCACAGTTCGTTGCCGGTGGAGGCATCGAAGGCGGCGACTGCGGCGCTATAGAGAACGAGAGTTGGCGGCGAGTTCTGATATTCTATACACATGAGACGCACAAATCTTGTGCTGGATGAGCACTTGCTCTCCGAGGCGACTCGGATCTTGGAGGCAAGGACGTATTCCGCGGCCGTCAATACCGCGCTGGAGGAGGTCATTCGCATACGTAAGATCCAGGGGATACCGCGCTTCTTTGGGTCCCGTATCTGGTCCGGAGATCTTTCTCAGATGCGCGAAGACCGGCCACCACGCCGGCGCGGCAGCAAATGATCCTGGTGGACACTTCGGCATGGGTTGAACTGCTCGCCGCCAAACCGCGCCGCCCCATACGCGAGAAAACCTTGCTGTGCATTGCTACCTGCGCTCCAGTTGTTCAGGAGGTGCTGCAAGGGCTTAGGCCCGGACCACAGAGCGACTCATTTCGCGGGGCATTCCTTGCGCTTCCCGTCCTCAGCGATCCGATCCCGCTCGAGTTGTTCGTTTCGGCGGCGGATATTTACGGGCGGGGTAGACAGCGGGGTCTTACCATCAGGTCGTCGGTGGATTGCCTGATAGCTGCAATAGCCATCGAGAATCGTGTGCCTGTGTGGCATCGGGACCGAGACTTTGACGCGATCGCCCGATACACGGGTCTCGAAGTGACGCGGCCAGAGTGATCCTTGGAAATCCCCGGCGGGCAAGGGGCGTGTGATTCCGGGCCGCAAGGCATGGTTTGAAGTTTTTCGAAATCCGGCTGGAGGGAAGAGGGGTTGGGCCCGGCGGTCTGCTCTCGCACCATGGATTCTCACGCGAAGTTTTCCGGCGCCGGCATCTCGCCGTAGGTTTCGAGATCGATTATAGATTACAAATATCTATTCGGGAAACGATAACCTCATCTATTTTAAACACTATCCGAATTTATCGGTGATACTCTTGATTCAATCGACACTAGTCGTTTTCGTCAGGGAGACACCATCATGATCCGAAGAAGCAGCTTGCTGCTAGTGCTGGGATTGTCTTTCGCCTGGGGGCAGTCGTTCACCGGGCGCATCGTAGGAACGGTCACGGACCCGAGCGGGGCGGTAATTGCCGGGGCGGCGGTGAAAGCCACGCAGGCTGCCACGAATTTCTCGCTGTCGGGGGTGACGAACAGCAGCGGGAATTACTCTTTGAATGAGTTGCCGCGCGGGGAGTACGTGGTGGAGGTATCGGCGGCGGGGTTCAAGCAGTTCGTACGAAGGGGGATCGAACTGGCAATCGCGCAGCAGGCGAGGATCGACGTGCGGCTGGAAGTGGGGGCGGTGGCGGATGCGGTGGAGGTGACGGCGGACGCATCGGTGCTGGAGACGGTGGACTCGACGCTGGGGAAGGTGGTGGACAACCGGCGGATTACCGAACTGCCGCTGAACACGCGCAACGTGTTTTCCCTGTTGTACCTGACGCCGGGCGTGACAGGCAGCGTGAGCACGACCTACGGCACAGGGTACGCCATTAACGGGGCGCGGAATTCGATGCTCGACATTCTGGTGGACGGAGTAAGCACGGCGCATCCGACGGTGAACGGATTTTCGGGGAATTCGACGTTTCCTCCGGTGGAGGCGATTGCGGAATTCAAGGTGATGGGGTCGAACTACTCGGCGGAGTTCGGGCGCAGCAACGGTGGAATCGTGAACGTCGTGTACAAATCGGGAACGAACGATTTGCACGGGAGCGTGTTCGAGTTCCTGCGGAACTCGACGCTGGACGCCAATGATTTCTTCAACAACCGGCAAGGACGGGAGTTGGGGAGTTTTAAGCGGAATCAGTTCGGGGCGATGGTGAACGGGCCGGTGATCCGGAACCACACGTTTTTCCTGGCAAGCTACGAGGGGTTGCGGGAGCGGAGTTCGGCGAACACGACGACCACTGTGCCGACGGCGTTGCAGCGGAACGGCGATTTCGGCGAGACGCGGGCGGCCAACGGCAATCTGATCCGGATCTTCGATCCGTTCTCGACGCGCGCTTCGGGAAACGGGTTCACGCGAGACCAGTTTCCGGGCAACGTCATCCCCGCGTCGATGATCGACCCGGTGGCACGGAACGTGATCAAGTATTACCCGCAGGGGAATACCGTGACGAACGCGGTGACAAATGCGAACAATTTCTTTAATACAGGCGCGCAGAGGTTTGATCAGGATCAGTTCGACATCCGCATCGACCACAACCTGACGGACAAGCAGAGGCTATTCGGGCGGTTCTCGTGGCGAAACAATGAGGACGCGCCGGCGCAGTTTTTCCCGAATGACCTGACGATCGCGGAAGGGCGTGTGATTCAGGGAGTGACGCAGCCTTCGGCGTCAGTGGACTACACGAACGTGATATCGCCGACGACGGTGTGGACCACGCGGGCGGGGATTTCCCGTTCGATCTTCGACTATAACAACCAGGGGCTGGGATTCAAGCCGTCGAGCCTGGGGCTGCCTGGTGGAATTGACAGCGCGGTGGACCGGCAGATGTTTCCGCGATTCGGGGCGGCGGGTTATGTGAACCTGGGCGGGAGCGATCACCGCTACAGCACGTTCAACACGTTCACGCTGCTGTCGAATCTGTCGGTGGTGAAGGGCAATCATACGGTGAAGTTCGGATGGGAAGGGCGGGTGATCCGTGTGAATGTATGGGAGGCGCGGTCGGCGGGGACATTCAACTTCAACGCCGGGTTTACGCAGGGTCCGAATCCGACCCAGGCGAGTTCGACGGCGGGGAACGGGCTGGCGTCGCTGTTGCTGGGAACGGGGACGACGGGGAATGTGCTGATCCGGAACTGGAAGAACGTTGCGGCGCAGAGCATGTACCACGGTTTGTACTTTCAGGACGACTGGCGGGTGAGCAAGAAGCTGACGTTGAATCTGGGGTTGCGGTATGACCTGGATTTGCCGCGTACCGAGCGGTATAACCGGATGAACTGGTTTGACCAGACGGCTCTCTCGCCGCTGGCGGGAAAGGTGCCGGGCTATCCGGACCTGCGGGGAGGGGTGCGTTTTGTGGGAGTGGACGGGAACCCGCGCACGCAATTCAACAGCGACCTGAACAACGTGTCGCCGAGGATCGGATTCGCCTACGAGTTGGACAGCAAGACAGTGGTTCGCGGGGCGTACGGGCATTTCTTCGGGCCGTCGCGGCAAGCGGCGCAGGGCACGGTGGGTCCGTTCGGGTTCCGCGTGGAGTACGAATGGGTGACGACGACGGACGGGATCACGCCGTTCAACCTGCTGCGCAACCCATATCCGGAGGGATTCCGGGCTCCGACGGGGTCGGCGGACGGGTTGCTGACGCAGGCGGGGGCGAATCTACAGGCGTTCTGGCCGGATTCTCCATCGCCGCTGAACAAGATGTGGAACGTCACGATACAACGGGAGTTGCCGGGCGGGATCCTGTTCGAGACGGCGTATGTGGGGAACCGGGGAACGAATCTGAGCAGCAGTTCGGAGTCGGGGATGGACTTCAACCAGCTTGATCCGAAGTATCTGTCGATGGGTTCGGCGTTGAACCAACCGGTGGCGAATCCGTTCTACGGGATCGTGAATAACGGAGTGCACCTGTCGCGGACGATTGCACGGGGCCAGTTGTTGCGGCCGTATCCGCAGTTTACAAGCATTGTTCCGCTGTACTATCCGGGGTCGAACTCGATCTACCATGCGTGGCAGAACACTTTCAAGCGGAGGTTCGCGCAGGGATTCCTGTTCGAGGGCAGTTATACGTGGGCGAAGATGATCGACACGGGGGATAGCCACCAGAATACGTACGACATCGAGGCGAGCCGGGCGCTGTCGAGCCAGGATGTGGCGCACCGGCTCGTGGGCAGCGTGTTGTATGCGCTGCCCATCGGGCGGGGACACGCGCTGCATCTGGGGAGTTCGCGGCTGGGCGAGATGATCGTGGGCGGCTGGCAGGTGAACGGAATTGTGACTTTCCAATCGGGAACGCCGCTGGCATTGTCGGCGAACAATACGTCGGGCCTGTTCGCGCCGCTGACGCTGCCCAACAACAACGGGCATAGCGGGAAGAAGACCGGTCCGGTGGAGGACAGGCTGGACGGTTATTTCGACAAGAGCGTGTATAGCCAGCCGGCGGCGTTCACGTTTGGGAATTTGGGGCGTTATCTTCCGGATGTGCGCAGCGATGGGATGAGGAATTGGGACGTTTCGCTGTTCAAGGAGTTCGCGGTGACGGAGCGGGTGACGAGCCAGTTTCGCGCGGAGTTTTTCAACGCGTTCAATACGCCGCGGTTCGGGACTCCGAATACGAGTGTGACGGCAGCGGCGTTCGGGGTGGTCACGAGCCAGGCGAATGCGCCGCGCCAGATTCAGTTCGGGCTGAAGTTTTTGTGGTAAGCGGGGTGTTATGGGATCTCGCCGAGGGGCGGAGCGCGCAGAGATGTTTCGCAGTGGTTAGGATGGGCAGTATATGGATGCGGCCACATTGTTGCGTGAGGTGTCCTCGGCCTATCGCGAGTTGAAGAGCCTGGCGATTGAGGCGGTGGTGATTACGGAGTCCGGCGATGAGGATTTCCGCCGGCGGGAAGAGCAGCGGGTGCGGTTTTTTTACGACGGTGCGGGCCGGATGCGGTATGAGCCATGCGGGAAGACAGGAACCGTCGAGGTGAATGACGGCGAGCAGTTGCATACCTGCTTCCGCTTGCATGGGCCTGGGGGCGGCGCGCAGTATTACAGAACGCCAATAGAAGAAATGCGCTGGCTGCCCCACCGGTTCCGGCCGGAGTTTCCGTTGAGCAACCAGCCGGTGTTTCTTTTCGCGGGAATCGAGGAGCGGGTGACGGAGGCGGAGGTATTGCGCGAGGAGGATGGGTGTTACGTGGTTTCGGTCAGGTACGAGCCTGCGCCTCATCCGAGTGTGATGATCACCGGCGGGCCGGTCTTGTATTGGGTGAATCCGGAAACGTGGATGGTGATGCGGCAGCAGGGCGACATCGGGCACCGGTTTCCGATGTGGGACGAGGTGCGATGGAGCCGGCACACGGTTATGGTGAGGACGATGCGGCGGAACGAGGCGCTGCCGGAGGAGACGTTCCGATTTACACCGCCGGCGGAGGCGGTGCTGGCAGGCGGCAGGTCCGGCACTGGGGGAGGCGGCGGCACGGCGTTTGTGGAGGGCGGCCCGGATGGTCAGCGCCGATTGGAGCATCGGGGCTGGCATGAGTGGGATGGTGAGACGTTAGTGGATCACTCGAGGTGGAAGGTCCGCGGGGTGACCTTGAATTTTGAGAGACGGATGACTTTTGCCGCCGATGGGCGGGAGGTGCGTGTGGAGGAACGCATTCGTGGTCCGTTGGAAGAGGTGAAGGGAGAGTTCAGGCTGGGGGCGGGTTAGGCATGTCTGCTATCGGCCTCGGAAAGTATCTCGCGGAGCTTCGAGGTCGGCGCTTGCCGGACTGATCTTCGTGAGCGATCGCATCGGCTGCATACGCCAGACACGCCCTGATATCGGCTTCGGAAAGCCTGGGATATGCGTCGAGCAATTCGCGTATGGCGGCGCCTTCGGCGAGTTTGCGCAAAATGAGTTCCACAGGGATGCGTGTGTTGCGTATCACCGGCTTGCCGAGCATCACGGCTGGATTGGTCTCGATACGTTCTGTCATGGCGAAATTCACCGATTTGATTCTAGCAGTTAGTCTTTGCGCCCGACGGAAAAGATTCAGCGGCCAGCGATGTGCTTCCTTTCTGATGATGCGCGAGAATGCGCGAGCATTGTTATTCCAGGCGTTCCAGGACGACGGCGGTGGCGTCGTAGTCGCCGGTGAGGCGGAAGGAGAGGCCGTGGTCCATGAGCCAGGCTCCGCTGAGTTCGGGGGTGGGGAGTTCGAGTTTGTCAGGGTGGAGGGGATGGAGGCGGTAGACGGCTTTTTCGTCGAGGCCGGCGAGGCGGAGCGGGGGGACGGGGTAGCCGAAGTGTTGGGCGTGGAGGAGGCCGAAGACGACGGACTGTTTTCCGTCTTCGGAGACGTACTGATTGGCGGTGAAGTCTCCGGCGCGGGGGGAGGCGAGGCGGTAGAGGTTTCCGGTCTGGATGGTGGCGCGGACGGATTTGTACCAGGCGATCATGCGTTTGGAGAAATCGAGGTCTTCGGCGGACATTTTGTTGAGGTTGTTGCCGATGCCGAGGGCGCCCTGCATGGCGGTGAGGAAGCGGAAGGCGAGCGGGGTGGTGCGGTGGTTGAAGTTGGGGACGTCGGTGACCCAGGCCATCATGACTCGGGTAGGGTAGGCGTAGGAGAAGCCTTCCTGGATGCGGAGGCGGTCGAGGGCGTCGGTGTTGTCGGAGGTCCAGACCTGGTCGGTGCGGCGGAGGATGCCGAGGTCGACGCGTCCGCCGCCGCCGGAGCAGGATTCGATTTCGAGGTTGGGGTGTTTGCGGCGTAGGCGGTCGATGATTTCGTAGAGGTTGCGGGTGTACTGGATGTAGAGTTTTTTCTGATCGGCGGGCGGGACTTCGGGCCAGCCGGGTTCGGTCATGTTGCGGTTGGCGTCCCACTTGAGGAACTGGATATCGTTTTCGGTGACGAGGCGGTCGAGGACGGTGAAGAGGTATTCCTTGACGTCGCCGCGGGCGAGGTTGAGCATGAGCTGGTTGCGCTGCTCGCTGCGGGGGCGTCCGGCCTGGTGGAGCGCCCAATCGGGGTGGGCGCGGTAGAGGCCGCTGTCGGGGTTGACCATTTCGGGCTCGACCCAGAGGCCGAAGTCCATGCCGAGTTGGTGGACGTGATCGATGAGGGGTTTGAGGCCGCGGGGGAATTTTTTGGGGTTGACGGTCCAGTCGCCGAGGCCGGCGCGGTCATTGTTGCGGGCGCCGAACCAGCCGTCATCCATGACGAAACGCTCGACGCCGAGTTTGGCGGCTATGGTGGCAAGGGCTTTCTGGCCTTCCTCGGTGACGTGGAAGGTGGTGGCTTCCCAGGAGTTGTAGAGGACGGGGCGGAGGCGTTTGTTGGGGAGGATTTCGTCGCGGGTGAAGCGGTGGAGGAGGCGGGAGGCTTCGCCGAAGCCGTGGGTGGTGAAGCCGGCGTAGAAGGAAGGGGATTCGAGGGATTCGCCGGGTTTGAGGGGCCAGGCGAGGTCGAAGGGGTTGTAGCCTCCGGTGACGCGGACCTGGCCGTGGGTGGATTGTTCGACGGTGAGGCGCCAGTTGCCGGACCAGGCGAGGGCTCCGAACCAGACGCGGCCGTGGGATTCGGAGGCGCGGCCGGTGTCGAGCATGAACCAGGGGTTGGCCTGGTGGGAGGTGAGACCGCGGCGGCTTTCGAGGATTTTCTGTCCCGGGCGGACATCTTCCTGCTCGAGCTGCCACTCGCCGGCCCAGCGGCCGAAGGTGGTGGTGAGGCGGTAGGAAGAGTCGAGGGGGAGATTCCAGACGCCGGATTGGAGGCTTTCGACGGTGATGGTCTGGGTGGTGCTGTTGTGGACGGCGGCTTTCTTTTCGAGGATGCCGGTGGGGGAGATGCGGTAGGTGAGGGTGACGCGGATGTTATCGATTTTGTCCTTGAGGTGGATGGTGAGGGCGCCGTTTTGGATGGAGTGGGTGACGTATTGGAGGATGACGTCGCGGACGCCGTCGGCGCGGGTGAGTTTGAGGCAGGTTTCGAGGTGACGGCCGCCGCCCCAGGCGGGGTATTCCTCGGGGGTGGTCATGCCGGGGGTGTCAAAGCTGGCCCAGGGAAGGCCGGTGTGTGGGGGAGTGAGGTCGGCGTCGCGCCAGAGGCGGGGTCCCCAGTAGACCTGCTGGAGCTGATTTTCGTTGTTGACGCCGAAGACATAGCTGACGTTGGCGGCGGAGAGATGCCAGAGTTTGGGCGAGGGGAGATAGCGGATTTCGGCGTGAAGAAGGGGGACGAGGAGGAGGGGGGCGAGGGCAGGAGCTTTGAGCATCACAATGGCCACGATATCAGAGTGACGCATACGGGGCGAAGATCTAAGATAATAGGTAGATATGCGCTTGCAGTACCTGTTTCCGCTTACGTTTTCCGTGGCCAGTCTGTTCGCGGCTGACGTCACCACCATTGAGGAGATTGTCGCCAAGGTGAATGGCGATATCGTCACGCGCACGGAACTTGCCCGCAGCCGGACTCAATTGGAGGCGGAGCTGCGGCAGCAGAAGCTGACGGGGGCGCAACTGGAGCAGGCGCTGAAGGACCGGGAAGGGCAGATGCTACGGGACCGGATTGATCAGCTCCTGCTGGTGCAGAAGGCGAAGGATCTGAACATCAACGTGGAGGCGGAGGTATCGAAGCAACTGGCGGAGATCCAGAAGCGGCTGAACATCGCCGATACGGAGAAGTTTCAGCAGGCGGTGCGGGACAATCTGGGGACTCCGTTTGAGGACTATAAAAATGAGATGCGGAACAGCCTGCTGACGGACCGTGTGATCCGGCAGGAGATTCAGGTGAACGTGCCGCGGGCGGATGTGGAGAAATACTATAACGATCACAAGGCGGAGTTCGTGCGGGACGAGCGGATCTTCCTGGGGGAGATCTTCCTTTCGACGGAGGGGAAGAGCGCGGCGGCGGTAGCGCAGATTGAGAAGAAGGCGAAGGACCTGGCGGCGCGGGCGAAGAAGGGAGAGAAGTTCCCGGAACTGGCCCGGGACAATTCAGACTCACAGACGGCGCAGAGCGGGGGCGATCTGGGTGGATTCAAGAAGGGCGAGATGAATCCGGTGATCGAGAAGATGCTGTGGGACAAAGAGAGGAATTACGTCACAGATCCGATCAAGCAGCCGAACGGATTTTTGATCCTGAAGGTGATGGAGAAGCACCAGGCGGGACAGGCGAGCCTGGAGGAAGTGGAGAACGAAATTCAGAACCGTCTGTTCTCGACGCGGTTTCAGCCGAAGATCCGCGAATATCTGACGAAGCTGCGGGAAGAGGCATTTCTGGAGATCAAGCCTGGGTATGTGGATGCGGGAGCGGCGACGGGGAAAGACACGAAGTGGAACGATCCGGCGCAACTCAAGCCGGAGACTGTAACCAAGCAGGAAGTGGCGAACAGGGCGCGCATGAAGCGGCTGCTGTTTGCGATTCCGATTCCCGGAACGTCGACGAGGCCGAACGCCGAGGCAATGACCTCGACTTCGAAAGTGGTAAAGAAATAAGAGCAGAGAAGAAGGAAAGACGAGGCACGGGCGGGCCCGTGCGCGGATTATTGCGTCCATGAAATCTCCCTACGTAGCGGAATTGCAGCCGAGCCAGGTGATTACGGCGACGTTCCTGGTGCAGCACAAAGACATCCGGCAGAAGAAGACGGGCGAGCCGTATCTTTCCCTGGTGCTGGGGGACCGGACGGGCGAAGTCGACGCCAAGATGTGGGATAACGTCGAGGAGGTGATGGAGACCTTCGAGCGGGACGATTTCGTGAAGGTGCGCGGGCTGACGCAGATTCACCAGAACCGGCTGCAGTTGACGGTACAGAAATTGCAGCGCGTGGACGAGCGGGCGGTGGAGTTCGCGGACTATTTTCCTGCTTCGACGCGGGACCCGGAAGAGATGTTCGCGGAGTTGAAGCAGATTGTGGCGGGGTTTGGGAATGCGCATTTGAAAGCGCTGTGCGAAGCATTCGTGGAAGACGCGGAGATCGCGCGGCTGTACAAGACGGCTCCGGCGGCGAAGACGATGCACCATGCCTATCTTGGCGGGTTAATCGAGCATGTGCTATCGATGTGCGCGCTGGCGCGGTTCAGCGGGGAGCACTACAAGGTGGACGTGGATCTGCTGATGACGGGAGTGCTGCTGCACGACATCGGCAAGATTTACGAACTGACGTATGACCGGAGCTTCGGATATTCGACGGAAGGGCACCTGCTGGGGCACATGTTCATCGGGTTGCGGATGCTCGATGAGAAGGCGCGGAAGATTGGGGAGTTTCCGCCGAAGCTGCGGACGCTGCTGGAGCACATGATTCTGAGCCATCACGGGCAGTTGGAATTCGGGTCGCCGAAAGTGCCCCTTTTCCCCGAGGCGCTTTTGTTGCATCATCTTGATAATTTGGATTCGAAGATGGAAGCAATGCGGCACTCGCTCGAGAGGGACCGGTCGCTTGAAGGATTCTTCACCGGCTACAGCCCGGCGCTGGAGCGGCAGGTGTTGAAGAAGGAGAAGTATCTGCAGCCTCCGGCCGCGCCGGAGGCGGCAGCCGTTCCGGCCGGGAATACCGGCACGGCGGCTCCGCGGGTGGAGCCGCAAGCGCGGAGACCGGCATCGACGTCGATGTTCGCCGAGAGATTGAAGCAGGCGCTGAAGGAACCGAACGGAAAGGAATAACATGCGGCAGCCGCGGCAGCCCAAAGAGATCCCACCGCCGCTCGAGTTGGAGTGTCTGAAGGCGCTGTGGGCGATTGGCGAGGGGAACGTGCGGGCGGTGCAGGCGCAGATGGAGGCGCGGCGCAAGCTGGCATACACGACAGTGATGACCTTGCTGGACCGGCTGGTGAAGAAGGGCGGAGTGTCGCGGCGGAAGGCGGGGAGGGCCTTCATATACTCTCCGGTGCTGGACCGGGAGACGCTGCGGCGGAAGGCGATCGAGGAGTTGGCGGAGGCGCTGTTCGAAGGATCGGAGCAATTGCTGTTGCGGTATGTGAACGGGAAGGACGGAGGGAAGATGGGGGTTGTGGAAGAAGTAGAGGAGCGGTTGGACGCGGCGCTGCTCTAGTGAACCGCGAGGCGAGGTAGACCCGGGCCGCTCAGGGTACTGGGACCAAGGCTAAGATTCCTCTAAAGTGTCTCTCCCCCCGTGCCGATGGAAGGGGCATGAGCAGGAACCTTCTGTTCGCGCTATCCCTATTGGCCGGGATGGCTGCTACGGCCGCAGCGCAGGACAAGACAGTTGCGACAAAGATATTCACGGACCCCAACGGGTTGCGTTTTTGGGTAGACGGAATTCCTTATAAAAGCGCGCAGGTCTTTTTGTGGCCGACGGGGACGAAGCATACCATATCGATAGAACAGAGCCAGATGATCTTTCCGGGGACGCAGTGGAAGTTCGCGTCATGGCAGGATTCGACGGGTGGGCCGACGCAGGCGGGGGAGACGATCACGGTTACGGCGGACACCTCGCTGACGTACGTAAAGGCCTCATTTAGCACGGAATACCTGTTGCAGGTACTGTTCTATTCCTGCTCGACGGCGAATGTGGGGGATTGCCATCCACCGGGGAGGGTAGCGGTGGGGGGCACGGTGGCGACGAGCGATATGCAACTGTGGGTGGCGGCGGACACGGCGATCACGCTGCAGGCCTATCCGAATCCGGGGTTTGTGTTTGTGGGATGGGGGCCATCGGGTAACTACTCCACGGCGCCCTTCTATACCTATACGGTGAAGGGGCCGGTCACTTTCGCGAATTTCTTCGAGGGCGCCAAGCGAGTGACGCTCTATTCGGATCCGCCCGGGCTGATGGTGGCTCCGGACCGGACGCCGGCGAAAACGCCGGCGGAACTGGATTGGGCACAGGGAAGCAAACACGTGCTGGGGGCGGTTTCGCCGCAAGCGGAGATTCTGAACGGGGATGCGCTGTGGGTGTTCAAGGAATGGAGCAACGGGGGCGGACAAAACGCAGTCTACACGGCGGACCGGACGAACGTGCCGGAGAGTCTCACAGCGCGATACGTGCGCGGGGCGCGGGCGAGCTTTGTGACGAATCCGGTGGGGCTGAAGCTGAAGATTGACGGGAGAGAGAACTGGCCGGCTTATAACTTCGTATGGGGCGTGGGGATGAAGTATCAGATCTCGGCTCCAGCGGAGCAGGTGGATGTGAAGGGACGCAAGTGGGTGTTCACGGGATGGTCGAACGGGGGACCGGCGGAGCAGGAAGTAACGATTCTGGACAGCCATGTGCAGACGGGCTTCCGGCTGATTGCGAACTTCGAGCCGCGGAATAAGGTAACCATCTCGACGAACCCGCCGGGGCTGCCGGTGGAGGTGAACGGGAAGGAATGCCGCGGGACGTGTTCGGCGGAGGGGGCGGAAGGAGAGCAGATCCTGTTGAAGGTTCCGAGTTCCGTATCGATTTCCAATGACAGCCGGTTCGATTTCATTTCGTGGTCGGATGAGGGGAGCCAGAACAGGGCATACACGATCCCGGCCAATGGGGAAACGAAGCTGGTGGCGAATTTCAAGAACATGTTCCGGTTGACGGCGGTGGCGGATCCGGGGAGCGGAGCGGCGTTCCAGGTGCAGCCGGAATCGGCGGACCGGTTCTATGAGACGAACACGGCGGTGACGGTGACGGCGGATGTCGCCAAAGGGTACCGGTTCAAGCGGTGGGATGGAGATCTGACGGGAGCATACCGGTCGGGGTCGGTGACGATGAGCGTGCCGCGCGTGGTGCGGGCGCTGTTGGACATTGCGCCGTATGCGGAGGAGGCTGGGGTGCGGAATGCCGCGGGAGAGACTCCCGATGCGGTGGTGGCGCCCGGGTCGATCGCGTCGATTCTGGGAGTGAACCTGTCGGGGAGCTACGAGGCGGGGCGTGAGAATCCGCTGGCGCAGACGATTCAGGGAGTGACGGTACGGTTGCAGAACCGGTATCTGCCGCTGGTATTCGTCTCACCGCAGCAGATCAACCTGCAAGTTCCCGGCGACTTGCCGGAGGGGGATTACAAGCTGGCGATCAAGTGGGACAGCTACCCGGAGACGGCGACGACGATGCGAGTGGCGAGAAACGCGCCGGGGTTGTTCCAGAAGAAAGTGGACGATCAGTATTTCGCCGCCGCGGTGCATGATGATGGAAGCGATGTTGCGCCATCCACTCCGGCCAAGGCTGGGGAGACCGTGACGCTGTATGGCACGGGATTCGGACCCTATGACCGGATTGCCCCGGACGGGTTCCCGCTTCCGGCCAATCCTCCGTATCCACTGGCGGACACCGTGGAGGTGCTGGTGGGAGACGCGGTGGCGCCCGCCGCTTGGGCGGGAGGCGTGCCGGGGCAGATAGGGACGGCGATGGTGCGATTCGCGCTGCCGGAGGATGTCCAAGTGGCGAACGGCGGGGCCCAGGTGCGGCTGCGGATCAACGGAAGAGAGAGCAACACCGTGCTGCTGGCCGTGCAATAACTGGCAGAGAGCGGGAATAGCCGGAGTTCGAATCAGCATATAGATAGCGGGGCTGCTGCGTCGGGGGGTACGATGGGAGCAGGAACCGTGACTGCGAAAGGGCTGAAGGATGCTGATCAAGAAACGACTGGGCTGGGAAATTCCCGAACGCGAGGCGACACCGGAGAGCGTGTATTACCGCCGGCGGGAGATCTTGCTGGGGGCTGGACTTCTGGGATTGGAGGGTCTGGTATCGGCGGCCGAGGGGAAGAGACCGCTGTATCCGGCCAAACGCAATCCGGAATTCACTCTGGACCGTCCGATCACTGAGGAGTGGGCGGCGACGGGCTACAACAATTTCTACGAATTCGATCCGCAGGACAAGCAGGCGGTGAAGGACAAAGTAGGATCCTTCGTCATCAGTCCATGGAAGATGGAAGTGACAGGACTGGTGCACAAGCCGAAGACGTTTGACCTGGACGATTTATTGAACATGTTTCCGCTCGAGGAGCGGTTGTACCGGCACCGGTGCGTGGAAGCTTGGTCGATGGCGGTGCCGTGGACGGGCTTCCCGTTCTCGAACCTGGTGAAACTGGCGGAGCCGAAAGCGGAAGCGAAGTATGTCCGGTTCTGGAGCGCGAGCAAGCCGAAGGAGATGCCGGGGATGCGGAGCACGCCTTGGTATCCGTGGCCCTATTTTGAAGGACTGCGGATGGACGAGGCGATGAATCCTCTGACGATGATGGTGACGGGGCTGTACGGGAAGCCGTTGCCGAAGCAGAACGGGGCTCCGGTGCGGATTGTGACGCCGTGGAAGTACGGCTACAAGAGTCCGAAGTCGATTGTGAAGATCGAGTTCGTGACGAAGGAACCGCCGACGTTCTGGAACAAGCTGCAATCGAGCGAATACGGATTTTATTCGAACGTCAATCCGCACAAGCCGCATCCGCGATGGTCACAGGCGAGCGAAAAAGTGATCCCGAACATGGAGCGGAGGCCGACGCTGCTCTATAACGGGTACGAGAAGTACGTGGCGGGGCTTTACAACGGCAAGGAGTTTTGAGCACTGGCCGCACTGGCCGTGCGGCATCGCGCCTTGCGCGCAGCGGCCGTGCGGCATGATTGCAGGGAACATTGACGAATGTTCCCTGGAGAGCACTGACCGTGCGGCATCGCGCCTTGCGCGCAGTGGCCGTGCTGCATGATTGCAGCGAACATTGACGAAGGTTCCCTGGAGAGCACTGGCCGTGCGGCGTCGCGTCTTGCGCGCAGTGGCGGTACTCCGTGATCGCAGCGAACATTGACGAATGTTCCCTGAAAAGCTTAGCCCAGCTCAGATCTGGCAGCGAGGCCGTAGGAGGCGAGTTTCGTCTCGCCTCCCTGCCTTATGTCACATCAGAAGTGGATTCGCGCCGTGTACTGAAACTCCCGCCCGCGGTTGTTCTGCGTGGTGGTACGTCCGAAAGTGGCCGATGTGAACGCTGTTGCCGGGTCATTCGGAACGAAGCTGTTGGTGAGGTTGTACGATTCCAGCCGCAGTTCCAGCTTTATCCGTTCCGTCATGGGGAAGAATTTCGACAGTGTCACGTCCAGGTTCCAGTTGCGCGGTCCCGTCAGATCGGGATACTGCCACGGATTGGTGCGCGGCGTGTAGGCCGGCTGGCGGTTGAAGCCCGAAAGGTCAAACCATTTCGCACGGTCGCGGTAGACTGCCGGCGTGTTGTCCGGCCCCACCTGCGTGCCGAAGCGCAGATAGGCGCCCGAGTTGTAAAAGAGCAGCGTGCTGGTGGACCAGCCGCCGAAAACCGCGTTCACAAAGGGGTTCGCGTTCGACAGGTACTTGTGTCCCTTGCCGAAGGGCAGTTCGTACACGCTCGCCGTCGAGATGCGATGGCGCGGGTTGTTGCTGTCGAGCATCGTTGCTCGCCCCGCGTACTCGTCGGGGTCATTGAAGAAGTTGCTGTTCTGTTCGCGGTTGAAGTTGTAGGCCACCAGGAACATGAGGCCGTTGTTGAAATTGCGCTGCACCTTAACTTGCAGGGCATGGTAGCGGTTCAGGAAGCCGCTGGTGTTGAACTGGGTCAGGTCCAGATACTGCGGATACGGTCTCAGCAGTGAGCCGCGGCTCACGGTTGGCTGGTTGCGCAACTGACCCGGGAACGTCTGCGGAGTCAGGTATTGATAGAACGGATTCGACACCGTCTGATCGAGCAGCGCCTTGTAGGTGTAGCTGAGGTTCGGATCGGCCAGATTGAGACGGTCGTTGTACGGCATGTCGTGGCCGAAGTTCATGAAGTAGGTCACATCGGCATGCATCAGGAAGGGCAACTGGCGCTGGAAGGAGATGTTGAACCGGTCATTCACGCCGGTCCGCATGTCCTTCTCGTTCCAGTCGGCCTGGCTGCCGAGCCGGGTGTAGATGCCGAGGCTCCTTCCCACTGGCGGGATCAAGGGGTTCGATCCGGCAGGGAAAGGATCAGAGATTCTCGCCTGCGGCACACCTTGTAAGGAGGGCGCCACGGTCGTAATGGCTCCAAAGCCGGCATAGCGCGAGTCGGCCGCGCCCAACACGTCGCTCACCAGCAGCGGCGGAATGACGTAGCGCGCGTATCCGGCGCGGAGCGACATGCGGTCGCTCAACCGGATGGCCACCCCGAGGCGGGGCATGAACACCTTTTTGTTGCTGTCCCACATCCCGCGCGGATTTCCGTTGCCCGCGAATTGCCACGGTCCGGTGAAATGATACGGTTGCCCGCGGAGCGCCGCGATGTCAGCGGGAATCGGCGGGGGATTCTTCTGCATGTCGGGAATGGGCGCGGTCAGATCGAGCGGCCGCGAAACGCGGTCCAGCGGATCGAACAACCCCGTCTCATATTCATAGCGCAATCCCAGGTTGATGGTGAGGTTCTTGTTTACCTTGAAATCGTCCTGGATGTAGGCTGCATAGAAGTCAGTCCGCGGTTCCTGCAACGGAATGTGCTGCGCCTGGGAACTGCTGTCCAATGCGCCCAGCAGGAACGTCGCCCAGCCGTCTCCGCGTAACCGCGTATTCGGCGCCTGGAACGTATCGGCCGTGAACGCCGGTCCGAAGCTGAAGTTCATCAGATTCGGCCGTACCGAACTGCCGCGCAGCAGCCGGCTCTCGCCGCCCCATTTCAGATAATGGCGTCCCATGTTCTTCGAGACGCGCCCGCTGTAGTTGTAGCTCTGCGGATGCTGATACCAGTAGCCGCCCTTGCCGAAGCTGGCGCTGCCCACGCCGCTCACCGCGAGGTTTGGATAATAGACCGCTGGAATCCCCGGCAGGTAGGACTGGTACCATGCGTTTGGCCAGAACTGCTTCAGCCCCTCCCCGCCGATGGCGCTCTTGGGCGAATCGTAGTCGTCGTTCAGTGTGGCGTAGCTCCAGCGGAAGTTGATTACCGTCGAGGGGCCCGTGGTCCACACCGCATCGGCGGCGATGTTGCGCGAGTTCATCACGCCCCCGTTGTCATCCGTCATGGCCGGCGAGTTGTTGGGAGTGTAGTTGTTTTGCGAAAGGTCTGTCCGGAACCGGCTGTAGCGCCCGAAGATCTTCCACTTGTCATTGACGTTCCAGTCCGTGCGGTTGTTGAAGTTCCAGTTGTAGAGGTACCAGAAGTAGGCCTGCTTGTAGTTGTTTACTCCGGTGATGTTGTCGCCGGGGCCGTTGGGCAGCCAGATGTCCTTCATGAACCGTACGGCCAGCGGATCCATCTGGGAAACCGGGATGCGGTTGCCGGGGAACGGCGTGCGCGAGGCGACGCCGGCCGAACTCAATTGAGTGGTGAACGGATCGAAGATGGCGCGCAAGCCGCCGTCGGGATTGAGCGATTGCGAGAAATCTCCCCCGCGCTCGAGTTCCGACGGCAGGGTCATGATCGCCTGCCGCGGATCCTTCGTCTGCCAGCGCTCGAAGGAAACAAAGTTGAACAGCTTGTTCTTGACGATGGGATTCCCGAACGTGCCTCCGTAGATGTGGTTGCGCACCAGGTTCGGCGCGCGCACCACGGAATTTGTCACCGCGTTCAACGCCGGATTGCGTCCGAAGTAATAGGCGGTTCCGTGGTACTCGTTGGTTCCCGATTTCACGGACAGAGTCAACACGCCGCCGGCGCTGTGGCCGTATTCGGCGTCCACCGCGTTCTGCTGCACCGCCACTTCCTGCGTGGCGTCCATCGGCGGCGCGTAGGAACCCTTGTAGCCCAATTGGAGCGGAGCGCCGTCCAATTGCAGTTCATTTTTCGTGGACGTGTTGCCGCCCACGTCGAGCTGGCTCGAGGACCACATGTAGAACGGATTGCGCGTGGCAAGGTTGGTGGTGTAACGGTTCACCACCGCCGGGTCGAGGAGAACGAGCGTGAACGGGTTGCGGGCCAGTACAGGCAGGTCCGTGAGCATCTTCCGGTCCACCGTCAACGACATCGTGGAGGTATTGAACTGTACCTCGACAGTCTGCGCCGCGACGTTCACCGTCTCCACTACCTGGCCGAGCTTGAGAACGGGGTTCACCGTGATATCCCCGCGTGTCTGCACCAGTATGTTCTGCTGCACGAACCGGCTGAATCCGGCCAGTTCCGCGGTCAATTCATATGTGCCCGGTTCCACGAAATCGAAGAGAAACTGGCCGCTTTGATTCGAAGTCTTTGCGGCTTCGATTCCGGTATTGATGTTGCGCAGCCGCAACTGCGCCTCAGCCACTATGGCGCCGGTGGCGTCCGTCACGGTGCCTTGAACCTTGGCGCGATAGTCTTGAGCGAAAACGCTCCCGCAGGTTAGCATCCACAAAAGGAGCGGAGCAGCGAACTTTGTCATACAGATCCCCTATTCAGGCGCACAGAATCCAAACCAGACTCGATCATCCGGTTTTGAGAACGATACACGTACCTCATCCCGGAGTCAAGGGGGATCAGGCCGTCCTGGATTGACTGGGTTTCAAGAGCTAACCCGCTTGCGGCGGGCGGCAGCCAAAGAGTATAATGTCCGGGAATTTAATTAAGGAGCCATATATCACGATATGGTAAAGAATATTTTATTCGTAATTCTGATTTCGTTTCTAGTATCCGCTCCGATGACCGCGCAGACCAGCAGCGCCTCGGTTGGCGGTCAGGTGAAAGATACTTCCGGCGCGGTGATTCCGAACGCTGTCATCAGCGTCGTAAACACGGAAACCAACGTGGCGCGCGGCGCTACCGCCAATGCCGAAGGCATTTATGTGATCACCAACCTGATACCCGGCAGCTACAAACTCTCCGCCACATTTGAGGGTTTCAAGAACCTGAATCAGGGGCCGTTCACCCTCCGCGTGGGCGACCGCGTCACGCTGGATCTCACCATGGAGGTGGGCGCCCAGACGGAGCGCATCAGCGTGACCGCCGAGGTCCCGCTTCTCCGAACGGAAGACGCGCAAACCGGGCAGGTCATTGACAACCGGCGCATCCAGCAATTGCCGCAATACAACCGGAACGCCCTGGCGTTCGCGGCCCTGACAGCGAACGTGAACGGCGCTTCCGACCAGATGAGCCGCGGCAGTGATTTCCGCATCAATGGAGGACGCACGGCGGCGGTCGAGTACTACATCGACGGCCTCGCGGTCTCGACCGGCTATTATCACGACATTCCACCCGCGGTTCCCTCCATGGAAGCGGTAGGGGAATTCAAAGTAATCACGAACGGCCTCTCTGCCGAATACGGCCGTCTCTCCGGCGGCGCCGTGACGCTGGTGACGCGCGCCGGAACCAACGAATTCCATGGTTCGATCTACGAATTCTTCAAGAACGACATGCTGAACGCCAACGACTGGAACTCGAACCGGTTCGGCCGCGCCAAGGGCGTGTTTCACGAAAACGTATTCGGCGGCAGCCTGGGCGGACCCGTTTGGATTCCGAAGGTCTATAAGGGCCGCGACAAGACGTTCTTCTTTCTCAACTTCGAGGGTGGACGCTACCGTTCCGGCAGCAACACGCTGCTGGCAGGCGTGCCCACGGATCTGGAACGCTCGGGCGATTTCTCACAGACCCTGATCGACAGCGGCCTGAAGGCGCAGATCTTTGATCCGCTCACCGCAAAACTCGAGGGCACCCGGGTGAAGCGCGATCCGTTCCCCGGCAACATGATCCCGCAGAATCGCTTCAACCCGCTCTCGAAGATTTACCTCGGCTATTATCCGCAGCCCAACCGCGCGCCGCTGCCTGGTTCAAGCCACGACAGCAACTTCGTCGGCACGAGCACAAACCCCTCCAGCAACAACAAGTGGACCGGCCGCATCGATCAGAACTGGAACAACCGCCACACCACGCACTTCACCGCAACTCACTTTGACAACAGTTCGCAGAGCCCGCGCTGGCTTTCCCCGCTTCAGGCGGCGAGTGTGACGACGGGCCGGGCTTACACCGGTTCGCTCGACCACATCATGACAATCAGCCCCACGACGACTCTGAACTTGCGCGGAGGCGTCGTCCGCAGCTACACGCTCACCGGCCAGCAGGTGGATGTGGATGCGACTGGCTGGCCGATCCAGCAGGAAGTGTTGAACCTGCTGGGCACCACCAAGGGCCGCGTTCCCTTGCTCGGCGTGCGGGACACGATCACGGACATCGGCGGCGGCCAGGTGAGCCAGGCGTTCGACACCACCTATAGCGGGCTCGCTTCGCTCCAGAAACTGTGGGCAAGCACACCATCAAAGTGGGCTACGAACACCGCAGATATTACTCGAATGTTCCCTCCGGCGGCCGTTTCTCCACCTACACGGTTCGAAGTCTGACTTCGCAATATTATGATTCGCCGGTGAATGGCTATGGTTCCGGCCTGGCCGGATGGCTGCTGGGCGGCATCGCCGGCGGCGATGGCGTCCAGTACGCCGGACCTGCTTCCTTGCAAACCTATCATGGCGCCTACATTCAGGATGATTTCCGGGTAAGCAGCAAGCTGACTATCAACATGGGAATTCGCTGGGACTTCGAGCCTCCGCGCACGGAGCGTTTCGACCGGCAGACTTTCTGGGACAAGGATTACAAGTGGCCCTGGACACCCAACGCCGGCTGGAGTTGGGACCAGGTTCTCAAAATTACCGGCACCAACATGCCCGCTCCGGATTGGGTGACCAAAGGCATCTATGGCCGCGCGGTCATGATGGGCACGAAAGAATATCCCGGCCGGACGCTTCAGTGGTCACTGCCCTATCACTTCGGGCCGCGCCTCGGCATGGCCTATCAACTCATGCCCAAAACCGTATTGCGCGCCAGTTACGGCGTAATCTGGGGCACCTCCACCGGCAGCCAATTCCTGAACGGCTCGATGTGGAACATCGGCTACGGCGACCTCGCACGCCTGGTGCAAGGCGGTTCGCCTGACGGCGGCCTCACCTTCCCTTTGACCTTCGACCGTCCGATGCCGAACGGGATCGGATACGTGCCGGTGACTCGCGACGTGAATGAGCTGAACAAGAGCGTGATGGGCAACTGGTTCCTGGCCAGCGCGCCGAACATCACGCCCGAGCACGAACATGTGATCTCGCTCAGCCTGCAACGCGAATTCGGCTCGGGGACGAACTCCTGGGTCCTGGAAGGCGCCTATAACGCCAACCTCGGCCGCGGCATTCCCTATTACCTCGGGATGGGTGAGCACATTCTGCCCGACGCCTATCATAAGATCGGGCCGCTGGGTATGGCGTTGAGCACGCAGGTGCCGAATCCGTTCTACGGTCAAATCGCTCCACTCACCGGCATGGGCGGCGCCACGCTTCCCTATGGCCGTCTGTTCCAGCTCAATCCGCTGTGGTCGGAAATCTGGACCGTGGGCGAGCCGCTGGGCACCTCGAACTATCATGCGGGCTACTTCCAGGTGGAGCACCGGTTCGGCCGCGGGTTCAGTCTGCTGGCGAACTACACGCTCGCGAAACTGTTGCAGGATTCCGGCGCGCTCGACGGCCAGCAGGGTATGCCGTTCCCTCAAGCCGGACTGGGCCTCGGCAGCGTCTACGGCCTTGCCGGTAGTGACATCACTCACAAGATGCTGTTCAACTACTCGTGGGACATCCCCGTCGGCAAAGGCAACACACTGCTTGGCAATCCGCAAACCATCGGGGCGAAGGTGCTCGACAAAGTGGTGGGCGGTTGGTCTCTGGCAGGCACCACTACGTTCCGCTCCGGCACGCCGATTGCCGTGCGCACGCCCAGCAACACGGTCGGCGGACCCGGCAGCCAGTGGTACAACATCGGTATGGGGCGCGACTCGCAACCCATCTTTGTTGTGCCCCGCGTCAACTACAACAACGGCGTGAGCGGCCATGGGGCATTGGAAGGTTCGGCCGGCTTCACCCCCTATTTCAACCCGGGCGCATTTCGCGTCGTTCAAGGATATGAGATAGGTGATGTCCCGAGCTATCTCACACAGATGCGCGGCCCGGGCTTCTCGCAGTTCGACTTCGCGCTCATGAAGTCGTTCCCGATTCTGTCCGAAGCCCGGCGGCTCCAACTGCGGTTCGAGGCTCAGAACATCCTGAACCACATGAATGCCGGCAACCCGGATAGTTCCATCGTTTCGCGCACCTTTGGAATGATCACCTCACAGAGCGGAATCCCGCGGCGCATCATGATCGCCGCGAAGTTCCAGTTCTGATCGCTCTCCATCGGGGTTGCTGCATCCGCACTCGATGATTCCAGGGAACATTGACAAGTGTTCCCTGGACGGTTTTGCCGGAGAGCCGGATGAACCGTCTCATACAGCCCCGTGTCACACGCGGGGGCAATTATTGATTTCCGGGAGGCGGCGCCGCAGGTGGAGGCGGCGGAGGAGGAGGTGGTGGCGGTGGAGGATTGCCCTTTGTATCGCCGGGAAGCCCGCCGCCGGGCGTGCCGCCGGAAGGAGCGCCGGAGCCGCCGCCGTGCAACCCGCCGCCGCGCATGATGGTGATCAGAGCGTCGGTTAGCCCGCGGAAGACGTGCTCGGCCACCAGGCCTTTATCCACACGATTCTTGGCGAGGGGTTCGTTCCTGTAGACGCGCAGCACTTCGCCCGCGCCGACAAGCCGCTCGTTCTTGCTCGGTTTCAGAGCGTGCCGTACAGCCACCAACCCTTCGGTGACTGCCACCATCGTGGTTTCATCTTCATCCACCACAACGTCGAAGATGGTTCCCCGCACGGAGATCACCGCCGTGGGCGTGTGGACATCGTTCGGATTCGGCTGCCCTCCAAGCTTCTCGATGTGGATTCTGATGCGGCCGATGATCATGTCCACCAGGTCCTTCAGGTTGCCGGGGTTGGCGCGGAACACGGCTTTCGAATTGGGATAAACCTCGAAAGTGCTCCCGTCGGAAACGCGAAACCTGGCGTACCCGTCCGGACCCGTAATGACCATCTGTTGCGGCTGGATCGTGCTCCCCTGGTTCAACACCCAGGCTGAGTTGGCATCGCGGAGCACGGACACTTGCCCCGTAATCTCGACCACTGTCGCTTGGGACCCGGCAGGGGAAAAGAAGGGTATCTGGGCCGGAGACACTCCGGCCATGGCCGTCAGAACCAGCCCTGCAAACACCCCCCGAATGGCTGTCCGAAGCATGATCTCTCTCAGTCTAGCAGGCCAGACACCCTTCCAACTCCTACCATCGGTGCCTTGCCCTTAAACATGCATAGCAAATTAAGGGATACCACAAAAAAAGAGAAAAGTACATGCTTTTTCAACACGATTCGTTGTGGACGGGACGCGAAGAAAGGATAGAATAGGGACAGGCATGTGTCGGAACGCCACAATCGGCGCCATTGGGCTTCTTTCCCTGTTCCCCGCCGTGGGCCTTCTCGCCCAATCCGGCTCGTCCACCCGTCTGGAATGGCGCCGTATCGGAAATACCCTGATGGATGTTTCCCTGCCGGCCCTTGCCACCGGCCCTGTGCGGCATGTGTGGTATTCTCCCGACGGCCAGACTCTGTTCTCCCAGACCGCCTCGGGCCAGATTTGGGAAACCCGCGATTTTGAAACCTGGAAGCCCAGCGCGCTCAAAGCCGTCCCCGTGCGTATTACGCTCCGTGGGGCGGCGACGCGGCCGGAACCCTCGGCGCGTGTCGAACAGGCCTCCGGCAATCCGAATCGTTACTACGCGCTGGGCCGCTTTGTCTACCGCTCCGATGACGGCGGCTTTGCGTGGAATAATCTCACTGGCTACCGCAGCCAGTCGATTCTTGGGGACGGCCTTTCCGATCTGGCGCTTTCTCCCGCCAACCCCGACGAAATCACCGTCAGCAGCCAGTTCGGTGTCTGGCGCAGCCTCGATGGGGGCGCAACCTGGGATGGCCTGAACCAGAGCCTGCCGAACCTTCCCGCCACCCGGCTGCTCTCCGTGCCCAGTGGGATGAGACCGGCCGTTGTGTCGGCCCCTCTCCAGTCGGGTTCGGACCTGGAATTGGAGTGGGCTCCCGGGGAACGCGGAGCGTGGCGTGCCGCCAACCCGACCCAAGTCCGCGCGGAGCGCCAGTTGCGCCAGGAGGTCTCGCAGCAGCTTGGGGTGCCTCTGCGCACAGCGCGCTCGGTAAGCGATTGGATCTATGCGGGTTCAGCGGACGGCCGGCTCTTCGCCTCGCCGGACCGCGGTCAGACCTGGCTGCCCTTTAACGTCCCCGGCGCGGGCGCGGTGAATTCTATTTGGGTGAACTCGAGGGACCCGCGCATTGCCGTTGCGGGGCTTTCCGTTCCCGCGGGCGCGGACCCGGCCGCGGCCCGCATCGTTCACACGATGAACGGCGGTCAGTTCTGGGAAGACATTACCGCGAACCTGCAGGGGGACGCCGCCGGTGTGGTTGCCGACATCAAGTCCGGAGCCATCTACGCCGCCACTACCCGGGGTGTGTTCTATGCAACCGCGGATTTGGCGAACCTTGTCTCCACTCTCAACTGGCAGCGGATCAGCGACGGACTTCCGGACGCAGCCGCCCTGGATGTCCGGCTGGATGACAACGGTAACCAACTCTTCGTTCTTCTCCAGGGGCAGGGAGTCTACGCCGCCATGGCCCCCCATCGCCTTCGTGAATTGAGCGTCGTCAACGCCGCCGATTTCAGTTCCCGCCCGGCCGCTCCCGGAACGCTGCTCAGCATTCTCGGCCGCCGGTTGGAACGCGTCAGTTCGGGCGATCTGAGTGTGCCGATTCTCGGCAGCACGGATGCCGAGACCCAGGTGCAGGTTCCCTTTGAAGCGAAAGGCTCCTCGCTCCCGCTGGTATTGTCCGGAAACGGGCTCATTCAACCGGTGGACCTTCCGCTCGAGCCGGTCTCTCCAGCCATCTTTGTTGACCGCGATGGCTCCCCGCTTCTGCTCGATGCCGATAGCGGCGTCGCGCTCGACGCAATGACCCCCGCCAGATCCGGCGCCAGAATCCAGATCCTCGCCACGGGGCTCGGAGCCGTCGATCCTCCCTGGCAAACCGGCATTGCCGCCCCTGTCGACAACACTCCCAAGGTAGTGGCCTCCGTGCGCGCCTTCGTCGACCGCGAACCTGTCGAGGTAACCCGCGCCACGCTCGCTCCGGGTTACATTGGTTTCTACCTGATTGAAATCCAGCTTCCCAAGATCGTGAACGCTGGTCCGGCCGAACTCTACATCGATGCCGGAGACAATTCCAGTAACCGCGTCCGCGTGTACCTTGCGCCCTAGACGGCGCGTCTAGTGGATGACGATGCGGTTCCATCTAAAGGCGAGGAGACTACCTACGATGTTGCGAATGGTTGCATCACTGGTTTTGCTGGCGGCCGCCGCTCCGGCTCAGGAAAAGAAGACTGAGAAACTGGCGCCCTATTACCCCACGCCGGAATTCGTCGTCCAAAAAATGCTTCAGTTCGGAGGACTGAAGCGGGGCGAGAAAATGTTCGACCTCGGCAGCGGCGATGGACGCATCGTGATCATGGCTGCCCAGAAGTTTGGAGCCAACGCCACGGGAGTGGAGATGGATAACGACCTCTGGAAGCAAAGCATGGACAAGATCCGCAGTCTCGGCCTGGAGAAAACGGCCCGGATCATCCACGGCGACATCACGACTCAGGACTATTCGTCCGCCGATCTCATTACCGTCTACCTGCTGCCCACGTCCAACGACAAAGTCCGGCCCATCCTCGAAAAACAGCTCAGGAAGGGTACGCGAATCGTATCGCATGACTTCGAATTTTCCGGTTGGAAACCGGAGAAGACCGAAACAATTGACGATGACGGCGAGGGCCGCAGCCATACGTTGTACCTGTATCGCAGGTAGAGGCAGGCAGAGGCTGATTCCCTGTGCGGCTCAGGAAAGGATTAAGGTAAACTGAACCTTTTGAAGAACTCGCCCGCACAACGGAACCTCGCCGGCCGGTGGATGCGCGAGTTTCTTCAAGGGCCGGAGTCCCGGCGGGCCCTGTGCGAGCTTCCAATTGGCTGGAGAGCGGACTGTAACTCCTGAATCCTGGCGGCTGGCGTTCGGCATCGCGCGCGTGGCGATTGCCGCCTCGCTGGTGGCGCTGGAACTGTATCCACACTGGTTCCCCCTTACCGGACCCTCCGTCGCCTACCTGATGTACAACTTCTTCGCCCTCGGCGCCGTCGCATGGCGTCAACGATGGGTGGGAAGTTCCGGTCTCTTTCGCCTCATCATCGATCTCATCATCCTGCTCGTCTGCATTGTGAATCCGCCGGACCGGGCCGGATGGATGGTGGGCGCATTCTACATTTTTGTGCTGCTTCACGCGACGTTACTGCACCAGTTGCGGGAGATCACCCTCGTGGTGGCGGTGGTTGCGATAGTAAGCGTTCTGGCAGCGCGGGACCAGGTCATATCGCTTGGTCCAGTGGTGGTTTTCCCCGGGATTTTGTCGGTGCTCTACGGGTGGCAGCGCCGGATGATCGAGCATCATCTCGATGTCGCCTCGCGGCAAACGGTGATGTTCCGCACCGAGGCCGAGAACGCAAGGGAACTCGAGCGCCAGCGGATCGCCGCCGATTTTCATGATGGGCCGCTGCAAAGCTTCATCAGCTTTCAGATGCGGTTGGAAGTAATCAAGAAGCTCCTCACTCGCGATCGGGATGCCGCGGTCGCAGACCTGACGCAGCTTCAGGAAATCTGCCGCAAACAGATCACCGACATGCGCGCCTTCGTGCGCAGCATGCGCATGTCGGCCGACGGAGCCACCCCCGCCACCAGCGTCCGTCAGATCGCCGAGGATTTTCAAAAAGGCAGCGGGATTCAACTCAATTGGAACGTCGGCGACGCGCTGAGCGGCCTCGAACCGGAGATCTCTCACGAGGTGCTCCAGATCATTCGCGAGGCCTTGCACAATGCGCAGAAACACTCGAAAGCCTCGAAGGTCTCCCTTGCCGCGGAACGCAGCGCCAATCAGTTGAATCTTCAGGTGGAGGATGACGGGAGCGGCTTCCCCTTCGGGGGCACCTACAACCTCGAGGAACTGGAATTGATGCGCATGGGGCCGGAGAGCATCAAACGGCGCGTGCGCACCCTGAATGGCGAGTTGATTGTGGAATCGAATCCCGGCCGCGGCGCATCTTTGCGTGTGCGTGTGCCGCTATGAGCCTGCTCAATAGACGCGAGTTGCTCGCGGCGCCTTTCCTGCTCACCGCCTGCGGGCACTACGGTGATTTTCATCTGCCGGTAGTGGATCGTAAGCCGGCGCGGGGTTCATTCATATGGGAGCCGCACTCCGATCCCGTTTTGACGCGCGGCGCTCCCGGCGAATGGGATTCGGTGGATGCCCTCAATCCTTCCGTATTGAACCACGCGGGAGTCTACTACAATTTCTATTCCGGTTTTGACGGCGGCACGTGGCACACCGGGCTCGCCACCTCGGTTGACGGCCTCGCCTGGACCAGGAAAGGAAAGGTGCTCTCGCCGCAAGGCTGGGAAGGGAACTACATTGCCGCCAACGGCTCGGCGCTCTTCGTGGGAAACGAGTTCCTCTACTGGTATCAGGTGGAGAAGCTTCCGCGCATCGCGCTGGCCCGCTCCCGGGACGGTCTCGCCTGGTCGAAATATCCACAAGCCGTGCTCGATCCCGGCCCGCGCGGAAGCTGGGACGAGCGCGGCGTGGCCGATCCCTACGTGGTCCGCTTCGGAGGCGTGTTCTACCTGTTCTACCTGGGCCAGGACCGCGCCCGCCGCCAGCGGCTTGGCCTCGCCCGCTCGACCGGCGGCATTGTGTGGACCAAACTGCGGGCCAACCCGCTCCTCGAACTGGGAGAGGCCGGAGCTTTCGATGAGAACGGTCTCGGCGAGCCGGCGGTCTGGTTTTCCAACGGCTCTTACTGGATGCTCTACACCGGCCGTGACCGCAATGAGTATCGCCGCATGGGCCTTGCCCGGTCGCAGGACGGGGTACAGTGGGAGAAACTCGCTTCGCCCGTCCTCGGCGGCGGCGAAGCCTGGAACGAGAAGGTGGTTTGCGACGGCACAGTGGAAGTGACGCCGCGGGGCGTGCGAGTCTGGTTTGGAGGCGGCAATTTGGCCCGCCCGGATGAGCGCCTCAACGGGCAGATCGGCTACGGCTTTCTTCGCTGGCGGTCCTGAATCCATGCGTATCGGAATCACTTGCTATCCCACCTATGGCGGCAGCGGCATCGTCGCTACCGAACTCGGGCTCGAACTCGCCGCGCGCGGCTACGATGTCCACTTCATCACCTACGCCAACCCCATCCGGCTCGACACCGGAGCCGAGAATATCCACTACCACGAGGTGGAGGTCTCCTCGTATCCCCTCTTTCAATACCCGCCCTATTGCCTGGCGCTCGCCTCCCGCATGGCGGAAGTGGCGGATGCCTATGAACTCGACCTGCTGCACGTCCATTACGCGATTCCTCACTCCATCTCCGCGCTGCTGGCGCAGCAGATGCTCGCCCCGCGCCGGCGCCTTCCGTTCATCACGACTCTGCACGGCACCGACATCACCCTCGTCGGCGTGGATCCTTCCTACTTCCCCATCACGAAATTCTCCATGGAGAGGTCGGACGGCATCACCACCATCAGCGACTACATGCGCGGCCGCACGCGCGAGGTCTTCGGCATCTCGAACCCCATCCGGGTGATTCGCAACTTCGTCAACTGCCGCCTCTACAAACCGCCGGCCGCGCCATGCACCGGAGAGCCGAAGCTGCTGCATGTCTCGAACTTCCGCCCCGTAAAGCGCGTTCTCGATTGCGTGCGCATACTGGCCCGCGTGCGGCGCGACATTCCCGTCCATCTGCTGATGGCAGGCGACGGGCCCGAACGTGTCCCGGCCGAACGTCTGGCGCGGGAACTGGGCATGTCCTCGCACGTCACCTTCCTCGGCAAGCAGGATCATGTGGAGCGGCTGTTTCCTCAAGCACGCATCCTGCTCATGCCAAGTGAACTCGAGGCCTTCGGACTGGCTGCTCTCGAGGCCATGGCCTGTGGGGTGATCCCGGTGGCCACCAACTGCGGCGGCGTCCCCGAACTCATCCATCCCGGCGTCGACGGCTTCCTCGAGCCCGTTGGCGACGTGGAATCCCACTCGGCTCGTATCCTCGAGGTCCTGCGCGACGAGGAGAAATACAGCGCCATGTCGCAGGCCGCGCGCCGGAAAGCGGAGACGCGTTTCGATACGACGAAGGTCATTCCCGAGTACGAGGCCTACTACGAAGAGATCCTTCGCGGCTGATTCTCCGTGCGCCATCGTCACCGCGGCGAGGTCGTCAAGCCATTTGCAGGCCGCGTACGCTTCTCTGTCCAGAACCCTGCACGCTCCTCTCAGAACCGCTGTATTCGTGTGAGATAATGCCTCTCTGCAAATGCTTTGTATAGGGGCTGTTTTCGCGAGATGAGCCTGGAGGAAGTAGCTCGGCGGGCGGGAGTATCCACGGCGACCGTGTCCCGCGTTATGAACAACAAGACGGTGGTCAAGAGCGCCACCCGGAACCGTGTGATGCGCGTGGTTACGGAACTCAACTACCATCCGAACCTTCTTGCCCGTACTCTTGCCGGAGGCCGCAGCCGCACGCTGGGAATAATCCTCTCCAACATGGAGAATCCGTTCTTCCTCGATATCTATCGCGCCGTGGAAGCGCTGGCCCACACACGCGGCTACGAAGTCGTCGTCGCCAATACCGGCTATCGCCCCGAGCAACTCCTGGCCAGCCTGCGCATGATGATCGGCAGGCGTGTGGCGGGACTCGCCGTCGTCGTCTCCGAAATGGATTCATCCTTCCTCAATGAAGTGAAGGAATCGAAGACGCCCGCGGTCTTCTATGACGTCAGCGCCGCCTGCCAGGGCATCAACAACATTCGCATCAACTACCGCCTCGGCATCGAGCGCATTGTGGATTACTTGCATGATCTGGGCCACCACAAGTTCGCCTTCATTGGCCATCATTCGGCTCTCGGGCCGATGAGCGAACGCGAGGTCACGTTTCTCGAAACCGTGAAACGCTTCGACACCGAGTGGCGCACTGTCACCGGCGAGGATGGCCTCGAAGGCGGCCGCCAGGCGGCGCGCATCTTGCTCCAATCCGGCTTTCAGCCCACGGCCATCATCTGCGTCAATGACTTCATGGCGGTGGGCGTGCTCCGCGAACTCCGGGACCTGGGCCTCCGCGTTCCCCAGGACGTCTCCGTCACCGGCTTCGACAACATCAGGCTCTCCGAGTTCTGTTACCCCGCGCTCACCACCGTGCACATTCCCCGCGAACGCATCGGACGGCAGGTGTTTGCCATGCTCGTTCCGGAAGAGGCAACACCCAAACCTCCGGCACGCGACATCCTCATCGATCCGGAACTCGTTCTGCGTGGCTCCACCGGTCCCGCTCCCGCATGCAAGTGACGCCCTCCCGCTCCGGGCCGAATGGTCATCGGGCGACAGCCGCGCGTGCCAGCACGATCGCCGAGGTGGACGACATCGAGTCGTAGTAACCGTTGAACCGCCGGGTTTCCGCCGTATCGTACTTGCGAAGATTGGCGGCCCAGCGGTAGGAGATGGGCTGGAAATACAGTTCGGCCTCGATGATGTACGGACCCTGACTGGCGCCGAGGGCCACCGAATAGCGGACCCGGTCTCCCGCTCCGCTGAAGTTCTCATCGCTTGAAGCTCCGCCCACCACGGCAATATCCGGGGAGGCATCGCCCTTTTCAAAGCCGTGCGGCAGAAGGCGGTTATCCTTCACGTAGCGGACCGCGGAGAGCAGCGCAGTAGTAAGGGAGCCGGCCTGGTCCGCCATGATCGATTCGTAAATCTGAACCTGATCGCTCGCGGTGATCTCCGTATAGTGAGGCTCGTACTGTCCAGGGTCCGCATCGTTTGCGTTCCCGGCGATCGAACCCTGGGGAGTCAGCGCCCCCGACTCGAAGACAGGCCGGTGGTTGCGGTCGCGAACTACGAAATGCAGCCAGACCCGGCGCGACGGGTAGGCGGTGGGCAGTTTGTGTCCGCCGAGGTTTTCAACAGATATGTCCGCCAGCAGACGGCCGTCGCGGACTTCGGCATGGTCGATGGCAACGCGGGCGGTTTGCGACTGCAGAAAAGCGGCTGTGCGTTCCACGGCCGCGGTAAGTTCCTGAGGCTCGGCTCCCACGCTCAATTCATTGCGATACCGGTTGAGGATACCGAGGATGAAAAAATTGCCGCCCACGAATACATGCCGCGACATGCCCTGACGCGGTTCGCCCAACACGTTCGTGATGCGGACATCCTCCTTCACAACCGGCATGTGGCAGGATTGGCAGCTTTGCTTTTCGCGGTAATCGCTGTGCAGCCATTCCTGATAGGGCGCCTGTTCCGGCAGTTCGCCGATGACCTTGCCGCCGGGGCCGAGCGCTTTCGTATAAAGCGTGTGGCAGGTGGCGCACAGTTCCGATTGACGGATGTGCTTCGCCTCGGTCGGGCGGAAGCCGCCGGTGGAGGTCCTCATCACCCGCGTGTGTCCTTTGTCGATCTCGAAGGGACCATATTCCACGCGCTGGCCATCGGCGTTGGGCCCATCGAGGATAAATCCACCGATGAAGCTCTCGCGTTTGCCGAAGTTGCTCTTGCCGATTTGATGACAAAGGGAGCAAGACACGCCGTCCTCCGCCAGGCGGTCGCCGGGCTTCGTGGAGTCGAAGGGAAGATGGGCGAATATTTGCCCCTCCCGGCCGAGTTGCTTGGATTCGTAGCGCGCCATCGGCATGTGGCAGATGGAACACTCGTCTTCAATGGCGGCGCGGGATTCCGGATGGTCCGTGATTTCCCTCCGCACTCCGGATTGCCAGTATGGATCGCGAGAGGAGTTCGCCATTATCGTCGCCCGCCAGTCGAAGCCGATCGAGATGTCTTCGCCGGAAGATGTCGCCAGGCCGTTGTGACAGGCCATGCAGCGGTCCGATGTCTGGAAAAGATGAGCGGCTTTGCGGGGATCCCTGGCAGCGCAAAGCGAGGCCGGCAGCAGCGCTGCAAACAGGAGTCGGCGGAGAGAGTGGCTCGCTCGCATCGTGCTACCTCCATCCTTCCCGCAGTCCGCCGTCAAACCAATCCCAGAGGAGATAGAACATCACTTGCGGGGAGCGCGTGGCGGTGTTGTTCGCGGGGATGGAAACGCCGAAATTGGCGCGGATATGCTGGCGCTTGCTGAGCGTCACCTGGAGTTCGGGAACCACATCCCAGTTCGTCTTCTCTCCGGTTACCAGATCGCGGTCCGCAACGAACTCGACCATCGGCGTCCAGAGCCGGCCGAGATGTCCTTGCGTAAAGGTAGTGCCGAGCGCGGTGCGCGCGAACACCGCTTTCGACACGTCGCTTCGTACCGGCACTTCGACGCCGCTCTGGAATTGCACGAAGGAATGCCTGGGCAGCATTTGACCGAACGCGCCGAAGCCCTCAAATACAGTGGATCCGCTTCCAAACCCTCTTGCTCGATTGCCGGTGGGCAGCGTGGCCTCGCCGGAGAGACTGAAAATCGAGCCGGTGCGGATACTGCTGGCGACCATGCGCTTGTAACCGAGTGTCACGTCTCCAATCCCTCCCAGCCAGGCGTGACCGGGTTCATGGGAATACTCGAAGGGAACGTCCACTTCGAACTGGTTGCCCAACCCGAACCGGCGTTCGTAAACCAGCAGGTTGGATGCCCCGTAGCCGCTCTTCGTGGCGATGTTTGTCTGCACCACCGCTTCGTCCTCGGGGAAGGCTTTTTCGGTGACCAGCGCGCGGGGAAGGTTGAGTTCCCCCCTCGGCCAGTTGCGCTCGGTGCAGAAGCTTCTCAAGTGTTTCACCACCTTCTCGATCTCTTCGTCCGTCAGCAACTCCGTGAAGGATGGCATGATCTCGGAAAATCCCCTGGCCGGACCCCCGTAGTGGATGATCGCCTTCCAATCCTCGTCAGGCTCACGGGTGGTGGAGTTGCAATCGGTGAAATCGGGGAACGTTTTTGGGCGCTCGAATCCAAGGGTCTCCTTTGGCATTCCCTTTCCGTCCGGACCATGGCATCCGGCGCAGGTGGCGAGGAAGATCTCTTTGCCGGTGGCGGGCCTCGCCTTTCCACGATGATTGGTCTGGGGAAAGACAATTCCCTGGACCCAGACGAGCGCCAATGCGGCGACAACCGGAAAATGCCCCCATAAAGGCTTCAGTCGACTCAGGCGGCGCCCTGGACGAGGCGGGTTGTATTCCACGACCGTGAACACAACTCGATTGGAGTGTGCGAGCCTCGTGCTCATAAAGATTCGGTACAAGCTTAACAAAAGGCCTATGAGGAACGTCCCCGCCCGGCGCGCTTGCGGCACGCTGAAGGGCCGCACGGTTCGGGTGGAACGCGCCGGCTGAGCCGCCTTACCCGGAAACCATGGTAGCCAGCGCGGCCTGTCCCAGGCTGATGCCTCCGTCATTGGGCGGAACTGCGTGGTTGATCCATACCTCGAGAGCTTCGCCGCTCAGAATTTCGCGAATGTCCTCGAGCAGAAGATTGTTTTGAAAGACGCCTCCCGAGAGAACCACGGTATCAAGCTTGCGCGGCGCGCATAGAGCCAGGGCGGCATCGCACAGGCCTTGCGCAATCGCTCTTTGGAAAGCGCGCGCAATCGGAGCGAGGGGGCGTCCGCTCAGGCGGTCTTGCAGGATGGCCCCAAGCAGCGGACGGAAATCCAATTGGCGACCGTCGAACGGGAACGGATATTGCCCTTCGGCGTTCGCTCCGCGCGCAAGATGCTCCAGCCACATGGCGGCCTGACCTTCGTACGTGGATTCGCGCGTGAAGCCGAGCATAGCCGCGGCCGTATCGAACAGCCGTCCCATCGAAGTTGTCGGGAAGGCGCGGAATCCTTTCCGCGCCAGCGCAACGGAATGAGCGAAGCGGGAAGGGAAGTGAAAGGGCGCGGCGCCGAGGTCCGGCAGGTGCTCGATCTGTGTCAGGAATCCCGCCGCTGCCTGGACAGGGAACCTTGCGGCGGCGTCGCCTCCCGGCAGCATCGCCGGGCGCAGGTGCGCGACACGCTCCAATCCGGAAGCGACGCTTCCCGCAAAGAACTCGCCGCCCCAGATGGCGCCGTCGTCGCCGTAGCCGGTGCCGTCGAAAGCCACGCCCAGCACGTGTTTGTGTAGTTCCCCTCGTTCGGCAAGGACGCTGGCGATGTGCGCGCGATGATGCTGCACGCCTACCGTATTCCATCCCTTCAGGCGCGACGCGGCCGTCGTGGAAAAATACTCCGGATGCAAGTCATGAGCGATGGTGAGGTTTTTCCAATCGACTTGATACATCGAAACGAGGTCGCGGATGGTCTCTTCGAATGCCCGCAGGCATTCGTAATGATCCAGATCGCCGATGTGCTGGCTGACGAATGCCTGCCCTTCCACGACGAGCGTCACGGAGTTCTTCAGGTCGGCGCCGGCGGCAAGAATGGGCCGCTGCGCCGGCAGGCTTGCCGCCGCGGCGGGAGCGTAGCCGCGGCTGCGGCGGAGTATGACCGGACCGAACGGGCTTTGCCGGACGACGGAATCGTCCACACGGCGGACGATTGGCCGTTCTCCGATGAGGAAGCCGTCCGCAATGCCGCTTAGTGCCTCGAGCGCCTCCTCATTCCGGTAGGCGATGGGTTCACTCGAGCGGTTTGCGCTGGTCATCACCAACACTTCGGGTGCTCCGCTCGCGAATAGCAGATGGTGTAACGGCGTGTACGGCAGCATGACTCCCAGTTCGTCGCTGTCTGGCGCGACATCCTCGAGTTCCACCGACGCCGGAGCCAGTACGATGGGACGCGCCGCGGATTCGAGGAGCATTTCCGTTTCCGGAGCAAGCCGCACCAGCTTCTTCGCCGCTGCCAAGTCCCGGGTCATCAGGGCGAATGGCTTTTCCTTACGGTACTTGCGCTTCCTCAGCCCGCCTACGGCCTGCATGTTCCCTGCATCGCAGGCCAGATGATATCCGCCGATTCCCTTGACGGCGATGATCGAACCTTCGCCCAACAGCCGGACCGCGGCGGAGATGGCGGCGCCTTCCTCTTTTATGACCTCGCTCCCGCGCGAAAAATAATAGTGCGGCCCGCAGTGATGGCAGGCAATTGGTTGTGCGTGGAAACGGCGGTCGGAAGGATCCTGATATTGTGCGGCGCAGTAGGCGTCCATGGGCCAGGGGCTCATGGACGTGTTGGGCCGGTCGTATGGAAGCCGTTGGATCACGGTGTAGCGCGGGCCGCAGTTGGTGCAGTTGATGTAGGGATAGCCGGATCGAGGCTGGCCGCTGGAAAACAGCTCTTCGAGGCATGCTTCGCAGACGGGAAGATCGGGCGTGATGCGAACGGTGGGGAGGGCAGCTTGTGAACTTTCGTGAATGGTGAACTCCCGCAGCCCCTGTGCTTCGGCGCGCATTACTTCAATGCTCGCCACCCTGGCTGCGGGAGGTGCCTGCGTCTCGACCTCGCGAATGAATTCGGCCAGCGCCGCTTCACCGCCCTCGACGTGGATCTCAACGCCCTGCGGTCCGTTGAGCACCCAGCCTGCCAGGGATCGCGCTCGCGCGAGCCGGAACACAAAGGGGCGAAATCCAACCCCTTGCACAATGCCGCGAACGCGAATGGAACAGGCGGAACGCATCAATCCTGGGCGGCGCTCTCCTCTCTCCGCCATCGTAGCCCAACACGCTTACCGGTTGAGCGCGAACGCGCCTTAGGAGGTCTTACTTGCCTTGGCCGTCAACTTCTCGAGCGTCTCCGATTTTTGCACCATGTTGCGCGAAAAACTGCGGATCAGCAGCTCATTCAGTTGTTTGGACGACATATCCAATTGCATTCGAATCTCATGCGTATTGCCCGCGAGATCCTTGATGAGCACCATGCTCTTGTTCAGCGCCTTCACCTCGGACGGCGACAGCGAAGACTTCATCGCCTCGATCTCCGCGAGTTTCATGTTCATGTCTTCCACGGAGGGCTTGATCTCGTTCCACTTCTTGTCGTAGTCGGCCCATTTTGAGCTGGAATCCCGTGTCAACCTGGTGAGGCTGGCAGCGGCGGTCTGAACGTTGGAAGCGTCCTTACAAATACTCTGAAACCGCGTCCCGGCTTGGAACTTCTCACCCTGCGTCTTACCGGAGGTCTCGGCTTGCGCGAGGAACAGGAAACCCGACAGCAGCAGTGACGTCCCTACAGCCAGACTTCTTCCTGGTACACTTCGTCGAAGCATCAGTCAACTCCTTTCATCTGTCGCCCCTGAACTTCCCTGGAGACCGAAGCGAGCCATATGTGTAACTTTATCTCCAGTTTAATTTGGGCTTTGGGAAAGGAGAATCGCGCCGAAGGTGTATATCGGGCCTTCCGGAGAAGGGACACCGGATGGCTCATCCCATTTCGGCGGCATCGCTTCGCTCACCTCTGGCGGCGCGGTGGCGAATCAGGCGGGTGACCAGCCACAAGGCGCCGCCCGCGATCAGGAGCCACATCGCCCAGCGCATAGCCGCGGCCATCAGCGCCGCATCGGCCGGCGGCCACTCCAGGGAGAACTGACGCAAGCGATCGGCGCGTTCGGTCATCCAGTGCCATGCCGTGTGAGCCACCAGGGCCGAGAGAATGATGCTGCCCATCCGTTCGGCAACCACGAAACGAAACAGCAGTTCCAGGGCCGGTATGCAAAGCGCCAGCACCAGCAACTGCCCGATCTCGACGCCGATGTTGAAGGAAACGAGCGAGGTCAGCAGATGGCGCCCCGCGAACTGTAGCGATTCCTTCAGGGCAAAGGAAAAGCCGAATCCATGCACAAGACCGAAGCCGAAGGCCATCATCCAGCGCCGCCGCATGGTGATCCCTCCGGCGATGTTCTCGAGACCCATGTACACGATGGAGGCCGCGATGAGCGTTTCCACCAGCGGCGGAAACCAGAGCCCGTCCGGAGCAAGATTGTAAGCCGAGCCGATCAGCGTGATCGAGTGGGCCAAGGTGAATGCGCTAATCACCCAGACCAGCGGGCGGAAGCGGCGAAACGGGATCACCAGGCACAGCAGGAACAGCAGGTGATCGGTTCCGTCCAGAATGTGGAAGAAGCCCAGTTCCACGAATCGCGCCGCTGCCTGATGCCAGCGGGGATCGAGCGGCGCCAGCCCCGGGTCGCCGGTGAATTCATAAGCGCGCACGGCGCCGCCGGGGGGCAGGAAGCGCACCACGGTGAGGACGCGCGCGGCGAGATGCCGCAATCCGGGGCGGATCGCGAAATGAGAAGTATCCGACTCGATCGGCGACTCCATCCGCACGTCCAGCAGCAACTGATTCCAGACAACGTTCGAACTGTTGGGCAGCCTGGGCGCGGAGAGGCGCGCCGAGGCCTCTTCGAACGACGCAAACGACCTGTCCGATTCGAGAGAGAGCTGCGCCGCAGTCACTGTTGGCCTGGCAAGTTTGCGGCCTTCCTCCCGGATCTCGAGGAACTGCGCCAGCCACAGCGTGGCCGCATCCGCCAGCCGCGGCGTCAACCTGTCCACATCCAAATAGCCGTTTTCCTGTTCCGGAAACTCGAGGTCGCGGATCGCCTTCAGCGGCACACGGACCAATATCTGCATCTGCTTTCCCGCCGGTTTGAGAAACAGTTGCACGGTGACATCGCTCGGTATATCGTGCCCGGCGGCAGTGGCGGCGGAGAGCAACAACCATGCCGCCAGGGCGGTGAACCTCGAGCGGGGGAATCGTGTATGATGTCCTACGCCGATCTGGAAGGGAAAAGGCATGAAACGGACATACTATATCGGGGCTGGTCTGGTTGCAATCATTGGAGCGCTTGCCGTGGGCTCCCATCTGCTCGAAAAGAGAGCCGTGGTGGAGGCGGCCGGGGTTCAAGCGCCGCGGTTCGAAGTGGACCCCATGTGGCCCAAGCCGCTGCCCAATCATTGGGTGATCGGGTCCGTGATCGGGGTGGCCGCGGATTCCAACGACCACATCTGGATCATTCACCGTACCGGCTCGCTCGATCCAAAGGAACAGTACCTGACCATGAAGCCGAGAGCCGCGGATTGCTGCGCCGCCGCGCCGCCGATCCTCGAGTTCAACGAAGACGGGGACCTCATCGGAAGCTGGGGCGGCCCGGGCCAAGGCTATGAGTGGCCCGCATCGAACCACGGAATTGACGTCGACTTCAAGGGCAACGTCTGGATCGGCGGCAATGGCCGCGGCGCGCGGCCCGCTCCGCTCGCCCATGATGAGAGCAAGATGGCCGGCGCGGGCTCGGTTCACGACAGCATGGTGCTGAAGTTCACCCAGTCCGGCAAGTTCCTCATGCAGATCGGCAAGCCGAACATGAGTAAGGGCAGCAACGATGTCGAAAATCTGCGCCTGCCCGCCAAGACGCTGGTGGACCCGAAGACGAACGAACTCTACGTCGCCGATGGCTACGGCAACCGCCGCGTGATCGTCTTTGACGCGGACACAGGCAAGTACAAACGGCATTGGGGAGCCTACGGCCACAAGCCCGACGACACGCAACTGCCGCCCTACAATCCGAATGATCCCCCCGCCCAGCAGTTCCGCACGCCCGTGCACTGCGTGGATCTCGCCAAGGATGGACTTCTATACGTGTGCGACCGCACCAATGACCGCATCCAGGTCTTCCGGACCGACGGCAAGTTCGTCAAGGAATCGTTCATTGAAAAGAACACCCTGGGGGATGGATCCGTATTCGACATCGCGCTGTCGAAGGATCCCCAGCAGAGGTATCTCTACGTCGCCGATGGTTCGAACATGAAGGTCCACGTGCTGGACCGCCAGACGTTGACGGAACTCACCTCCTTCGGCGACGGCGGCAGGCAGCCCGGGCAATTCTATGCCGTCCACAGCATTGCCACGGACTCCAAGGGGAATATCTTCACCACCGAGACATATCACGGACAGCGCGTGCAGAAGTTCGTCTACAAGGGGCTAGCGCCGGTGACGAAGAAGGATCAGGGCGTCGTTTGGCCACCCAAACGCTGACGGCGTACTCTATCTTTTCCTCTCAACCTGATCTACAATTCAAGCGGGTCATTCCTATGAGTACGCGCCGAATTGTCATGATCATGGGCGGGGTGAGCTTTCTCGCTGCGCTGATTTTGCGCACTCAAGGCAACAGCTTTCTTGCCACCGTCGCCACTTCCGTAGCGTTCTCCCTGCTGGCCACTGCCATCGCCATGCGATTCACCGCCAGTGGCATCCATCAGGCAGGCCCGCCGCTGATAGGACTCAGCATTCTGTTCATCTATCGCTCCGCCTATCTGTCCGGTTACAGCGCCGCCACCAATACTCCGGATCTGGCGGGAACCCTCTCCGTGGTGTTGGGCATTGCCTGCATGGCCGCCGCCGCGCTGGTCTTTCACCACGAACCGCGTTCCGCCCGGAGTGAGCAATAGCCTGCCTGTAAACAACTTGCCGCCACAAAGCCACGCGCGGCCTCTTGCGAGTAGGTTAAACTGGTTTACTTCGCATGGGTTTTAGCAGCAGGCTGGGTCAATCTCTCACCGCCAAGGAAATCTTCGATCTGGTGAAGGACGACCTGAAACTGGTCGAACAGGAACTGAGTTCGGAATCCGTGGCGAGTGTGGAAGCGGTCACCCACATTGCGCGCTACCTTCAGGATTCCGGCGGGAAGCGTCTGCGTCCCATTCTCTTGCTCCTCTCCAGCCGCCTCGTGGGCGGGGTAACGCCGGAGACCATTCGCATGGCGGCCATCGTGGAATTGATTCACGCCGCCACGCTCATTCATGACGACGTCATCGACACGGCGAAAACGCGCCGCGGACGCCCCTCCTCGAACGCCATCTGGGGAAACCACATCTCCGTTCTGGCTGGAGACTGGCTCTATATGCAGGCGTTTCAGATTGCCCTGCGGGAGCGGAACTTCCACATCCTCGATCTCCTCATCAATCTCACCCAGATGATGGTGGAGGGAGAACTGCTTCAGTTGGAGCGGATCGGCAAGATCAACATCTCCGAAGCCGATTACATGCAGTTGATTGACCGCAAGACTGCTTGTCTCATCTCCGTCTGCGCCAAACTGGGCTCCCACGTAGCGGGCGCCGGCGAGGCTGCCGAAGCCCGCCTCGGAGAGTTCGCCTGGAACCTGGGCATTGCCTTCCAACTGGTGGACGACGTTCTCGACTTCACGGCGCGGGAAACCATTCTCGGCAAGCCCGTGGGCAACGATCTGAGGGAAGGGAAGGTCACGCTTCCCCTGATTTACGCCCTCGCCTCGGCAAGCCCGGAGGAACGCGGCATGGTCGAGCGGGTCCTGGCGGACCGCAGCTATGACAACGTTCCCTTTTCGCGAATCCTGCGAATGATTGATCGCCACAAGGGCGTGGAGAGGGTTCGCGAACGCGCGGTTCTCTTCACCGCGAAGGCGAAAGCCATCATCGCCGAGTTCCCGGACTCCCCCTATCAGCGGGCACTCACAGCCGTCACCGACCTGGTGATCGACCGCGATCGCTGACGGCATGCTCTTACAGTGGATTCACGAGGTTCTCCAGAGTTCGGCGGCCAACGTTTTTCTCGAGGCCGTTGCCGTTGTTCTCGCTCTCGCTCTGGCCTGGTTTTTTCCGCGGCTCGGCGATCGCTGGTTCCGGCGGCTCGAAGGTTGGGGCAAGTCGTTCTCCTCCTCGCTCAAATGGCCGTTGCTGTTCGCCTTCCTGCTGCCCATTCTGCTGCGTCTCATACAGTTGCCGATCTACCCGCCGCCTCAGCCTACGATCCACGATGAGTTCAGCTACCTGCTCATCGGCGATACGTTGAGACACTGGCGGCTGGCCAATCCCACTCATCCCATGTGGGTGCATTTCGAGACCATCCACGTCTTCTTTCAGCCTACTTACGCATCCAAATACCCCGTTGGTCAAGGGTTCGCCCTGGCGCTTCCGCAGTTCGTCGGGCTTCCCGCCTACGCCGGAGTCTGGCTTTCCTGCGGCTTGATGAGCGCCGCTGTGTATTGGATGCTCGGCGCATGGCTTAGTCCCGTCTGGGCGCTCTTCGGCGTGGCGGTGGTGTTTCTGCGTATCTCCACGTTGAGCGCGTGGATGCACAGCTACTGGGGAGGAGCCGTTCCCGCCATCGGCGGCGCCCTCGTTCTGGGGGCTCTGGCGCGGCTGTTGAAGAAACCCGCCCGCAACACCGCCTTCGTGCTTGGTTTGGGCATCTTTATCCTTGCCAATTCGCGGCCATATGAAGGATTCGTTCTCGGTTGCGTGGCCGGGGTGGCGTTGCTCCTGTGGCTTTGGAAGGCGGAGTATGTTCTCGCCTTCAAGTTCCGGACGGTGGTTGCCCCCCTGTTGCTCGCCTCGATCGCCACGGGCGCGTTCCTTTGCTACCACAACTGGCGTGTCACAGGAAATCCGCTGCAATTGCCCTATCAGCACAATCGCGAGCTTTACGGCACTCCGCAGACTTTTTATTGGCAGCCGCCCGTCCCGGCCGTGCCCTTCCGCCACCACGAAATCGCGCAAAATTATCGCTGGCAACTCTCCATGCGGCTCCAGGGAGACAGCTTCAGCACGCTGTGGGAAGCCACGAAGCTCAAATTCCGGGAGTTCTGGCTGTTCTTCTTCGGACCCGTCTGGACCGTGCCGCTTCTCATGCTTCCCTTCGTTGTGAGAAAGCGCGCCTACCGCATTCCCCTCCTGGCGGTTCTCTTCGTGCTGATCGCCGTAGGATGCTACTCGTTCTTTTATCCGCACTATCTGGGACCGATTGCCGGCGGCATCCTTCTGGTGCTGTTGGCCTGTCTTCAGGAACTGCGCAAGTTTCAGCTTGCCGGACGGCCGGTGGGATTGGCGCTTTCGCGGTTCCTGGTAACGCTGTCGATTCTCAGCTTTTCCTGGCAGATTGGAGTGGATGCCTATCACTTCGATAGCGAACGGCAGGTGAAGACTCCGCGTACGCAGGTGCTCGATGTTCTCGAAAAAATGGGTGGGTCGCACGTGGTGTTCGTGCGCTACACCTACACCCATGATTTCCACCATGAGATTGTCTACAACGCCGCCGATATCGACGCTTCGCCCATCATCTGGGCCCGCGACATGGGGCCTTTCGCGAATCAGGAACTGGTGAAGTATTATCCCGGCCGCAAGTTCTGGATGTTCGAACCCGACGCGCGTCCCCCGCGCCTGGAGCCCTATCCGATGATCCTTCCTCAGATACCCGGCTTCAAATAGCCGTCACTGGTTCGGCTTCTGCACTTCATAGGGAATCTCCTTCACCCCATCCTCCATCCCGACGATCCGCACTACCCTTCGCACGGGCTGGCTCGGATGGTTCGGCACGGCGAGCGCCGCGGATGCGCCGGGCGCGGATGCCATTCGAGCCTGCTGCGGAGCGCTCACTGGGGTCGTTTCGGTAACCAGAGGAGGAGCCGCCGCCGCGCGCAGTTCGTTCAGACTCTGATCCAGAAGTCTGCCGTCAATGCTGAATCCCATCTTGACGGTGGTATTTTCCGTCACCACTTTCAACCGCCGGGCCACTTGAGTCAGCGATGGCTGATGGGAATAGTTGAGGGCAGCGAGTTGGAGCAGCGCGGGAAGTCCCGTTCCAAGAGCCTGGGCAGCCTCCGCGGTGGCCGCCTGGATGGTGAAGTTGGCGTTCAGCATGTCCGCGATGGATATGCCCAGTTCCAGGTGTTCCACTTGCCCCGCCAGGTCCGATTCCGCGATCCCCAGGCTCGCCAGCGATTCCGCGGGCTTTTCCACCAGCGCCCAGATCTCTTGTGTTGTCGATAGGGTCACCGCGCGGAAGAGCAGCGGGTTACGGTCTGAGGGACTGTCTGCCCGCTGCCAGCGGTCGATTGCCCCCTTCACCGAAGATCCGTCCCCAAACAGGATCGTCTGCCCGTCCAGCAGGGCGAAGTGCAGGTCGAACGCGGTGGCATCGGGAGGCACCAGCAATTCCACATCGTTATAGCGCCGTGACACCGCTCCGTCTGCTTTCGCCATGGCGCGAATCTTCGGCAGTGAGAACCGCCCCTCGCCCACCACCAGCAAGGGAGAACGTCCCGTTTCACCGCCCGGAGACGAGACCAGGATTCTGTCTATGTTCTCGATGGAATCGAGGAATCCTAACAGAGGATGGCCTCCTTTCCTGACCTGTTGCAGAACCAGGGGACCGAGCGGCGAATCCTGCACCCTGCGCCAGTCCACGCCGATCAGCAGCTTGGCGTCAGGATGCGCGAGCGGCAGGATCGTCCACTTGGCAACGCGCGCCGTTTGCGACGCGGCAATCAGGGGCAGCATCATGAGGAGAGCGAGCAGACACCATCGCATACCCCACTATCGGTTGAAATGCTTAGTAAATTTAGCGTGGGCGCTCCTACTTCAGCCGCCGGATTCGAATCGAGCGGTACCACGCCTTGCTGTAGTGGTACTGGAGGGCGATCGGTGACTCCCAATTATACGGGCTTCGGTCCGGCGAAGGAAGGGTCAATCAAGGCCGGGTCTCGCTCACATGCAGCGGCGCGTCGAGCCGGAACGTGAGCACCGATTCCGCCGGAATCTGAATCGCTTTTCCGCGGGTGATCAACTGTCCCGCCGCGCCCGCCGCTGCGCCGGATGCCGCGCCGATCGCCGCTCCCTTGCCGTGTCCGGCGATGGCTCCGATGATTGCGCCTATGGCCGCTCCGCCGCCGACATACTCCGCTGTGCGCTTGTTCCCGCCCAATCCGGATTTCCCTTTCTGCTGTATGTCAGATGTGTCCACACGGTACGCCTTGCCGTTCACCGTGACTGATTCCAAATCAAGAACCAGGTCCGACGCTCCGGTGATGCGCCCGCCCTTCGAAGCCGAGCGAATAACGATCTTCGCGTCCGAACCTCGCGGAATCACCACGGCGCCTGAGGCATCCGCGATGTTCTTCGTCACTTCCGCCGCGTACGTCTGCCCTTCCGATGTCTTTCGCGAATCAATGGTTTCCCCTGTGCGGATGGATATCTCGGTTCCCGCCGGCAATTCGTAAGTCTTGACCGTTACGCGCGGCGCGGGCTCAGCGGGACGGGGCTCCGGCCGGGATTGGGGAGCCGCCGCCGGGGCGGGTGTGCGCGCCACCGGAGAAGCCGGTTCGGAAGGCGGCGTCTGCGCCTGCCCGGCGGGCGGAGGCGCTTCGCCGTACTCCACGGATTTCACGTCCTTCATGTCGAGTGCGTGCGAGACGTTGTCGTCGCTCACCAGGGTCATCCCCGACGCTGAGGAATTCGTCACCGTTCCCGATAGTTTTGTTCCGTCGCGCAACAGCACCGTCGCCCGCGGACCGGTGGTTCCCGATGCCGCTTCTTTCTTCGCGCAGGACACGGTAAACAACAGGCACAACGCCAACCCCGCGAGAATCTGTACTTTCATGGATCGCATAGCCCTCCCCGCGCCAGTATACCGAATGTACTCCGCACTCCAGGAATTTCGTGAATGCCGGCGGCGCCCTCCACTAGAATGAAGAGATGCTGATGGGGCCTCTTCGCTCCGTATTCCGGGACGGAAAAGCCCTTCATCCATGGCTGCTGCTCTCGCTTGCGGTCTCGCTCTTCAACGGCGCATTTGCGCAAAGCATCTCTCTCTCCCTCTCTTCCGGACACGCAACGCCGGGTTCTGCCGTGGAACTCGAGATCGCTCTGCGCACCACCGGCACACTTCTCCCCTCGGCGCTGATGTTTACCGTCACGTATTCCAGCGCGGACATCCCCTCGATGAGCGTTTCGGCGGGAGCCGTCGCCCTCAGCGCCGGAAAGTCGATTTATTGCAGCCCCAATACGGGCAGCCTCGCCTGCATCCTGTATGGGCTGAATCGAACAACCATCCCCGATGGCGTGGCTGCCAAGGTTCATCTCACGGTTGCCGCAACCACAAGTAACCCTGCGATCGTTGTCGGTTTGAACTCGTCGCTGGCCAGCACCGCGGACGGCCTGCCCCTGGCAGTCCAAACCAGCGGAGGCGTGATCTCTACAGATTCATCGCCCGGCGGCACAGGCCAAGGCGCCGGTTTGCGCTTCGTCCCGCTCGCCCCTTGCCGCGTCCTCGAAACTCGTCCCGAATACAACTATCAGGGACGGATAGGACCATTCGGCCCGCCTTTTTTCGCTGCAAAGGAAACGCGAGTGGTTCCGCTGCCCCAGTCCACGGTTTGCCGCATCCCTGCTTCGGCGAAAGCCTATGTGCTCAACGTGACTCTTGTTCCCAGGGGGCGTGCGGATTTCCTCACCATCTGGCCTACCGGCGAGGACCAGCCTTCGGTTTGGACTGTCCGTTCCCCTGACGGGCTTGTGGTTGCAAACTCCGCCATCGTTCGCGCCGGACCATTTGGCAGTTTGAGCGTGTACTCGTCCGATAATACTGACCTTATCCTGGATATTGCCGGATACTTCACCGGCTCGACTGACGTTCCCGGCTTCGTGTACTACCCGCTCAGTCCCTGCCGGGTGGTGGAGACACGCTCCATCATGCGGCCAACCTTCGGTCCTTTCGGACCGCCCTCCATGGCTACAGGGGAGACTCGCCACTTCCACTTTCCGTCGTCTCCCTACTGCCAGGTTCCCTCCGGAGCGGCCGCGTACTCCGTCACCATTACCGCCGTCCCCAAAGGTCCCCTGGCCTTCCTCACCGCGTGGCCCACCGGAGACATGCGGCCCAACGTTTCGAGTCTGAATTCACCGTCCGGAAGGATTCTTGCAAACAGCTTTCTTATGCCCGCCGCGGGTGACAGCATTGACGTCTACACCTATGATGAGACCGACTTTCTCATCGACATCAACGGCTATTTCGCCCCCGACAACGGACTCACCGGCCTCTACTATTTCACGCTGCCCCAGTGCCGCGTGATGGATACGACGAACCCGGCATTTCCAGGAGTATTCGGCGGGCCGGTGTTCCCAGACAACACCTCGCGCACGCTGCCCATGCCGAATGCCCCCTTCTGTCCTGGAATTCCCGCCTCCGCGAAAGCCTACGCCGTCAACGTCACCGCTCTCCCCTCCGGTTCGCCGATGCCCTACCTCACTGCCTACCCGACAGGTCAATCGCGCCCGGTCGTTTCGTTTCTCAATGCGTTCGAAGGACAGGTGGTGACGAACTCCGTCATTGTTCCCGCGGGGACCGGCGGCGCGATCGACATCTATTCCTACCGCCGCACGAACATCGTGCTCGAGATCAGCGGCTATTTCAGCCGTTAAGTTAACTTACGGACGGCAGTCCCGCCAGCGCCATCGCCAGTTCCGCCTCGTCATACTCGAGATCCGCCAGTTTGCCGCTGAAGTAGTCGATATAGGCCTGCATATCGAAGTGCCCGTGGCCGCAGAGGTTGAACAAAATCGCCCGGCTCACGCCGTCCTCCCTGCAGCGCAGCGCTTCGTCGATTGCGGCCCGGACCGCATGATTCGCCTCCGGCGCCGGAAGGATGCCTTCCGTCCGGGCGAGTTGAACTCCCGCCGCGAAGCAGGCACTCTGCTGATACGCCCGGGCTTCGATGAGGCCGAGTTCCTTGACGTGGCTCACCAGCGGCGCCATCCCGTGGTAGCGCAGGCCTCCCGCATGGAATCCGGGCGGTGTGAAAGTCGAGCCCAAAGTGTGCATCTTCGTGAGCGGAGTGAGGTGCGCCGTGTCGCCGAAATCGTAAGCATACCTGCCGCGCGTGAGGCTGGGGCACGCCGACGGTTCCACCGCGATGACCTTCACGGCTTTCCCGCCGCGAAGCTGTGCTCCCAGATAAGGGAACGCGATGCCCGCGAAGTTCGAGCCGCCTCCGGTGCAGCCGATCACGATATCCGGATAGTCGTCCGCCATCTCCATCTGCGCCACGCATTCCTGCCCCAGAACGGTCTGGTGCAGCAGCACATGATTCAGCACCGAACCCAGCGAGTACTTGGTGTCGTCTCGCTGCGCGGCCAGCTCCACCGCCTCGGAAATAGCAATGCCGAGGCTGCCCGGGTGGTCCGCCCGCTGGGCGAGGATGGCGCGTCCGCTGGCAGTCTCGTTGGAAGGAGACGGCACGCAGCGCGCGCCATAGGACTCCATCAGGGCGCGCCGGTAGGGCTTCTGCTGATAGGATACGCGAACCATGTACACGTCGATCTGGATCCCGAACAGCGATCCGGCAAAGGCCAGCGCACTGCCCCACTGGCCCGCTCCCGTCTCCGTGGTGATCTTCCTGATCCCGGCTTCGCGGTTGTAGAAAGCCTGCGCCACGGCCGTGTTCGGCTTATGACTCCCGGCCGGGCTGACTCCTTCATACTTGTAATAGATGCGCGCGGGCGTATCGAGCGCCTGTTCGAGCCGCCGGGCGCGGAACAGCGGAGTGGGCCGCCATTGCTTGTAGACCTCCCGGACCGGGCCGGGAATTTCCACCTCCCGCTCCGTGGTAACCTCCTGCTGGATGAGGCTCATGGGAAAAAGGGGCGCCAGATCGTCCGGCCCCACCGGCTGTCTGGTGCCGGGATGAAGGACGGGAGGAGGAGGCGAAGGCAAGTCCGCAACGATGTTGTACCAGAACTTAGGAATGCGGGTTTCGTCGAGAAGGTATTTAATGGTGTCCGGCATGGGAATCTCCTGCGATAGAATCACGAGTCTAGCATGATGCGAAGGGTTTCCATTGGCATCGCGGCAGCGCTGATCGCGGCGCAACTCGCGCTGATCGCCTTTGCGCGAACCACGAAAGCCCGCTACTTCTGCTGGGCTCCGTTCGACATGCAGACGGACTATCAACTGGAAGTGACCCTCGGCGGGAAAAAGCTCTCTCCCCAGCAGGTGCGGCGGCGTTACCGGCGCCCCGCCAAGGGCGCAGACAACCGCAGCGTCCAAAACCTCATCGATATCATCCAAGGTTATGAGGAGCGCTACGCCGGGCCAAACAAGGCAGAGATCACGATGCGCTATCGGATCAACGGTAAAGAGGAGCAGGTATGGCGGTACCCGCCAAAGCCGTGACCGGCTCCAGTTGGAATCCGCTGCGGATGAGCGGCACGGCTCTGCCTGTCCCCGTCCTGCTGATGGCGAAGCTGATCGCCCTCGCGCTGCTGCTCACCAACCATGTCCGGCTGCTCCCCGATCCGTTTCTTCCGTTCCTTCCCGGGTTGGATCACCTCATGCCAGGCATCGTGTTCCAACGCCTGCTGCAAACGGTGTTTCTGCTTTCGGCGGCGGCGCTGCTGTTCAATCGCGCGGTGCGCGCCGCCTGCCTGCTGCTTGGCGGAACCATGCTGCTCGGCGTTCTGAGTTCGCGCGCCTATTACGGGAACAACAAGACTTTCTGCGCCCTCATGCTCGTGCTTGCCGGGCTCCATGTCCCCGGAATGCAGCCCTATCTGTTGCGGCTCCAGGTAGCCATTGTGTACTTCGGCGCCGGCCTCAATAAGGCTCTCGATGTGGATTGGCACAGCGGGCAGTTCTTCGAGCACTGGGCCGTGGACAAGCTCGCGCAGCCCGTTTACATCTGGCTGAACCACATGCTCCCGCCCCTCGTCCTGGGAAAATTCATGTGCTGGATGACAATCGCCGCCGAGCTCGGAGCCTCTCTTTTCCTGGTCATTCCGGCATTGCAGATGTGGGGAGTGTGCGTCAGCATCTGCCTTCAGTCCGGATTTTTCCTCTTTACCGGGCAGACCTTCACCATGTTCTTCTACGGCATGCAGGCTGCCATGTTCAGTTTCCTCCGCTGGCCTTCGAAACCCCTGCTGGTGATCTTCGACGGCGACTGCGGATTCTGCGACTGGTGCCGCGAACAGTTCGAGCGCCTCGATTTCGAGAGAGTCTTCGAATGGTCGCCCTACCAGGCAGGGCGCGGAGGTGAGTATGGCATCAGTGACGAAAGGGCCTCGCGCAGGCTACAGCTAGTGACCTCCGGCGGGCGCGTCCTCGAGGGATTTCACGCCATTCGACGAATGCTCGTCTACACGCCCGTGGTCTGGATGGCGCTGTTCGCCTTGATTGCTCTGGCGCCCGAACCCGTCGCGCCCTTGTGGCGAAGGCTCATTGCCGGGTTCGCCCTGTTTTTCTTTTCGCCGCTCATGAACCCCCTCGGCGTGGCGGCGTACGATCTGGTGGCCCGCAACCGGCATCGCCTGTTCCCAGGGCGGTCCTGCAAACTTCCCCGGAGCGTCTCCCATGGATAGCGAACGCATTTTCGATCTGAAGAAACGACTGGCTTCCGCCACCGATCTGGGAGCGTATTGGAATTTCTATTTCGACGGCTTCGCCGAAGATCCGGAATTCATCACCAGCGGACGCCGCGTGACTGCACAACAGTTGCACGAGCCGATTGCGGCCATGGCGGCAAAGGCGCTGGGCACTACTTCCGTCAATATCGAGAAAGCCATTTTCACCGAGTTGCCCGAGGCGCGGCTGATCCACGGCTCGTGCTTCGTCAACGGACACATCCTCTGCGTCCTGTTCTTTCTCGATCTTGACCTGGGAACCATCGCGCTCTCCATGCCTGGCGGCATCATGGCCTACGCCCGCTTCTCCATCACCGAACGCTCCGCTCGCACGCAGTGATTCCCGTCAGGACAGGCTACCCGCCCGTCTCCAGCCGCCGTGCCATTTCGAGCAGTTTCCTCACACTGTTCCAGTTCCTTCCTGTACCCGCCACTCTCAGGCCTTTCTCCACGACAGCCATCGAGAGCCTGGCCTTGGAGAATCCATTCGGAAAATAGACGTAGATCTCCCGCTCTTCCATCCACATCTCTTCGGGACCGGTGTTCAGCGCCAGCACCCGTTCCCGGTCCGGCGCCGCCGGAGTGCCCGCAAGGAATGTGACCAGCAGTTTCGCCGGATCCGCTCCTTCCCGTCCCGCGAATGGATTGCGGGCCACAACTTCGCTCATCTCGCGGGCCGTGCGCAGAACCACCGCGGGCCGGAATCCGAATCTGCGCTCAATGCCGCTTCCTATCCGCTCCGCAAGTTCGTCGAGATGCGGCTTTTCGCTCAGGAATACGACGTTTCCGCTCTGCACGTAGGTCCGCGCTTCCCTCAGTTGCAGGGATTCGTACAAATCCCGCAGCGCGTCCATCCGGATGATGCCGTGGCCGCCTACGTTGACCCCTCGCAGCAGGGAGATGATCGCTTGCATCTCTCAACACTTCCGGTATCAATGTTCGCCGAGAAACCGCTTGTCCATGAAGGCGGTGTGCGACGACACGGCCCGGTAGCCCATGCGCTCATAGACCGGGCGTCCGGCGCCGGTGGCGTGCAGGAAGGTCGGATGCTCGCCATGCGCCTCCCGGGCCAGTTCCAGCGCGCGGCGCATGGCTGCGCTGGCGTATCCGCGGCGCTGCTGGTCCGGAGCAGTAGCTACGAGCGCGACGTAACGGTATCCGCCGGACATGATGACGACGGAACTGCTCACCGGTTGCTCTCCGGCAAAGCCGATGACGGGATAATGGTCCTTCCAGAACGCTCTTCTGCCCCATACGGGCTGCCCCACGGCGAACGGCATGTCATAGGCCGCCGAATTGACGTCCAGAATCGCTTCGCAGGCCGCGTCGTCCTCCGGAATTCGCAGTTCCAGGCCATCAGGAACATTGTCCACTGGGGCAACCCGCTCCGCCATCATTCCCGTCAGCGCCATCACAGGAACAAAGCCGCAACTCTCCAGAACGGCGGCGCAATCGGAGCCAGGCTCCATCGCTTCGTGCGTGGCAACCAGAATCCACGGCACACCGCGGCCTGCCGCCCACGCGCCCGCGCTTTCGGCGGCGGCCCTTGCGCCCTCAGGAGACAGGCTTCTCCCTGTGAGAATCACCGCATTGAAAAACGGGATGGGGACGCCGCTGAACACGCATTCCACTCCCTCGGCGGAGTGCGTGCCGTAACCGGAAGCAGCGCCGCACAAGATGCGCCAGGCGTCGCAAAACTGACGAATGCTCAGATCTACGTTGTCGCTCATGATGGAAAGTGTTCGACCCAGTTGTTTCGCGAGTATAGCACGTGGAAATGCAGTGCTCCGGTTGCCGCTCATCCGGCGACAGGCTTTTGCGGCAATAGGATCTTTCGCTAGGCTGGTAGTCGCCGCCGGAAACGAGCCGGCACAACAGCGAATGAGACATCGACCTCCGCCGGACAGGTCCGGAATCCGTATCTCCTGGATGGCCGCGTTTCTATCCACCGCCCTTGTCTGCGCCCAATCCTACCTGCACCCGCCATCGGTCGAGACCTACGCCACTCACGATCCGGCCGGGACAACCATCCTTCCCAATGGCCGCTACCTGCGGCCCGAGGGCAAGCATTTTCCGCTCGTCCGCTTCCCTCACGGCCTCGCCATGAGCCGCGATGGCAAACGGCTCTTTGTGCCCAGTGATGGCGTGGGGCAGATTCTGACGGATTGGCAGTCCGGCGCGCCGAACATCGTCGAATTGCGCCTCCCGAAGCCGTCCGGGAGGAAAAAGGGCCACCTCAACGCCGGCGGAGCCGATTTCTCTCCGGATGGCGCGCTGCTCTATTGGAGCAGCGGCGACAGCGGCACACTCTTCGTCTTCGACACACTCTCCACCCGGCTGCTGGCCGAAATTCCACTCAACGTCGAAGTGGCAGGGAAGCGTTTCGAGGACAGCTATGCCGCCGACCTGAAGGTCTCCGCGGACGGCCGCTATCTGTATGCTGCCGACGTCACCAACTTTCGCCTCGTGATCGTCGATACGGAGCAGCGGCGCGTGGCCGGTTCGACGCCTGTCGGGCGCTACCCCTACTCGCTGGCCGTTTCCGGAAACCGGGTCTTCGTGGCCAACATCGGCCTGTTCGAATACAGCGCCGTGCCGCCGCCCGCCGATGGCAAGTCTGATCCGCGCGGGCTTACTCGCCCCCCCTATGGCTACCCGAGCAAAGCCGCGCGAATGGGCGTCACCCTCGAGGGCCGCAGGATCCCCGGCCTGGGAGACGACAATGGCCCGCAATCTTTCTCCGTGACTGGCGTGGATGTCTCCAATCCACAAGCGCCGAAAGTGCTCAGCCATTGGAAGACGGGTCTCCTCATCCGCGCTCCGTCCGATAACGGAGCCACCGTTGGCGGCAGCGCTCCCAACTACCTGGCGGTGAGCGGCGACAGTCTGTTCGTCTCCAACGGAAACAATGACCTGATCGAGCGCATCGATCTGTCCAGCGGAAAGCTGCTCGCCAAGCAGCGGATCGTTCCCTCGCCGCTCGTCTCGCGCCTGCGAGGCGTGGGGCCATCCGGAATGGTGGCGTCTCCGGACGGAGCCAGACTCTATGTGGCCGAGAGCGGCATCAACGCCATCGGCGTTCTCGACGCCCGCACGCTCCAGGTGCTCGGCCACATCCCCACCGCCTGGTACCCCTACCGCGTGGCCGTCTCGCCGGACGGCCGTCATCTGGCATGCATCTCTTTCAAAGGCTTCGGCAATGGCCCGAATGCGGGCCGCGAGATTCCGAAGAGCAACTTCCTGGGAATGCGCGGCGTCATCAGCATCCTGGATCAGCCCTCTGACACCGAACTGCCGAAGATGACCGGACGCGTCCTCGAAAACAACGGAATGGTGGATCGTGAGTCCGACCGCCCAGCCATGTCGTCTCCGGTGATCCCCGGCATTCCCGGCCGCGCCTCCCGGGAGATTAAGTACGTCGTCTTCATCACGAAAGAGAATCACACCTACGACACCATCTTCGACCGCATTCCCGGAGCCCGGCATGACCCGTCGCTGCTGCGCTGGGGATTGCATCAAACCATCAGGGGAGACGGCCAGCCCACGCTCGAGGATGCCGGCGTGATGGTGAATCACAACGCCCTGGCGCGCGCGTTCACCGTGAGCGACAACTTCTACATGGAGCCCGAGGCTTCCGGCGTGGGGCATCGCTGGCTGGTGGGCGTGCAGCCGAACAACCTCATGCAGATGACGTATTCCCTCGGCTGGGCGTTCAAGAAGGACAGCACCGCCCCGGGGCGCCGCTACTCCATGGGCTCGAATGGCTCGCTCATTCCCGAGGATTACCCCGAAGCCGGATCCATGTGGGAGCACCTCGGCCGCAATCGAATCCATTTCCGCAACTACGGCGAGGGTTTCGAGTTTCCCGGAGTGGTCGAGGGCGAGGACGAACATCCCACCGGCGCGCGCGAGGTGGTCAACATCCCCATGCCGAAGGTCCTCTTTGATAACACAGCTTTCGGTTATCCGATCTTCAACATGAATATCCCCGACCAGTACCGGGCCCATTGGTTCATGCGGGATGTCGAGCAGCGTTTCCTGCGCGGCCGGAAGAAGTTTCCCTCCTTTATCAACATCGCCATCTGCAATGATCATGGCGCGGCGCCCAAACCGGAGAAGGGCTACCCATACCTGGCCTCATGGATGGCGGACAATGATCTTGCGCTCGGACGCATCGTCGAGTTTCTCTCCCACACGCCCTACTGGAAGAACATGGCCATCTTCGTCACTCAGGACGACGCCGGCGGCGAACCGGACCACGTGGATGCCCAGAGAAGCGTCCTGCTCGTGATCAGCCCCTGGGCCAAGAGAAGCTATGTGTCGCACCGCCACACCACCATCCTCAGCATGCATCGCACGCTCTATGAGATCCTCGGCCTGCCGCCCTTGAACATGTTTGACGCGCTGGCCAACGACTTCTCGGACTGCTTCACTACCGAACCCGACTTCCGGCCCTACAAAGCCGTTCCCGTGGACCGGCGGATCTTCGATCCGGAGAAGGCCAAGGACCCCAAGGATCCCGACTACGGACAGGCCCGGAAACTCCCCTCCATCGCCATGGACGACGACGAGGAGATGGAGAACATCCTCCAGAGAGGAGCGAAGGAAGTTACGCCTCGACGCCGCTGAACGCCGCCGCCCGGAATCCGGTCGCGCCACATGCCGCAAGGGCACGGCCCTTTACCGCGCGTCAGCGCTCGCCGGTCGCTTTCTCACCCCTCGGCCACTCACCCGCGCCGCGGAAAGCGCAACACCCGGCAACGCGCCGCCTCCCGCTCCGCTTCTCTGTACTCTTCGCAATAGCTGATCACCGGGCAAGGGGAGCGCGCAATGATCTCCCCAGCCTTCCCCCCAACGCCTCGCCGGCTCCGGCCGGCAATCACCAAATCCGCCCGCCAACGATCGGCCGCCTTCCGCACATTCCCCCTGACGTCCCCCGTCACAACCTCCACTTCATAGGGCACGTCGATTCCTTCCGCCATGCACATCACCCTGCGGTGGGCCGCTTTCGGCATTAACTCGATCTCTCCCCAATCCTCGAAACCGTAGGACGCCAGCATCGCCTCGCTGATCAAGGGCACGGCATGTACCAGCAATAGCTTCCCTTGCAAAACCGACGCCCACCGGGCTGCGTAGCGGATTAGGCTCTGACCCTCCGCCCCCAGTTTGACCCAGCAAAGAATCCGTCCGCCGTGGAACTTCGCCTCGAGCGGCGGTTTCGCGATCCATACCGGCCGGTTCGTTCCCCGGACCACGTCCATCGATGTGGAGCCGAACAGCAGTTGTCCGAACAGCCCTCGCTTGCAGGCCGGCATCAGGATCACATCCGCATCGATGTCATCCGCGTACTTGACGATCGTCTCCGCGCGCTTTCCCGGCAACACCAGACGGTGAGCCCGCGACGCTCTTCCGCTGCGCACCGTCCCCCGCCCCCCGGGCCATTCCCTCTGCTCCCCGTCAATTCCCGGCTTGGCCACATGCAATACGGACACTTCCGCGTCCGCGGCCGCGGCAATCCCGGCCCCGTAGTGCATAATCTGCCGGCTATCGCGCATGCTGTCCACTGCGACGAGAATCCTCCGAATCATGCTTACTTCACCTTGACGCCGCACTGTCTCTCGATTCATTTCGAAACCATCACATCCAGCCGCCACACCCGTCCACACGCTCCCCGTCCCGAACCCTCGCGGACCGCCATCGTGAGGATCCGGTTAGATCGCAGGCCAATTGCTGCCTCGGGAGAATGCTCTCAGATCATCCGCAATCGGAACGGCGCGCCCGCCGCCTCCAACTGCTGGTTCATCGCCCGCACCCGTTCGCGGATCATCTCGCGATTCCGCGGCGTCGCCGGCAGATCCTCGATGCGGAGGATCACGTCCCCCATCCGCCCTTCTCTCGTCTTCCCCCCGTTATAATTCCGCCGGTTCTTGGTGTACCGGCCAATCAGGCGCGGAGCCCGCGCGCACGCGGGAACCATGCTGTATTCCGCCTCCTCCACCTGCTCCACAGCCTTCTTCGGATGTTTTTCCAGGTTCGCCATCGTTCCTCCATGCACTCATCTGTCCTCTGGCCGGCTTCCCGTCCGGCCTTGTCAATCGTCATGTGGCGGTCCACACAAGTGAATGCATGCGGGGGACCATCTGCTCACCCCCCTGATTTCGACCTCGATAGCGGAAAACAAATGACTTGTCCCGGCTACGCACGCCATCCGCCTGCCTCATACGGCACAGCGATGGCTGTTTTCGGGCACCTCGGCTCAGGTCCCTCCCATACCTATCCCATCTCCCCGTCCCCCGCCGGCTCCATCTCCTCTTCCCCCTCGCCCGCCTTCTTCCGGATGCCGTGCTTCTCCATCCGGTATATCAGGGCCTTGCGGCTGATATCCAGGTACTTCGCGGCATGCGTCTGGTTGCCGTGAAACTTCTCGAGCGCCCTCACGATCAATTCCCGTTCCACCGCTTCCAGGCTGATCCCTCCGGCCGGAAGCTCCAGTTGCAGCATGTCGATGGCGGGCCTTTCCCGGCGCAGAAAATCCGGCAGGTCGCCCAGCATGATCTCCTCCCCCCGCGCCAGCACCACGATCCGCTCGATCACATTTTCCAGTTCCCGGATGTTCCCCGGCCAGCGATAGTCCTGAAATCGCGGCAGCAGCCCGGGGGGCAGCACCAGGTCCGGCCGTCCTTGCTCTTCCTTCGTCTTGACGAAAAAGTGCTGCACCAATTCGGGAATATCCTCCGCGCGGTCCCGCAATGGCGGCAATTCCAGCGGGATTACCGCCAGCCGGTAGTAGAGATCTTCACGAAACGTCCCGTCCTCGATCATTGCCCGAAGGTTCCGGTGCGTCGCCGCCACAAACCGCACGTCCACCTTCACCGGAGCGGTCGCCCCCACCTTCTCCAACTCCCCCTGTTGCAGCAATCGCAGCAGCTTCACCTGAAGATTGCCGGGCATCTCGCCGATTTCATCGAGAAACAGCGTCCCCCGATCCGCCATCTCCACCTTCCCCGCCTTGTGCGCCATCGCGCCCGTGAACGCCCCCTTGACATGACCGAACAGTTCCGATTCCAGCAGGTCCCGCGGGATAGCCCCGCAGTTGATCGTGACGAACGGCTTGTCGCGCCGCCGGCTGTTGTGGTGAATCGCCCGCGCCAGCAGTTCCTTCCCGGTCCCCGTCTCGGCGTGAATCAGGATCGTCGAATTGCTCTGCGCCGCCCGCGCCGCGGTGTCGAGAAGCGATAGAAGCGCTTCCGAATGCCCGATGATATTTTCGAAGCCGTACTTCCGGTCCAGGCTCGCCCTCAACTCCCGAACCTCCCGCTCCAGCCGGGAGTGCTCCAGCACGCGGCTCACGGCGATTCCCAGTTCATCGTAGTCGATCGGTTTCGTCAGGTAATCATAGGCTCCCGCTCTCATCGCCTGAACCGCGCTCTGGATCGTCCCGAACGCCGTGATGATCAGCACCGGAATTTCCGGATACTCCCGGTGCACCCGCTCGAGCAACTCCATCCCCGTCATGCCCGGCATCTTCAGGTCCGTCAGCACCAGCGCCGGCGGCTCCCTGTCGATTGCCTCGAGCGCCGCTCTTCCGTCCCCCGCCGCCGCCGCCGTGTACCCCATCTCCTGAAGCTGCGTTTGCAGCACCCATCGCAGGTTCTCATCGTCGTCGACTATCAGTATTCGAGATGCATTCATCAGACTTGGACCTTTGCCGGTAGAACCACCGAGAATGTCATTCCTTCTCCCGCATTCGCCTGCGCCAGCAGCGATCCGCCCATCTGCCGCATGATCTGGTGCGCCACCGGCAGCCCGAGTCCGGTTCCGTGCTCCTTTGTGGTGAAGAAAGGATCGAAAAGCCGGTCGATGTGCGCCGCCGCCACCCCATGTCCGTGATCTTTCACCCCAATCGCGATCTTACTCTCATCGCCTGTGGCCGACAGCGTCACCGTCCCTCCGTCCGGGCTGGCTTCGATCGCATTGATCATCAGGTTCAGCAGCACCTGCTCCAGTTGCTCCGGATCACATTCCACCGGTTGCAGCCCCGGCTCCACCCTCTTCTCCAACCGCACCGTCTTGCCGCGAACCCCGTGACCGGCCAGCGCCAGCACGTTCTCCAGCACCGGCTCCAACGCAGTGCTTTGCATGCGCGGCGGCCGCGGCCGCGCGAAGTTCAGAAAATTCGTCAGCAAACCATCCAGCCGCTGGCATTCGCTGGTGATAATCTCCACGCACTTCGCGTTCTTTGCATCCGGGTCTCCGTTCCTCGCCAGGATGCCCGCGGCGCCGGAAATGCTCGCCAGCGGGTTCCGGATCTCGTGCGCCAGCCCGGCCGAAAGCTGTCCGATCGCCGACAGCCGCTCGACGCGTTTCATGCCCTCGAAGTTCGCCTGCACCTTTTCATAAACGCTGCTCAACTGTCCGGCCACCTCTTCGAAGTGCCGCCGCAAACGCCGCTCCCGCCCGGTTGCCGCCGCCGTCGCGCCCGCCAGCACGAACAGGGCAATCCATTCGAGTACCTTCGCCAACCCGTGGCCGCCCCCGAAGACCAATGCGCATGCCGAGGATACGGCCGCCGCTGCAAGTCCGCCGGCCCAGCCTTCCAGCGCCGCCGCCAGCGCCACCGGAATCGCATAAACTACCCCCGCGGATCCTCCCATCTGCCAGTCCACCAGCCATGCAATTCCCAAGGTGCAGGCAATTGCCGGCCGTCTCAGTGCCGGCCTCTCCGGAATCTCTTCTATGAACTTGCGCAACCGTCCCGTGTTGATCAGCCCTCTCCTCTTATCATCCGTACAAAACCGGATTCCGGCAACGGTGCCATTCCTTCACGGATTGCTCAATAACTCGCCGCCAACTGCGCTTCCTGCCGCTCCGCGATCCCCTCCAGTGCCCGCCCGATCCGCGCCTGAAGTTCCTGCAACGGCTCCCGCACGCTCTCGGGTATTTCCCCCGCCGCCAGTTCCGGACCCCTCATCAGCACTTCGCTTTGCCGCTGGTCCCCCGTCACCACCAGCGGTTGCGGAATCAGCAATGCCGCGCCCCGGTTGAATACAACCGCCTCCAGTAGAATCGCCGGCGTGTCAACGTAAAGCACCATGCAGGGCGCTACCCCTGCTCCCAGTTCCTGCCGGATTCTGCCCGCAATGTCCAGTTCCGCGGGCGTGCGCAGTCCCTGCCTCGCCAGCGCCATCCGCACCTTCCTCAATGCCGCATCGTACGGCTCGGGAATCGTGAATGTCCGCACTGGAAGTCCGTTGCTCATCATTCTTTCTCGCACCAAACCGCTGAGAGCAATCCTCGAACCATCTTCCCCTCGCCCTTTCTCCCCTGCAAACACCGCGCCGGAGCCTCTCCATGCCTGCTTCCCGGCCATTGCGCCTTGGACGCTAGCGCACAGTGCTGCGCGTTTTCAGGCAGCGTATCCTCTTCCTCTGCCTGCTTTTCCTTTGTATTGGACCACGCCGCCTTTGGCACTTGGCTTGCACTTGTATTTACCTTTCCAGCACGCATCCGTGCATCTTTCACCAGGAGGCCTGAACCATGCGAGACCGTATTTACATCACCGCCGACGATTTTGAAAGGCTCCAGCGGCTCATCGATGCCCGCCGCGCTTCTGCGACTCCGGCGGACCGCGAATACCTCGATATGCTCGAGCAGGAACTCGATCGCGCCGAAATCGTCGAGCCCGACGCTGTTCCCCGCGATGTGGTCACCATGAACTCCGAGGTCCGCGTGAAAGACCTCGATAGCGGTGAGACGCGCACTTACCGGCTCGTCTTCCCCACACAGGCCCGCACCGGCAATTCCATCTCCGTGCTCGCTCCCGTCGGCACCGCCATGCTCGGCTATCGCGCCGGCGACGTCATCGAATGGCGCGTACCCAGGGGCATCCGCCGCCTCGAGGTCCTCGAAGTCCTTTATCAACCGGAGGCCGCCGGTGTCAGCCGCGCTTGACCTCGCGGCCGCCCCTCCGCGTTCCGGAGTCTGAACGTGATCGGCTTCCCTTCCAGCGTCGCACTCGATCCGGGAACCGCGAATACGCTGCTTTATGTCAAAGGCCGTGGAGTCGCCGTCAGCGAACCCTCCCTGGTCACCATCCGCACAAGCACGCGCGAAATCGTAACCGTCGGGGAAGAGGCCGAGGCAGGCCTTGGCCGCACACCGCAAAAGTTTCAGACCGCCCGGCCAATTCGCGGAGGCACCATCAGCGACCTCGATCTCTTCGATGGCATGCTGCACCGCTTCCTGCGCAAGGCCCACATCTCCGGCCTCCTGCGCCGCCTCAAAGCCGCCATCGCCATCCCCAGCAGCATGACCGAGGTCGAACGCCTCGCGCTCGTCGAATCGGTCCGCAAGGCCGGTTCCACCGATGTCCTCCTCGTCGAGCAGGTTCTCGCAGCCGCCCGCGGGGCCGGCTTGGCCATCGAAGAATCCCGCGGACGTATGGTCGTCAACATCGGAGCCGGCGTTACCGATGTCGCCATCATCTCGCTGGGCAATACCGTCTGCGCCCGCTCCACTCGCGTGGCCGGCGACGAGATGGACGCTGCTATCGCCTCCCACATCCGCGCTGTCCACCAGCTTCTGATCGGTGAACCCACTGCTCAGCGGCTCAAGATCATGATCGGATCAGCTACCCCGCTCCACACCGAGCTCAGTTTGCGCGTCAAGGGACGATGCGCCGAAAAGGGCGTTCCCCGCGAAGCCGTCATCCGCGGCTGTGAGGTCCGCGAGGCCCTCTCCGCTCCCCTCGCCCGCATTGTCCACACCATTCGCGAGGTCCTCGAGCAGGCGCCTCCCGAACTCAGCGCCGACCTCGTCGATACCGGCATCGTCCTCACCGGCGGCTCCGCCCTCCTGCGCAACCTCGACCGCCTCATCACCCTCGATTGCGGACTCCCCGTCAAGGTCGCCCCCGATCCCATGTCCTGTGTCATCCTCGGCCTTGCCTACCAGCTCGATCATCTCTGCCTTGCCGACTGGCGCCGTTTCAGCGCATCTTGACCGGAGCAAAGTGGGATAGACCTCCTGGTCTGTCCACTTTGTGCCACAAGTGCATCTTGACGTACTACGAACGCCATCTGCCGCACTGGCACCCGGATGGCGCTGCGATATTCCTCACGTGGCGTTTACACGGATCGCTACCCGGAACCAGCCATGTCACTATTGGCAGCGCGGATTCAAAGTCCGCGGGGAAGGCCTTTGCAGGCATGGATCGGCAGTTGGACAAGGCCGCAACTGGTCCACGATGGCTTCTCGATGAAGGCGTGCAGCGATGTGTTGTCGATGCTCTCCAGTATGGCGAACAGCGGCTAGGCTTATACCAGTTGCGAGCGTGGGTCCTAATGGCCAATCATGTTCATATTTTGCGCCGGCCTCATGTTTTGCGCCGGCCTCATGGAGCGAGCAGACTCCGCGTCACAAACACCGCCATCTGCCCCCTCGTCGTCTCATCATTCACGCAATACGTCACAGCCGTGCATCCGTTCGTAATCCCCAGTTCCTTCAGCTTCTGCACATAGGCAAAAAACACGTTCCCTGTCTTCACATCGTCAAACAGAGGCGGCTGCTGATAAGGAAATGGCTCCGCATAGCTCACACCCAGCCTCGCCCGTACCACGAACGCCGCCATCTGCCCGCGCGTCACAGTGTCGTCCGGGCAATACCGCGCCGCCGTGCACCCGTTCGTTACCCCTATCTCCCGCAGCTTCTGGATATACCGGAAATATCCGTCGCCCGTGCCCACATCCGTGAAATAAGGCTCGCTCGGATAGCTGAAACTCTCCCCCATTAAGGCGCGAATCAGAAACGCCGCCATCTCCCGCCGCGTCATTGGCGCATCCGGGCAATATTGCCCTCCTCCGCAACCCGGGCTGATGCCGTTCTGCTGCAACAGCGTAATCGAATCGAAAAACAAATACCCCGGCGGGACGTCGCTGAATACCTGCGGCGGCCGCCCCTTTTGCACCACTTGCCAATACTGCCCGCCCACCGTCACGTATCCGGGACGCGGGCTGCCCGACGAATTCGCCGGAAGCGAATAGCTCACCGTCCCCCCGCCATTGCCCGGCCCGCCGTTCACCACTACCAACGATGCTGGAGCCCCCGCCGCCATCCATTGACAAGCGGAATTGGAAGCTGTCACCGAAACCGGAAACGTCCCTCCCGAAGCCGACGGAGCTACCTCCGGTCCCGCCACGTTAAAGGAGCATCCCCCCGCCGCCTGCGTGATCGCATAGTCCACCCCGCCCACCGTCAACTTCGCCGTTCGCAGCCCGCCCCCATTCGCATCCACGCGAAACCGCACTGCCCCGCTCCCGGATCCCGCCGCGCCCGCCACCATCGTCACCCACGCCGCGTTCGAACTCGCCTGCCATCCGCACCCGCCGCCGGTGGAAACATTCACCTTCCGGATGTCCCCCGTCGCCGCCACCGTCGTCGAAGCGCCGCCTAATTGATAACTGCACGCCGGTGCCGGATACGCGATCTCTTCCACCGTCACTCCCCGCAGCAAAGCCACAAACCGCTGGTTCTCCGCCGCGCTCTTCGCCGGCTGCAGCGCCGCGCTGTAAGCCGCCGCCCAAGCCGTATCCGGAGCCCACGCGTTCTCGTTCACCTGCATCGGACCCTGTGGAACATAGTCGAACACCGACCCGAGCAGCACGCCGTCCACCAGGTAGTCGATCCGCGTCAATGACCATACAATCGTCCAGTCGTGCATCGCCAGCGGATCGAAGCCCGCCGGCAGCGCCGCCATGCTGCCGTGACCCGCCCCAAGCCCTTCGTTCGCGTACCGGTTCAATTGCGCCATCAGCCCCCCTCCGCCCGGCTGAAGCGCATTCGTCACCAGTTCGATGTCGATCTCATCATGCTGCGTCGCGCACAGCCCCGGCGCGCACCCATATAGATAGATCCCATACACAATGCCCGGTTCGAGCGATGTGAGCCGCAGCCGCGTCGTGAACCGGATCGCCGTATTCGCCGCCGGCTGAAACGCGTTCACCGTCTTGCCATGCGTTCCATAGAACGAGGATCCGGGTGGGCTCGCCGTCGGATTGTACGTATTCAGCGCCAGTTCCGCGCCTTCCACGCCCACGATAAACTGACCGCCTCCCGTGGTCCAAGGCTCCAACTGCGTCCGCCCGAAATACGATGCCGACCCGGTCTCCGTCGTCCATTTGCTGAAATCGAGCGTAGTCCCCGGTGTGCTGAAGTTGTCTTGGAACACCACGCCCGCCTGCGCGGCGGCGGCGAATACGGCAACCAGGATGGACTTCCTCATGTGCCTAGTCTACGCCACCCCCGCCTATGCCCTCGCCGGCTCAGCAAGTGCACCTTCGACCTACTATGATAGGAAGGTTCGTTTCATTCCAAACCCTCGAAGGAAAACAGCGGATGCCCAGGAAATTCTACGGTTGGTGGATCGTTGCCGCGGCCGTTTGTACGTTCGGTCTCTCCACGGGATTGCCGTACTACAACATGCCGTTCTTCTACGACTACTACACCCAGGCCTTCGGCTGGTCGAAGCCCGATATTACCCTCGGCTTCCCTCTGGCCGCCCTCTTCACCCTCTGGGTCGGGCCCGTCCTCGTCCACCGCTTCCCTCCCAAGCGCCTCCTCCTCATCGGCTCCACCTTCACCGCCCTCGCCTTCATCGGATTCTCCTCCATGCGGGGCAACCTTACCCTCTACTACGGCCTGTGGTTCCTCTACACCGTCGGCTATATCTTCTCCGGCCCTATTCCCCACCAGGTCCTCATCTCGCAGTGGTTCCGCAAAAACCGCAGCCTCGCCATGGGCATTACCTACGTCGGCGTCGGTTTCGTCGGCTCGGCCGGTTCTTTCATCGTCAAGGGAGTCACCGGCGCCAGCGGATTCCGCACCTGCCTCATCGTCGTCGGTTTCATCGTCCTGCTCGTCTGGCCCATTACCATCCTTTTCCTCAAGAACCGCCCACAGGATATTGGTCAGAATCCCGACGGCGCAGCCGTGGCCGCCGCCGAAACCAAGGCCAACCCGCTCCCCTTTAGCGCGCTCACCGGCACCGTCGCCTTCTGGCTCCTCGTCGTTGGCTCCGCCTGTTCCATCGGCTCCATCGGCTCCATCAACCAGCATATGAAGTTCGTCTTCCAGGATCAGGGCTTCACCGATCAGGCTGCCCGCGACGCCGTATGGACGCAAGCCAACGCCATGATCCTCTGGTCCTCCATCGCCGGCCGCCTCCTCATCGGCTGGCTCGCCGACCGCTACCCCAAAAAGTACGTCATGACCGCAACCTACGGCCTCGTCGCCGCCACCATCCCCCTGCTCCTGCTCGTGCGTCCCGGCAATGAAACCAGCGTCTACATGTTCGCCATCCTCTTCGGCTTCGGCATGGGAGCTGATTACATGCTCATCCCCCTCATGGCCGCCGATGTCTTCGGCGTCAATACCCTCGCCCGCGCCATGGCCATCATTCTCCCCACCGATACCATCGCCCAAACCTGGTTCCCCTATTTCGTCGCCCAACTCCGCCAGATTATGGGAAGTTATAATGAAGCTTTAATTGCGGTCTTCGGCATGGCCTTTGTTGGCGCTATTGCCGTGGCCCTCCTTCCCAAACACGGCAAAATGGATGAGACACTTCAATTACCGGACGCTCAGCGAGTTACAACAGGAGACTGAGAACCTCGGCACACGCCACGTTCATTTCGAAGAAGACCCCGATAAGGTCAGGTCCGTCCTCGCCCGCCCCGTGCAGGTCGGCGCCTTCCGCGTCGGCAATTCCATCGCCATCCATCCCATGGAAGGCTGCGACGGCAAACTCGACGGCAGTCCCGGCGAACTGACCTTCCGCCGCTACCACCGCTTCGGATCCGGCGGAGCCAAACTCATCTGGTTTGAAGCCACCGCCGTCCGCGAGGAAGGCCGCGCCAATGCCCGCCAGTTGTGGATCCACGAAGGTTCCCTCCCCGAACTCGCGCGCCTTCTCGACGCCGCTCTCGATGCCCACCGCGCCAACTTCGGCGCTACAGACGACCTCCTCGCTCCCCTCCAACTCACTCACTCCGGCCGCTACTCTGTTCCCCGCCGCATCATTGCCTTCCACAATCCCTCCGTCGATGCGAAAACCGGCGTCCCCGCCGACTACCCCATCATCTCCGACGGCGACCTCGAACGTCTCGAAGATGACTACGTCCGCGCCGCCGCGCTCGCTCTCCAGGCCGGCTTTCGCGCCATCGACCTCAAAGCCACCCACGGCTACCTTCTCCACGAACTCCTCGGGGCCACTACCCGCCCCGGCCCTTACGGCGGTTCGCTCGAAAACCGCACCCGCTTCCTCCGCAACACCCTCGGCAAAATGCGCGCCGCCTTCGGCAGCCAACTCATGCTCTGCATGCGGCTCGATGCCTACGAGGGCATCGCCTATCAACGCGATCCCGTCACCGGAATCGGCGTACCCATCCCCTACCCAACTCCCTATCCCTACGGCTTGGGCAACAACCGCGACAACCCCCTCCTCGAGGACCTCACCGAAGTCAGGCAGGTCATCACCTGGCTCCGCGAATGGGGCGTCGAACTCCTCAACGTCTCCCTCGGAAGCCCCTACTTCAACCCCCACGTCGGCCGCCCGTTCGAGAAACCCGACGACGGCAACTACGAGTCCCCCGAACATCCCCTCCTCGGCGTCGATCGCCACTTCCGTATCGCCGCCGAATTGCAGCGCGCCTTCCCCGATCTCCCCATCGTCGGCACCGGCTATAGCTGGCTCCAGGTCTTCGCCATCAACGCCGCCGCCCACAACATCGCCTCCGGAGCCGTCACTTTCTACGGTGCCGGCCGCAACGCCCTTGCCTATCCCAACTTCGCCCGCGACGCCCTCCAAAACGGCGTCCTCGACGGCCGCCAGGTCTGCCGCACCGTCACCTTCTGCACCTACCTCATGCGCCAAAAACACAACGAACTCGGCCAGTTCCCCACCGGCTGTCCGCCCTATGACAAGGAAGTCTACGGCCCCATCGTCAAAATCGCCCGCCAAACCAAACCGAAGTAGCCCGCCCACGCGCTCTATAATGTAGGTTGTGACTGCGGCGGAGGTCTACGAATTGACAACCCATGGTGGCGCCACTGACTTCGAGCGCCTCATCGAGGCATGCCAGTCGTTTGGACCCTATTGCCTCATTGGCGGATTGGCCGTCAATTGTTATGTGGAACCCGTTTACACCCTCGACGCTGATCTCGTCGTGATTTCCCGGAACCTGCCAGGGCTGACTGCGCGCCTCGAAGAGAAAGGCTTTCGCGCCGATATCCACCCGCACTCTGTCAACGCTGTGACGCCGGAAAGCAACCTTCGGATTCAATTCACCACTGACGAACGATACCAAGCCTTCCTCTCTCGCGCCGTGGAAGCCGACGTACTCGGCGTTCGTACAATGGTCGCTTGTCTCGAGGATGTGACTCGAGGAAAACTCTGGGCCTACACCGACCCCCACTGCCGTCTCAGCAAACGCAAGAAAGACGAATTAGACCTCATCCGCCTGGCCGAAACCTATCCCGCGCTAAAGCCCCTCTACCCCAGCGCACTACGCGAACAATTGGACCAACTCTGACACTCTTGCGCCCTCCGCGCCTCCTGAAAAACCCATTTGCCCACGCCAACCACGGATCGCGTCCTCCGCCTCCGCGAGAAGATTATATTCACCATCAATTCATAAATATTTCCCCCTTCCTCCACAACCACTTACAAACCCACCCCATAAATCCTGAAACCTCCGCGTGATACAACCAAGCCAGAGTAGAACACTATGTCCACCATCAGCACCGCACACAGCGACGCCGCTCGCATCAACGGAGCCAAGTCCCACGGCCCCATTACCCCCGAAGGCAAAGCCCGCTCTTCCCAAAACGGCCGCATCCACGGCTTCACCTCCTCCCGCATCGTCTTTCAAACCCCCGAAGAGCAGGAAGACTACAATGCCCTCCTCGCCGAATACACCACCAACCTCAAACCCAAAGGCCCCATCGAACTCGACACCTTCCATCAACTCATTCACGCCGCCTGGCGCCTCCGCAATCTTGCCATTGCCGACGCCCAACTCTACGAAAAAGCCGGCGGCGACCCACTCCTCT
>JADLBD010000210.1 GCA_020847975.1 Bryobacterales bacterium | reverse complement strand
GGGAGCCTTCTCCGGTGGTGAAGACGTGCAGGTTCATGGAGGCGAGTTGCTGGGTGCCGCAGATGAAGTCGCTTGCCGGGGTGGCGGCAAAGACGAGTCCTTTTGTTTTCACCTGCTCGCCATGGGAGGCGACCGCCATGAGGGCGGAAGTACCGGCCTTGGCGATGGAGCCGAGGGCCTTTTCGACGACGTTCGCCAGACCGCCCCGTTTGTTGCCGGGGGTTGGATTGGCGCTGCGGTCGGCCTGGCCGCGGGCGAGGTATTCGTCATACCAGCGCATTTCGCGGATGAGGGCGCGGCCGACATCGGCGTTGACGGCTCTTGGCGTGAGCAGGTGGACCGCATCGCGCACCTCGGTGACTTCGGAAAACAGGACGGTGGCTCCGGCGCGGACGAGGAGGTCGGCCGCATATCCGACGGCGGGGTTGCAGGTGACACCGGAAAAGGCGTCGCTTCCGCCGCACTGCAAGCCTACGGTCAACTCGGAGGCGGGGCAGGGAACGCGGCGGCGCTGGTTCAACTCGGCCAGGCGCTTTTCGGCCACGCGCAAGATGGCGGAAACGATGCTGCCGAAGCCCCGGAGGTCTTCGTCCTGAAGCCGGACGACGTAGGGATCGGCTTCGAGCACGGGCAGTTCGGCCGCTCCGGCAGGGATGAGGCGCTGGTTGGGAAAGAGCCTGGCGGGCTGCAATTTTTCGCAGCCCAGGCTGACGATGAGGGGCGCGGCTCCGAAGTTGGCGTGGCGGCTGATGTGACGCAAGGTCTCGATGGGGACGGCGGCTCCGGGGGCGTCGATGGCGACGCCGCAGCCGTAGGTATGAGTGATGGCGACTACGTCATCGACGTTGGGGAACCGCGGCAGCAAGTCCTGGCGGATACGGCGGACGGCATACTCGACGGTGGGCGCGACGCATTGGACGGTGGTGGTAATGCCGAGGATGTTCTTCGTGCCGGTGCTGCCATCGGGATTCCGGTAGCCCATGAAGGTATAGCCTTCCAGCGGGGGGAAGGGGTCCGGTACGGCGGTGGCGAGGGGCAAGTCATCGAGGGGCGGCGGGGAGGGGAGGCGCAGCATGTCTTCCCGGAGCCACTGGCCCGGCTGTAGGTCACGGGTGACGTGGCCGATGGTCTGGCCGTAGCGGAGGACGGGGGCTCCGGCGTCCAGGCGCTGAAGGGTTACTTTGTGCGATTGGGGGATGCGCTCGCGAAGCGCCAGTCCGTTGGCGAACACAGCGCCGGCGGGGAGGCCTTCGGGGTTGACGATGATCCCCACGTTGTCCTGGGGATGGACTTGTACGTACAGAGGTTCCATTCAGTAAGAGTTCCTGAAGAAGTAGAGCCAGTTGCGCGTGCGCAGATAGATGCCGCCGTCGGCCAGGGCGGGGGTGGCGAAGCATTCATCGTCGAGGTCGCTCGAGGCCATCACTTCCCATTGTGGCGCGGCTTTGAGGACACTCAGTTTGCAGGCCTCGCTGAGGAGGTAGACTTTGCCGTCTCCGCCAACGGGGCTGGCCCAATAATGTTCGATGGCGCGCGGCACGCGGGCCTGCTTGTGGACGGCTCCGGTTTCCGGATCCAGGGTGGTAACGACGCCGCCGTCCTTCACCAGGAACAAGGTGTTCCGGTAGAGAAGGAGCGAGGGGATGTTGGGCAAAGATTTGTGGTGCCGCCAAAGAACGTTGGCGGTCAAGTCGCCGCGCCGGCCCGCGGGGCGGATTGCGGTGACGCTGTTCTGCACGGTGCTGTGCAGACGCCAGAAGTTCCAATCGCGCTCGTCGATGGCGCGGTCCATGTTCAGGTCGTTGAGATAGAACCAGCTTTGGAGGTCTTTGGGCGCCTCATCGGGTGTGATCTTTTGGTCCTTGTTGGCGTCATACTTTGCAGCCAGTTCCTGCCAGGTGGGCAACTCCGGGGGTTTTTCGAAGTCCCCTCCGATCTCCCAGCCATTGATGTAGATGGTGTCGCCGTCGATGACGGGGACGCACTTCAGTTGCCAGGCCATGCCGTTCACCCACCAGAGCTTCTCTCCCGTGAGGAGATCATAGGAGATCAACTGATAGGCTCCGGGGACGATCAACTCCTTGCGCCCGTTTTTCGGCGCATAGACGCCGGGGGTGGCGTAGCCTCGCGTCACCTCGGGGCGCTCGGCGCGCCAGCGTGTCTTGCCTGTTTTCCTGTCGAGGGCGAGGAGGAACGAGTTCGTATCCTGGTCACAGAGGAGGAACAGCATGTCGCCGTAGAGGATGGGGGACGACCCATGGCCGTTGGCATTATTGAACGGGCCGAGGGGAAGCCGCCAGCGCTCTTCTCCGTCCCTTCCGTAGGCGAGCAGCCCGAAGTCTCCGAAGAAGACGTAGACCATGGCGCCGTCGCTCACGGGAGTAGGCGAGGCGGGGGAGTTGGTTGGCTGAAAGCTCTCCTTGCGAGGGCGTGGGGCCTCGCGCCGCCACAGCAATTTGCCTGTGGCGCGATCGAGGGCAATGGTGAGAAGGCTCGCGCCATCGTAGGCGGTGAGGAAGATGCGATCTCCGGCGAGGATAGGGGAGGAGTGCCCTGGCGGCAGCGGCGTTTTCCAAACGGCATTCCTGCCGGGATCTACCTCGGTGGGAAGATTGGTATCGGCCGTCAACCCCATGCCCTGAGGGCCCCGGAATTGAGGCCAGCCGGCGGCGGCCAGCAGCAGCCAGGGAAGGAGGGCGAGGGAATGCATTGCCGGGCGGGTTACCGGACGATGGCGAACTTCTGCACGCGCCAGCTCTTGATTTCGGCCACGTAGATGGAGCCCGCGGAATCGACGGCGAGGTGATGGGCGAAGTCAAACTTTCCGGGCGCTTTGCCGAAGCTTCCGAGGACGCCCTGCACCTGGCCGTCGAGGTTCACCTTGATGACGCGGTTATTGACGCCATCGCACATGTAGATCATGTCTTCGCGCGGAGTGTAATAGAGGCCCCAGGGGCTGCCAAGGTCCGTCCATTTACCGAGCAACCTGCCATCGGCGTCGAAGATCTGCACGCGCGCGTTGGTACGGTCGGCGACGTAGACGCGACCGCGGCGGTCGATGGTGACATCGTGAGCAATGTCGAATTCGCTGTCGCCAGTGCCCTTCTTCCCCCAGTGCTGCACGTAGGTCCCGTCCTTGTGATAACGCACGACACGGGAATTCACGTAACCGTCGGAGACGTAGAAATCTCCATTCGGGTGGAAGGCAAGGGAGGTGGGGCGGTTGTAGGCATATTGGCTGTCGTTGTTTCCGGGGGCTCCGCCGGGGTTGGCGAAGACCATGAGGACGCGGCCCTGGGGAGAACACTTGATGATGGCGTGCCCGACGACATCCACCAGCCAGACGTTGCCGTCGGGATCGATGCGGAGGCCATGCGAGGACTTGACGGGCACGTCTTTCCAGGCCTGGAGCAGTTTTCCGTTCTTGTCGAATTGAATCACGGGATGTGGTCCGCGGTTGAAGACCCAGACGTTGTCGTTGCGGTCCACATCGACACCGGAGACCTCACCGAAGTTCCAGCCGGCGGGCAGTTGCGGCCAGCCTTCCACCAGGCCGTGGGGAAGGGGAGGTCCGGATTGCAGTTGACCGTAGGCGGGCAGCGAGGCCGCCGTGAGCAAGGCAAGAGTCCATGCGAGGCGCATGAGGCAGAGCGTACGGGAAGGGAGGGGAGAAAGTCAATGCAGGAGTGAGAAAGAAGGCCGCGCAGACAGAGTCCGAGTGTGCTCCGGCGCGAGGGGTTGCGCCGCGTGAGGGATTTTGGCGGGCTTGGACGGGTTTGAGCTACTTTTTGAACTGGCTGAGCATGTCCCCGATGGTGGCGGAGAAGCCTTTCGCCTCTTCTTTGGCTTGCTTGATGGCGGTGGTGAGTTCATTGCGGAGGTTGGCCTGGGTTCGGGCGGAAAAACGTTCCGCGTTGGCTAATGGAGGGGTGTCGGGGGGGAGGAGGTGGGAGAACTGCTCGTGGTAGAGGCGGTTGTTCTGGATGGCTTTGAGTTGGTTGAGGGCGCGGGTGTAGGCACGTTCGGCGGCGGTGCGGTAGCGGTAGAGCAGGGCGGCTTTTTTCTCGATGTCGGGGTTGTCGGAGAGGAGTGGGTCGCCGCCGGTTTTTTCGTAGAGAGCAGCGTCGGCAATGGCGAGGTTGCGGAGGCGCCAGGCGGCGTGGATGAGTTGGTGGAAGGTATCGAGTTCAATGGGGCCTTTGGGTTTGAGATTGGTGGTGTATTCAGCGAGGAGAGTATTGTAGTCTTCCTGCTCTTCGGGGGTTTGGAAAACGATGCGGGAGGAGGTGAAGCCGTGGATGCGGCCGTTTTGGGAGGAGCGGGCTTTGCCTTCGGGGGTAATGGGGCCGTGGGACTTGGCTCCGTTGCTGCGAGCGGCGTCGCTGTGTGCGGTGCTGATGGTGGACATAGTGTTC
>JADLBD010000209.1 GCA_020847975.1 Bryobacterales bacterium | reverse complement strand
TTCAGTTCGTACTTTCGCTCCAGTTGCTTTCCCGCGGTCAACTGGAACATGGCCGAAGCCATGCGGTTCAATTTCTTGAGGCTGTGCTCGATGCGCTGCAACAATTCGCGCTGGCCGCTGGTGAGCGATCCGAACTGTTCTTCGAGCAGCAAACCACAGTACCCGCTGGCGGCGGTCAGCGGGGCGCGCAGATCATGGGCGGAGCGGGCCCAGAAGTTCGTCCGATCGTCTTCCATCTCCTGCAGCCGGAGCGTGGAATGAAGCAGACACTCGAGTAGGGCATCGCGGTCCGCCTTCATCGGATCGCTGGACTCCTGGCCCTGGCTGTTGAGGCGGCCGATGAGATGGCTGAGAAAAACTTCGAGAGCCGCCGGGCTCACCGGCTTCAACAAAGTGGTTGTCCCGGCGTGAGGAAACCGGTCGAGAAACGCTTTGAGAGAGCTGCGGCGAACCAGGAAGACATCCACTCCCGGAGACCGGCTCTCGGGAATCCGCGGCTTGGCGTCGAGGTCCCAAATATGCATTTCCGCTTCGACGGCTTGTTCAGCTTCGGCCAATACGACTTCGCAATGGTCGAGAGGAAGCTTCGCCACCACTTCCTGACAAAGCGGCAAAAGTGACCGATCTTTCGTAATCAGTGCAATTCGCACACTATTCCTCATCCCTCGGGACAGTCTCGTCTTCCCCAGAATCGCGCCTATAGTCAAACTTGTCCGATACCAAAAAATTACAGGAAATCCCGGATTTTGAACAGGGGGGAATTTCCCCCCTCCCCCTGAACTCGCAAAGTCTTGGTACTAAAACCTTTAAAATGGGAACAAAGGTCTAGCTGACATAAGGTCGAGGGGGGAAGCCAACGGCACATTTGAGGGGGGAAGAACCGGCGAATCTTCAGGATGCGAACCGTTCTTCCGCGGCGATCGCCGTCACCCGTTTCCGGTCATGAGTACCGATCTTGGCATAGAGGCTGCGCACGTGCCAGCGCACGGTTTCCCGGCTGATAAACAGCTTTTCCGCGATCTTCCGGTTGTTGTAGCCCTGACCGATCAACTGCAAAACCTCCCGTTCGCGCGGCGTCAATCGTCTTGACGAAGAGGCGGATAGAAGTTTGCGAATGGCGTTCGAAAGCACGATCCGCGAGAACCACAACTCGCCCCTTGCCACGGCGTGCAAAGCACGGTGCATGTCCGAGACGGGCATGTCGGTCCATAGAACACCCGAACATCCCAATTGCAATAAGTCCAGTTCGGGAACCAGATTGGTTTCGGAGTTACAGATAGCAAGTATCTTGTTGAGATGTCCGTCTCCGGTCAACTCGAGAAGAAAGCGCGGATCGAGCGACAGGATGAATTGTTCGGAGGCAACCAGCAGGCAGGGTCCAAGCTTATGGCAACCGGCAAGGATTTCGGAAGGCTCTCCCTTCAGTTCAAGAATCGTAAAGTCTGAGGATGCGTTGAGTTGCTTGACAAAACTTGCCGGAAGCCCGGCGGCTATCACAAGGGGTGACCGGGTGGAAGTCCGCTTGGCGTGATTCACCACGGGCGGTTCCACCATTTCCTCCGATATCATACACACCTCCCCACTCACGCATACGTGTGCGTGAATTTAAGCAGTTCCTTACGAGATCACCCTCAGAGTACTTGAATCTCCCGCCAGTGTAAAGACCGGAAGTACTAGGACTTCCAATGCTATTGATGCCTGGTACTGGGACTACTTCTCCCCCCCAAACTCTATCAAGGAAAGAAGTTTTGCCGGATGTATACCCGGTAGTACCTCCCGCCTGCGTCAGGCGGAAACTTTACGGCTTTGTGGTAACGCTTCCCAAACGATTGGTCAGAGTGACCGATTCCAGATTGAGTGCACTGGCGTCGCCCTGTACGGTGAATTGTTGGGAGAAGGTGAATTGGCCCCCGTACTGGGAGGCGGACGCCGGATCCTGGAACCAGGTGTTGAACATGCTCTCCACGGAAACCGTGACTTCAGGCGTCTGCAAGGTTGCTCCTCCCGAAGCCGAAAACCGGAATACCGCCTGAGTGACCTCGCGAGCCGTAGTGTAGCCTGTCACCTGTACGGTCAGGTTGGAGGCCGACCGGGTGAACGACACGCGTTTGATCACCGGGGCGGCCCGCTCGATACGTGTCGTGAAGCCAGGCGCCGGATCCGGCGTCACATCGACTCCGGAAATCTGTAGGGCAACCGTCAGCCGCAGAGTTCCGGCGACAGTCCCGGTCTGTAATCCCAGTTGTTGTACGGGGAAAACGGCATCGGTGGTATTTGCGGGAATGGTAAAAGCAACGCTCCGGCCGCCGGTGGAGAACTGAATCGACGCATCGCCGGCTCCGGAATCGGGCACGAAGCCCAGATTCAACTGGCCGGCCAGATCCACAGGGAAGGGAGCCGCCAGGGCAAGCTGAATTTTCGGCTGGTCTACCGGATTCGAGGTTGCCGGAAGCCCGCTCAGTGTGAGGTCCGGCAGTTTCACTCCAATCGTCATGCGGAACAGATCCACGGCGGTAGCGCGCGCCGAATCCGTGACGCGGATGGTGAAAGTGAAAGGGCCCGGAACCTTCGGCGTGCCGCTGAGTACCCCCGTTGCCGCGTCGATCGCCAAACCGTCAGGCAGCCCGTTGGCGGACCAGGCATACGGCGGAAGCCCTCCCGATGCGCCGATATTCTGCGAAAAAGGTATACCTACAACGCCGGGAGAAAGATCACGCGCGGTAGCTAGGCTCAGAGGACTTGGATTGATGAGAACCGAAAATGACTTCGAAGCGGTCAGGGCCGCGGTATCCCGTACCGTCACGGTGAAATTAAAGGTGCCTGCGGCAGTCGGAATACCGGAAAGGTTGCCGGTCTGCCCGTCGAGCGTCAGTCCCGGAACCGAGCCGGCGGAGATCGTCCAGGTGTAAGGCGAGGTTCCTCCGACCGCGGAAAAGCGCTGCACATAAGCGCTGCCGGCTGTGCCGTTCGGCAGCGGCGAAGCAGTGAGGATATTGAGCTTGGGATTCTCCACCACCAGGGTGAACGATTTTGATGTCTTGACGCCAAGACTGTCGGTCACCTGAATGGTGAAGGGAAAGCTTCCGGTGGCCTGCGGAGCGCCGCTGATGGTGGCGGAGGTGGGATCGAATGTCAGCCCTCCTCCAGGCGATCCGGAAAGCAGCGCCCACTGGTACGGCGGAATTCCTCCCGTAGCCGAAAACGTCTGCGAGTAGGCAAGCCCTACCGTGCCTGAGAACACCGCGCTGGTGGCAATCACGAGCGGCGCCGGATTCACGGTCAGAGTGAACGATTTCGAGGCATTGAGCCCCGAGCTGTCAGCCAGTTGCACGGTGAACGCAAAAGTGCCGTTCGTGGTAGGTGCGCCGCTCAGAACTCCCGTGCCTGCATCCAGAGCCAGTCCTGGGGGAGCGAGCGTGGTGGACCAGCGGTAAGGCGGCGTACCTCCACTGGCGGCAAGCAGCAGCGTGTAGGCGGCTCCCACTGTTCCCACAGGCAACGTCGAATCGTTCGCAATCGAAAAAGGCGGCAGGGTAACTGTTAGCTGGAGGGCCCTCTCGACGGTGGTTTGCAGGCTGTCGGTGACGCGCACCGTAAAGGAGGCGGTCCCGGTGGCTGTGGGAATTCCCGAGATCACTCCGGTTGCCGGGTTCAGGGTGAGGCCCGCGGGCAGCGCTCCGCTCGAAACCGTCCAGAAGTAGGCCGGAGATCCACCGGAAGCCGTCAGGCTGAAGGTATAGGCCCTTCCAATAACGGCTGCGGTAAGGGTGTCGGTGAGGATGCTCACGGGGGGCGGCGTGACTGTGAATGTCAGCGGATTCGACTGCCCCCCATCGGCGTTCCGCACCTGAATCAGCGCCACACCCTGCGACGCGATCAGGTTTGCCGGTACGTTGGCCGACAATTGCGTGGCGGAAAAAAATGTCGTGGTGAGGGGTATGGAAAGATTCCAGTACACCAAAGCATTGGGAGCGAAGTTAGAGCCCGTCAGCGTAATGCTGAAAGCCGCGCTTCCGGAAACCGCACTGGTAGGACTGAGCCCCGACAACACCGGAGCAGTTACTGTCTGTGCGCTGGCAAGCCCGGAGACAATCAGAGTACACGCGGCAATCGCGGCAAACGGGCGGCGGAATCGCTGTTGAGGTCTCATCGGATTAGTTCCATGTCCGGATTTACCGCGGGGGCCCTACCGACCCCGCCCCGGGCGAAATGCTGATGGTGGCGGGCGCCGGCGGTTGTGTTGGAGTGGTGGAGGAGGATCCACGTGTGCCGAGGATCGCCCCGGCGGCGCCCGCCCCTCCAGCCGCCAGCAGGATGAGCACCAATTTCGTATGGCTCTTCGCGGCGGCATTCTGCACCGCCATGTTGAAAACAGTGATGAAGGTGGAGGCTTTCTGGCCCTGGTACGATGCCGTGACGCGCACCTCCATCCTGCCGGCGACATTGTTCGGTTTCCAGGCGCGCGCCGCAGCCTGGCCTTGGGCGTCGGTAGTAACCAGGAGCGTCTTTTCGCCGTTGACGAACGCGCCGCTTGCTCCTTGCGAAGGCAGCGTGAACACGACGGATGCTCCGGAGACGGGCTGTTGGCTTGCGTTTTCCACGCGAACCACCAGGTCCCGGCCCACGCGGTCACGGATGTTATTAATTGCCCCTTGTCCCTCGACTACAACAATAGACAGCGGCTGTCCACCCGTATTTTGGCCCACAACCTGCGGGGTCATGGCAAGGCCGCACAGCCAGACAACGGCGCAGGCGACAATCTGTTGGAGGCAGGGATTCATTGTTTTTCGCTTTGGAAGATTACGCCGGCAAAGGATAAAGCAGTTTACCTTCCGAAACCATCCTGCCGCTATTCTACTTGAAGCTACTCATAGATAGCGGGGGAAGCAGCGGCGGAAAAACTTCCCAGAAGGGCCGAAACATTCCCAAACCTTTGCTTCGAATCCTGAGGAAGGCGAGGGCGGCAGGGCGAGCTAAAGTGCAGAGAGAGATGGGAAAATGATCGTTGGACCGAAACGTGCAAAAAATTGTTGCCAGCTCCCGATGAGCCCGGTCCAACGAAGGAATTTCAGCATGGGAAGAACTTTCATCGCTCGCTTACGTCCAGGCGCCGTGCTCTTCGTCTCTCTCTGGCTGTCCGCGGCGTCTTCCCTTGGTTGGGCCGCCGACGGACAAAAAACTCCTCGCGAACTCATCCAGTACATCGAGGATGCCAAGCGCCTTGGATTGAAAGAAAACGAAATCCGTCAGAACGCCATTACCGCCGGATGGAGCAAAGAGCTGGTGGGCCAGGCTCTGGCCATTGTGCGTTACATGGGCGAAGACGTTTCAACGCGCAAGGGGGAGAGCCCAGACCGCAAAACTGTCGAACCGGCAGGCTATCGCATCGGGGCCGGCGATGTCCTGCAGATCCTGGTCTGGAAGGAACCGGACGCTTCCGTACCGAGCGTCATGGTGCGTACCGACGGCAAGATCTCGGTTCCCTTGATCAAGGAAGTGAATGCCGCCGGGTTGACGCCCGCGGAACTCGAGAAAGTACTCGCTGAAAGATTGTCGAAATTTGTTCGCGAGGTGGATGTGACGGTCATTCCCAGGGAAATCGTCAGCCAGAAGGTGTATCTGCTTGGAGCGATCAGGAGGGAAGGACCAGTGGTTCTACAATCTTCGATGACCGTATTACAGGCATTAAATTCCGCGGGAGGGTTGACGGAGTATGCCAAGCGCAAAAAGATCTACATTCTGCGCAACGAAAACGGGAAGCAGATTCGATTGCCCTTTGATTACGAAGCAGTCATCAAAGGCGAGCATCCGGAACAGAACATCCTGGTGCAGGCCGAAGACACCATCGTGGTTCCCTGATGAGGCGCTTCCCCGTGCATAAGCATTCAGCCCGCCTTCTCCCCCTGGTCTGCTTTCTCGCTGCCTACCCCGCCGCGGCGCAGATTTCCAAAAGCGCCTACCGCGGGCTCGGGCAGCCCGATCTGCGCCAGAACGGCGTCAACCTGGTGCAAGGCCTCGAGATGTACAACCCTTCAGGCATTGCTTTGGATAACCGGGGTGGGGCCGTGCATCTCTACGTATCCGACACGCAGAACCATCGCGTTCTGGCCTGGCAGGATGTACGCACGTTCCAGAACGGGGATGCTCCGGCAATCATTCTCGGCCAGCCGGGTCCGCAGAATTCCGCGCCGCTCGGAATCGGCGCGAAAGGGTTCAACGGCCCGCTGGGGATGGCGGTGGACCCCACAACAGGAAACCTCTATGTCGCCGATGTGGGAAACAACCGCATCCTGCGTTTTCCGGACCCGTTCGCCAACCCCTCGCGCGTGGAACCCGACATGGTGTATGGCCAGCCCACATTCAACGACAACGCCGCCTCTACCAGCAGGTCCACGATGAACCGCCCGCGCGCGGTTGCCTTCGACAACCAGGGCAATCTCTGGGTGGCCGACACGGGCAACAACCGGGTGGTGCGCTTCAACGCCGGCATCCTCGACGGATTGAATCCGGAAGCGGATCTCGTATTGGGCCAGTTGGATTTCATCAGCAGTGCGGCGAACCGGGGAAGCACGGCGGGAGTCAATGCGAGCGGATTCGATACGCCGGCGGGGGTAGCGTTCGATTCGCAGAATAACCTCTATGTGTCCGATTTCAACAACGCGCGCGTGCTCAAGTTCTCCGCGCCGGTGACCGCCGGAGCCGCGGCCGGCGTGGTGTTCGGGCAGCCTGGCTTCACCACGCGAGGGGTTCCGGCACAAGCCTCCGCCTCGACGCTCGCCGGCCCTGCCGGGCTGTGTGTGGATTCATCCGGCAACCTCTACGTCAGCGTCCCCAGGGATAACCGCGTGCTCGTGTTCTCTTCCTCCACCGTGGTTTCCGGCTCAGCCGCCCGCGATCAGTTGGGCCAGGTGGATTTCACCAGCACCCAGGCCAACCCATCCTCGTTTCCCTACGCCTCGGCCGGTACGTTTTTCACCGTGAGCGACATCAAACTGGACGCCGACGGCAATCCGATTGTCGCTGACAGCGGCAACAACCGTGTGCTGCTGTTTCCCAGGGGAGGGAAGTCGGCCACAAAGGTCTGGGGCCAGTTGGATTTCAAGGCCAACGGAGCCAATCGCATCAAACCGGGCAGCCTCAACTCTCCCTACAAAATGGTGGTGGACTACAGCAAGGCGCCCTTTGCGCTCTATGTTTCCGACACGAACAACCACCGCATTCTCGCCTGGCGCGACGCAGTCCGCTTCCGGACGGGGGATTTAGCCGATCTCGTGATCGGGCAGCCCGATTTCGATACAGCGCTGGCAAACGTCGACACCCGCGGTTCGGCCAACCCCTCGAGGACCTCGCTCTCCTCTCCTCGAGGCATTGCCCTGGATGCCGGCGGCAATCTCTACGTTGCTGACAGCGGCAACAACCGGGTCTTGCGCTATCCGCGCCCGGTGGACCAGTCCGGCCGTATTACTCCCGATCTGGTCATCGGACAGGCTAACTTTACCAGTTCCATCTCGGCCGCGGTGAGCGCGTTCTCGTTGAATACCCCGGCGGGCATCGCGCTCGACGCCGACGGCAACCTGTTCGTGGCCGACAGCGGCAATAACCGCGTCCTCGAATTTCCACAGAACGGCACAGCGGCAATTCGCGTGTTCGGCCAGCCCGGTTTCACTTCCTCCACGCCGTCGAACCTTTCTTCCGCGCAGACGCTCACCACACCGCAAGGCGTGTTTGTCGATGCGTCCTCCACGCTGTACGTGGCCGATACCGGAGCCAATCGCGTAATGATTTTCCCCAATACCCGGGATGCCGCCCAGGCTGGAAGCGCTGCGGCCATCGTGCTGGGGCAGGTGGATTTTGCTTCGAGCGCTGCCGGCGGCGGCGCAAGCGGCCTGCGTCTGCCCTGGGATGTGGCTCAAGACAGCACCGGCAATATCTACGTCTCCGATGACGGCAATAACCGTGTGCTGATCTATCCGTCTTTGATTTTCCTGCCGCTGTCGGGTGCGGCGGCTTCGGCGGTCGTTGGGCAGCGGGATCTATCGGGATCGGGGCCGAACTTCAACGCCACTTCCAGGCAGGCGACTCCCGAGGGCTTGGTCGCGCCTCTAGGGATTTTTGTGGACCGCAAGGATACGCTCTACATCGGAGATGCCGGCAACAGCCGCGTCGTGCATTTCCTCAAGCCGGCGTCGGTTCTTCATGCCGCGAACTCCCAATCCGGCGCGCCGCTGCCGCTGGGCGGAGTAGCCAAATTCCTCGGCGATGGCTTGGCGGAAAACGAAGAGAAAGCCGCCGCCGGAGCGCTGCCCCAATCTCTGGCAGGCCGCGAAGTGGCGGTCAACGACCAACTGCTGGCGCCGCTGTCTTCCGTGGCAAAGGGCGAAATTGATTTCCAGGTTCCCTCGGCGTCTCCGGTTGGTACTGCGCGCGTGGCAGTGCGCGATAGCGAAACGAGCGAACTGATCGCCGGAGCCGCGGTTCCGGTCGCCTCCACTTCTCCCGGCATCTTTACGGACGATACGATCGCCAAAAATCAGGGCCGCATCCTGAATCAGGACGGAACGCCAAACAGCGCCAAGAACGCAGCGGCGCGCGGTACCACAGTGACGATTCTCGGCACCGGACAGGGCCCGGTCAGTCCCCCGGTCGCCGATGGACAGGCGGCTCCTTCGGACGTATCCACCGTGGCGGTGCCGACCTCGGACGGGGTAACCTGCCTCAGCAAGCAGCCCTCCGTCTGTGTGGCCATCGGCAGCACGTTCGGAGAAATCCAATTTTCCGGCCTTGCGCCCCAGATGGTGGGGGTGTGGCGGTTGACGGTAAAGATTCCGGCCGGTGCGGTGACGGGGGATGCGGTGCCGTTGCGTGCGGTGATCAACGGGTCGCCGAGTAACATCGTAACGATGGCGATCAAGTGACGGGCAACCGAAATTTGGGACAAAATCCCAATGGACTCTCCAGCGGCGTCAGGGCGGAGAGGGGCAAGCGCAAGATTCTCAACCCGAAAGTGGTGTGGCAAGCGGATTGCTCCTAACAGGGCGTATTGCAACAAAATGTTGACGGCGCCCGGCGTTTGGGCTGGGCCGGTTCGCATCGGCGGTAATCGTGATGACCCATCCCGCACCTATCCCCATCCCAGCGCCCACGCCCGAAATGTCCCCTTTCGCCAACCCTCTCTCCATCGTGCGCATGCTCTGGAAGCACAAGACGGTGATCGTGGCGATATGGATCGTGCTCGCTTTGGTTGGTGTGGGAATCGTTCGCCTGTTGCCCAATGTGTATCACGCCGAATCCCTCATCCTGGTGGATTCACAAAAGATTCCGGAGCGGTTTGTGGCTTCCACGGTCGAAGTGCCGGTGGAGGAACACCTGGCCACCATCAGCCAGCAGATTCTCAGCGCCACGCAGTTAGAGAAACTGATCCGGAAATTCAACCTCTATCCCAAACTTCGCAAGACCAAGTCTCCCGAACAAGTCATCGAGCAGATGCGGAGCGACATACAGATCATTCCGGAAAAAGGCTGGGGCGGCGCGCGTCCTGGGGCAAACCAGACTACCGGAGCCTTCCGCGTCGCCTATGAGGGACCCGACCCCACCATCGTAGCCGGGGTTGTGAATGAGATTTCGGGGTTGTTCATTGCCGGAAATCTGAGAGAGCGCGAGATGCGGGCGGAAGGGACATCCCAGTTCCTCGAAAGCCAGCTCCAGGAGGCCCGCAAGAACCTGGAACAGCAGGAGGCCAACCTGAGCCGGTTCAAATTGCAGCGCATGGGCGAGTTACCTGAGCAGGAAGCAGCACTGGTAGGAACGCTCGCGCGGCTGCATTCCGAATTGCAGGGAACTCAGGATGCAATCAACCGCGCCGAGCAGAACAAGATGATGCTCGAGAACACGCTGCGGCTGGCCGAGACGGCAGAGGCGGCAGTGATGCGAGCAGTGGAACAGGCTTCCGCGCCGCGAACTGTGGCAAGCGGTGTGAGGCAGGATACTACACCAACAGCGGCAGCGCCGGCGCCACCCCCGCTGCGCTCCAAGGATTTGCAGGCTCAGTTGGACGCGGCACGCCTTCGCTACCAGGAGGAGCATCCCGAGGTCAGGCGCCTGAAAGCGGAACTCGAGGCGGCATTACAACAGGAAGCGCGAGAAGCGGCACTCCACCCCAAAGCGCCGGCGCCTGTTGCCAAAAAGAATGCTCCCGCAAATGAAATAACCATCAATCCCGCCGTGCCGTTCGAAATGAGCACCGAGCTCAACAAGGAAAAGGCCCGTGTGGCGACAACCCGTACCCAGTTGACGTTTACGGTGAAGGAACTCGAATCCCGCGTAGCCGACCGCCAGCGGATTTTGCGAAGCATCGCGGAGTATCAAGCTCGAGTGGAACGGCTGCCCATGCGGGAGCAGGAACTGGCCGCCGTCACCCGTGACTACGAGATTTCCAAAGCGAACTATAAGTCTTTGCTCGACAAAAAGATGTCCGCGGAAATGGCCACGGACATGGAACGCCGCCAGCAGGCCGAACAATTTACCTTACAGGATCCGGCGCGAATTCCGAGTGCGCCCATCAAGCCGAAGCGGCTGGTATTGAACATCGGAGCGGTTGTCGTGGGCCTCGTGCTCAGCCTGGCTTGGGCGTTAGGAATCGAGCTGCGAAAAGATCAATTTCTCGGAGAATGGGAACTTCCGCCCCATGTACAGATTCTGGGACGAGTGCCCACCATCGTAATCGGCGTCCCGGCGCAACCGGGTTCCGGCAAGTGAAGCCCTGATGTACGAAGCACACTTTCACTTGAAGACTAACCCTTTCGGCATGACGCCCGACCCTTCAGTGCTGTTCTGGACGGCAGCCCACCGCGAGGCGCTTGCCGGGCTGACTTACGCCGTGATGCGGCGCAAGGGCTTCATGGTGTTGACTGGCGAGGCGGGTACCGGAAAGACGACCCTGCTGCGAAAACTGCTGGATTCCTCGCCGGTGGCGATGCGGACCAGCTTTGTCTACAATCCGACGCTCACCCCATCCGAGTTTCTCGAACTGGCGCTGGCCGACTTTGACATACCGGTTTCGATCAATAAAGCGCAGCGATTACTACGGCTGGAGCAGTTTCTGTTGGCTACCCGCCGCGAGGGGAAAGTGGCGGTCCTGATCATCGATGAAGCCCACAAGCTGAGCCCGGATCTTCTCGAGGAAGTCCGGCTGTTGACAAACTTCGAGACAGCCAAAGAGAAATTGCTGCAAATCGTTCTTGCCGGACAGCCGGAACTCAATGGCATTCTCAATCGCGACGATCTCTGGCAACTGAAGCAGCGGGTAGCGGTTCGTCTACAGATCCAACCGCTCTCCAGGCCGGACGTGCATCAGTACCTGCGCTTCCGCTGGATGAAAGCCGGAGGGGCAGAACCGTTGCCGTTCCAGGAAACAGCCGTGGAACTGATCGCTTCCTGGAGCAGGGGTATCCCGCGAATCATCAACGGCATTTGCGATAACGCGCTGGTCTCGGCCTATGGCGCCAATCGCAACGAGGTCGCCCCGGAGGATGTTCTCGAGGTGGTCCGCGACCTGGATCTCCGCGCGGCCGGCGGCGCACAGCCGCCTCGAAGAACTGTCACTGTGCCGGCCCGGCCCACGGTAGTGGCCGCTCCTGTGCAGCCCATTCCTCACAGCACGAACGGGAGACCGATCCCTGTGGCGCCGGCAGCGAATGTCTACGAGCAGATTCCCTTGGAACGCTACGGCGAGCGGGAACCCGAGATCTCGCTTCTGAGCCGTTGGGCGGGAAAATTTGGCTTTCGGATGCGGAAGGCGGGAATGACGAAATGAGCAGAATCTACGACGCATTGAAGCATACCGAGAACGAAGTGGTGCGGATGATTGAGACCGAGACGGAGCAACACGGCCAGCCTGACCCGGCCGCCGCGGATGCGGAAGCCATCGGCGTGCGGCAAGTCATTGAGATCCCGGCGCCGGTTCCCGCACCGGGCACCAATGGCGTGGCGGCAACGGCCTATCCGCCGAAGCCTGCGGAACTCCCGTTGAATGATCGCGGTTACCGGATCGCGAGAGTTCGGGCGCGGGCTTCCCAACCTGTCCTGCCTTTTGACGGCAGCGACCGCAGGACCGCGGAATGCTACCGGATTCTGCGGACCAACATTCTTCACCATGCGGCGAAACCGAAAGTGATTGCCATATCCAGCCCAGGCGCCGGAGACGGCAAGACAACCACCGCGATCAATATCGCCGGCGCGCTTGCTTTGAAACAGGACGTTCGTGTTCTGTTGGTGGACGGCGACCTGCGGCACAGCACCATCGCTCCCAAGCTGGGAATCGAGGATGCTCCGGGCTTAGCCGAAGTATTGACCGGACAGTGTTCGCTTCAGGATGCGGTTGTCCAGACGGAAAACCTGCCGAACCTGCACATCCTCCCTGCGGGGCGCACGTCGGCGAATCCGGCGGAATTGTTGGATTCGGCTGCCTGGCGCGAATTGGTAAGGAATTTGCGTGAGCAGTTTACTTTCGCGATTGTGGACTCCACCCCGATGGGCATTGTGGCAGATTACGATTTGATTCACGCGGTTTGCGACGGCACGATCCTGGTGATGCGGCCGGATCACACCGAGCGGCAGGCCTGCGCCAAGGCGTTGAAAACAATTGCCAAAAACAAGTTGTTGGGGATTGTGTTGAATTGCGCCGAGGATTGGTTCCTCTGGAAGATGCGTGACTATTACGGGTATTACCCGGAGAGTAAGTAAGCGGTTGGCCGCGGCCGTAAGAGCGGACGCAAATGATTGGATGGTTTCTTAATTTTTGGAACGAGGCGCTGTAAGCGAAAGGGCGAAGCTATGTCTGAACTTCTGAGTTATGCACCCGCAAGAGTGATCATTCCCCCTGGCGAGTGTTCTTCCTGGTACGCGGTACATGTTCGTTCCAATTTTGAGAAGCGGGTGGCCGTGGAACTCGCGTCGAAGGGCCTCGAAACCTACCTGCCCGCGGTGACGGAAGTGCATCAATGGAAGGACCGCAGGAAAGTGATTGATGTGCCGATCTTTCCCGGTTACGTCTTCACCCGCTTGTTGGATACGCCCGCACTCCGCATGACGGTTCTGCGCACAACGGGCACAGTAAGCATCCTGGGATGCGGAGGCTCCATCGAACCCGTCCCCGAAACAGAGATCGCCGCAATCCAGCGCCTGCTGCAAGTCAATGCCCCGCTGCTGACTCATCCGCTGCTGCGCGAGGGCTCCTGGGTGCGCATCCGGCGTGGTCCGCTGAAAGATCTGGAGGGGCTGCTGGTGCGCATCAAGAACCAGGCGCGCCTGGTATTATCCGTGGAACTACTGTCCCGTTCCGTGTCCACGGAAGTTGATATTCGCGATGTCGAGGTGATCCGCGCGGCGGCTTTGCCGTTGCCCGTCGCCGGCTAACAACGGGAGGTCCGAACGTGTATCCCAATCTCAAGCTACAACTTTGGCGCGCCGGCATCCGGCAGAACCGCTTGGCTCAACTACTGGGAATGGACGAAACGATGCTGAGCAAGGTCATCAACGGCTACCGGTCGGCCAGTCCGGAGCTGCGGGGCAAAATCGCTGTCATTCTACAGCAGGATGAAGAGTGGCTATTCGAGTCGATTGTGACGCCGAAACCTGATCTGAACGGTCCCACGCGCGCATAGTGTACGTGGCTGTTTTCCGCCGCGCTTTCACAATTATTTTCCTTTCTTCTTATTGTTTTGCCAGCATATTGGTACTCCGGCGACGCCAATCCGTTTGGCCTGTGACGTGCCTGCTACTAACTGGCGCGTGTACTCTCCGCATTAGTAAAAGCAAGTTGTATTAGGAGGTGCGATTTGATTCGCATTGGAGTCATCGGATACGGCTATTGGGGACCTAACCTGGTCCGCAACTTTGTGGAATCACCCGACACCCGGGTGGTGATGGTTTCCGACCTGAAGCAAGACCGGCTGGACCTGGTTCAGCGCCGGTATCCCGGGGTGGAGGTCACGACGGATTTCGAGGAAATCCTCAACCACCCGAACATTGACGCAGTGGCCATCTCCACGCCTGTGTCCACTCACTTCCCCCTGGCGCTTCAGGCGTTGCAGTCGGGCAAGCACGTACTGGTCGAGAAGCCGATGACGACGACTTCCGAAGAGGCCTTGCGGCTGATTGACGAGGCCGAGCGGCGGAAGCTCATCCTGATGGTGGACCACACCTTCGTCTATACCGGCGCTGTCCGCAAGATCCGCGAATTGATCGACAAAGGCTCGCTGGGCGACATCTACTACTACGACTCCACGCGAGTGAACCTGGGTCTATTCCAGTCCGACGTCGATGTCATCTGGGACCTGGCGGTTCACGATCTGTCGATCATGGATTACATCCTGCCTTCCTCCCCTGTAGCTGTGTCCGCCACCGGCGTCGGCCATGTGAGCGGAGCGGCCGAGAATATCGCGTACGTGACGGTGTTTTACGAAAATTCGCTGATTGCTCATCTGAACGTGAACTGGCTCTCGCCGGTGAAGATCCGCCGCACCCTAATCGGGGGCAGTAAGCAGATGATTGTTTACGACGACATCGAGAGCAGCGAGAAGATCAAGGTTTATGACAAGGGAGTCACCGTGAAGAACGGCGACGAATCCCGCTACAAGCTGCTGGTCAGCTACCGCTCCGGCGACATCTACTCGCCACAGATCGACGTGACCGAGGCCCTGCGGATCGAGGCGCAGCACTTTGCCGACTGCATCAACACCGGCAAGGCCCCCATTACGGACGGCCACGCCGGCCTGCGGGTGGTGAGTGTTCTCGAGGCGGCGACGAAGTCGATGAAGCAACAGGGACGGGCCGTGCAGTTGAAGGCCCAGGACCTGGCGGTGGCTTAAGGAGACGAACTCATATGAATGTTCCCTTTCTTGATTTGAAACAACAGTATCTGGGGATCAAAGACGAGATCCTCGCGGCGGTTTCGAATGTCTTCGAGTCCACCCAGTTCGTCCTCGGCAAGGAGGTAGCGGCCTTCGAAGAGGAGTTTGCGGCCTTCAGCGGCGCCAAATACGGGATCGCCGTCAACAGCGGAACCAGCGCTTTGCATCTTGCCCTCCTTGCCGCCGGTGTCGGCCCGGGCGACGAAGTGATCACCGTTCCCTGCACCTTTGTGGCGACGGTGGCTGCCGTGGAGTACACGGGAGCCAAGCCGGTGTTCGTGGACGTGGACCCGGTGACGTACACCATGGATCCGGCGAAGATCGAGGCGGCGATCACGCCCAAGACGAAGGCCATCCTGCCGGTGCATCTCTATGGCAATCCGGCGGATATGGACCCGATTCTCGAAATTGCCCGGCGGCGCGGGTTGTTGGTGATCGAGGACGCCGCCCAGGCGCATGGGGCGGAGTACAAGGGCCGCCGCTGCGGCTCGATGGGCGACTTGGGCTGCTTCAGTTTTTACCCGGGTAAAAATCTGGGCGCCTATGGTGAAGGCGGCCTGGTGACGACCAACTCTCCCGAGTTCACCCGGACGATCCGGATGCTGCGGGATTGGGGGGCGGAGAAGAAGTACCATCACCTGCTCAAGGGGTATAACTACCGGATGGAGGGCGTTCAGGGCGCCGTGCTCCGGGTGAAGCTGCGGTACCTGGAGGCGTGGACCGAAACACGCCGCGCCCATGCCACCGCCTACCGTAGTGCCCTCGCTGAAAGCGGACTGACCTTACCCACCCAAATGCCCGGCAACCGCCACGTTTACCACGTGTATGCGGTGCTTACCCCGCGGCGGCAGGAGTTCATGGACTCGCTGAACTCGCAGGGGGTGCAGACGGGGATCCACTACCCGATTCCGGTCCACCTGATGCCGGCGCATGCCGATTTAGGGTACGGCTCAGGTTCGTTTCCCGTATCTGAGCACGTGGCCGCACAGGAGGTTTCGCTGCCGATGTTCCCCGAAATGACCGAGGAGCAGATCCGGGCGGTAGGCCAGGCGGTGGCCAATTTCAACACGGTGTGTGTGTAGCATGTTACAACTTCGGAGCCGGGAATCAGGTTCGTTTCCCGGCTTCGTTTTTCGTTTTTCGTCTCACAAATGTTCTCAGAATTTGGGAGCAAGTCTGAAAACGTGTTTCCGGCGCGACTCTGTCCCAACAGTTGCATGGGCAGCCATGTTGTTGATTCCAAGTCACCTAGTAGGGCAACAGCGGTTTGGACCTCGAACTGCACTCTATCCGGCAAAGCCGATCTCCCCGTCGGCCCAGAAGATTACTTCTGACTGGGACCGAAAGGGCGGTAGCTTACCTCGGCAGACCTCGTACCCGCCGAGGTGGAGAAGTAGATATGAGTCAGCCGCTCTCAGACATTCTCGCCGCAAACACACGCAGCCGAACTTCTCTCGCGACCGTTATCGCCCCCGATGGCCACTCGAGCCACGAGTTTCTCAGTGAAGCGGCGTTTACCAGAATGCTGTGCATCGAGCGGAAGCGGACGGAACGCTCGTCGCGGCGTTTCGTGCTCATGCTGCTGGAGTCGGATACCTTACTGAAGGCGGGCAGGGAAGAGCAGGTCTTGAACAAAGTCCTGCACATCTTATCCCATTCTACCAGAGAGACGGACATCAAAGGCTGGTACAAGGACGGTTTCGTTCTGAGCGTCATCTTCACCGAGATCGAGGGGGAGGCCCGAGCGGTATCCGATGTCCTGCTCAACCGGGTGGCGGAGACGCTGGAGGAGAGTCTGGGGGTGGAGAAGGCGAGGGAGATCCGGCTCTCCTGCCATGTCTTCCCGGAGGATTCCCTGAAGGGAGGCCCCAAGGGGCCGGCGGATCTGGCGCTGCATCCGGACCTGAGCCAGGAGATGGACCGCAGGAAAGGCTCGCACGTGCTGAAGCGGGCGTTGGACATTACGGGCAGCCTTTGCGCCCTGACAATCGGCTCTCCGCTCTTCCTGCTGATTGCCGCGGCGGTGAAGCTGACCTCGAAGGGGCCGGTGTTCTACCGCCAGGAGCGCGTCGGGCAGTACGGCAAGACCTTCACGTTCCTGAAGTTCCGCTCGATGAAGACGGGGAACGACTCGGCGATTCACAGAGAGTACGTGACGCGCCTGATCGCGGGGAAAGCGCAAGCGGAAGCAACGGGCGACGGGAAGGCGGTGTACAAGCTGGCGAAAGACCCGCGCATTACGCCTCTCGGGAGTTTTCTGCGCCGGACGAGCCTGGACGAGCTGCCGCAGTTCCTCAATGTACTCACAGGGGAGATGTCCCTGGTGGGCCCGCGGCCGCCCGTGCCGTATGAGTTTGAATGCTACAGCACCTGGCACAAGCGGCGGCTTCTGTCGGTAAAGCCGGGGATCACGGGCCTGTGGCAGGTGGAGGGACGCAGCCGGGTGAAGTTCGACGACATGGTGCGGCTGGATTTGCGCTACGCCAACACGTGGTCGGTGTGGATGGACATCAGGATCCTGCTGAAGACGCCGCGCGCGGTTGTCTCCGGCGCCTACTAAACGATATGAACGAATTCGTCTGCATTACTCCCGACGTAAAGCTCGGAGAGAACGTGAAGCTGTCGCGTTTCATCAACCTCTACGGTTGCGAAGTCGGCGACCAGACCAAGATTGGGGCGTTTGTGGAGATCCAGAAGAACGCCAAGGTGGGGAAGAACTGCAAGATCTCGAGCCATACGTTCATCTGTGAAGGGGTCACGATTGAAGACAACGTCTTCATCGGACATGGGGTGACGTTCATCAACGACACCTATCCCCGCGCCACTGTGGCGGACGGCCAGTTGCAGACGGAAGCCGATTGGAAAGTAGAGCCGACGCTGGTGAAGAAGGGCGCTTCGGTTGGCTCCGGCGTGACGATCCTGGCGAACGTGACCATTGGGGAGCGGGCGATTGTGGGGGCGGGGAGTGTGGTGACTAAGGATGTGCCGGCGGACGCGATTGTGGCGGGAAATCCGGCGCGAGTGTTACGAGATACACATGCAGTAAGGAAATCTGAGGCCTATGAAAACCACAAATAAGGTTGTTGTCGTTGGACTGGGAGAAGTAGGGAAACCCCTTTTCGACCTCATTTCAAAACACCATGACACAGTTGGTGTGGACATCGCCCCCGTCGAGCCACCCGCGGACGTCGATATCATGCACGTCTGCTACCCTTACCAGATCAAGGACTTCCTTGGGGAGACTGCCCGGTACATCCAGCTCTTCCGGCCGGCATTGACGATCATCGACAGCACGGTGGGAATCGGAACAACGCGCGCGATCGCTGAAAGAACGGGCGCCGCGGTAGTGAATAGCCCGGTGCGCGGCAAGCACGTTCGGATGCTCCAAGACCTCCACGTCTATACCAAGTTTGTGGGCGCAATGGATCCCGTCGCGGGTCAGAAGGCCGCCAGACACTTTGAATCTGCGGGCTTGAAAACGAAGGTGCTCTCGTCGCCCGAGGCCAGTGAACTGGCAAAACTCACGGAAACCACCTACTTTGGGGTGATGATCGCCTGGGCGCAGGAAGTGGAGCGATACTGTGACCGAACCGGAGCGGATTACGATGAGGTTGTGTCGTTCTACGATGAGATCATGTTTTTTCCTCCCGTTAAGTACTTCCCGGGAGTCATCGGCGGCCATTGCGTGATGCCCAACATCGAGATTCTAAAGAAGTACGATCATTCCCTGATTCTCGAGGCAATTCAGGCTTCCAACAGGATGAAGATCGAGCGGGAAGCCCGCATTGCAGACGTAGTGGCTGTGGCGTAAGCAGGCAGGGACTGCCTACCTGCAGTCGACTCACTTATCGCGCCAGTACGAATTTCGAACATGTTTCGTCCAACCACAGATCGTGTGGTCGCTACCCAGCGTACGGATCTGGGAGTCCGTCAAGCCTCCCATACGCAATCGACGACCGTGCCAACCTCCACCCATCTCCATGGGAAGCGTGTGGCGATGGTCGTGTTCTCCTCGTACCCCTTCGATCCACGGCCCCGCCGGGCCGCGGACGCCCTGCTCAAAGAAGGAATGACGGTAGACCTGATTTGTCTGGCGGACGAGAAGTATCCGAAACGAGAGGTGAAGGGGGATCTCGACATTTATCGCGCTCCCATCAAGCACCAGCGGGGCGGGGCGTTCGCCTACGCATACAACTATTCGGCGTTCATTCTTGTTTCCGCTGTCATCCTTGCCTTGCGTTCCCTCCGGCGCCGGTATGATCTGGTCTACATCCACAACATGCCGGACATCCTGGTGCTGAGTTCGCTGGTTCCGAAGCTGCTGGGAGCAAAAGTAATCCTGGATCTTCATGACCCCATGCCGGAACTGATGACCACGATCTTCGGTCTCGATGCCAATAGCTTCAGCGTTCGCCTGATCCGCTGGCTCGAGAAGTGGAGTATGGCACGTGCGCACTTCGTGCTCACGGTTAATGTAGCCTGCAAGCGGATCTTTGCCTCGCGAAGCTGCCGGCCCGAGAAGATCGGCGTTGTGATGAACTCTCCCGACGAAGAGATTTTCCCATTCCGTCCACCGTGCGAACTGCCGTCCGCGAGTGAGGCTTCCGCAAAGCGTTTTGTCATTATGTACCACGGGTCCCTGGTAGAGCGGAATGGGCTGGATCTGGCGGTAGCGGCGCTGGCAAAGATACGGCATACTGTTCCCAGCGCGGAACTGAGGGTTTATGGCCACAGCACGCCTTTTCTCGAGCAAGTGATGGAACAGGTTCTCGCAAACAACATGCAGGACTGCGTGCATTATCTCGGTCCGAAGAGCCTGGAACAGTTGGTTCGAGAAATCGATGGATGCGACGTGGGCGTCATTCCCAACCAGCGGAACGCGTTTACGGATATCAATACACCGACCCGAATTTTCGAGTACCTCGCATTGGGGAAACCGGTGATTGCGCCCAGAACCCCAGGCATTCAGGATTACTTCACTCCGGAATCTCTGTTCTTCTTCGACTCCGCGAATGTGGGCGAACTTGCCCAACAAATGGCGTACGTCTTCTCCCATCCGAAAGAGGCTACCGAGACCGCTTACCGGGGCCAGCAAGTATACCTGTCGCATCGCTGGCCCCAGGAGAGACAGACCCTGGTGAATCTCGTCGGCGGACTCCTGGCGAAGAGCTGACACTCACGATGATTGGCGTTCTCGCACATCCGGCAGAGCATGCGGTTGTCCAAGAGTTTTTCGAACTCTTCAAGACCCCGTGGGAATTTCACCGCCGCGATCAGGCCTATGACGTTTTGCTCTGCTCCGGGGATCACGATTTCCAGGAGGATTACGCGAAGCTGATCCTCATCTATTCCGGCCAACCGCTCCAAGTTGACGTCGGTCAGGAGACTGAGGCCGTATCTCCAGAGAGACAGGGCCGAATGCTGTTGTACCGAGAGGCCGCTCTCCCCATCTACGGCGAGCACCTCTTGTTTCGGGGCACTGACAGCGACCTGGTTGATGAAAAATCCAAAGAACCGGCCATGCATGTTCGCCAATCCCTTTCCGGGATGAGAATACGGATTGGGTACAACCTGTTCGAGGAAGTCCGTACACTCCTGACCGTGGGACAGCCCGCCTGCAATGCCGGCATTCCCACGTTGGACCTTCATATCGCTCTCTTGCGAGATGTGATCCTGGCAAGCGGCGCGCCTCTGATGGAGATCCCGCCTGTACCAAAGGGTTACCGCTTCATTGCCTGCTTAACGCATGATGTTGATCATCCATCCATCCGGCAGCACAGATTCGATAATACGATTCTCGGATTTCTGTACCGTGCTCTTTTCCGGTCACTGTTCGACGTGATCCGCGGGCGGACGCCTGTGCGGCACCTGCTCACGAATTGGGGAGCAGTGCTGAAGCTGCCGTTTGTCCATTTGGGTCTCGCCAGCGACTTCTGGCACACATTCGAGCAATATCTAAAGCTGGAAGACGGTTTGCCTTCGTCATTTTTCTTCATTCCATTCCGGGGGAGCCCTGGCCAGCGAATGGACGGTCCCGCACCGAGCCGGCGCGCGGCTCGCTATCGTGCCAAAGATTTCGCTGCTACCGTGCAGACTTTAATGGCTTCCGGCTGTGAAATCGGATTACACGGCATCGATGCCTGGCTTGACGCTTCCAAGGGGTGGGCGGAGTTGGAGGAGATCCGGCAAATCACCGGCCAGTCCGAGGTCGGTGTGCGGATGCACTGGCTCTATTTCCGTGATCGATCCCCGGCTGCGCTGGAACAAGCGGGAGCCGATTACGATTCGACAGTCGGCTACAACGAAACCATTGGATATCGTGCGGGGACAACCCAAGTCTACAAACTCTTGACAGCAGAAAAGCTCCTGGAACTTCCGCTTCATATTATGGACACGGCGTTGTTCTATCCCGCTTACCTTAACCTCTCTCCACAAGATGCGCGCAAGCGAATCGGTACCATCCTCGACAACGCCGTCCAGTTTGGCGGCTGCGTGACCGTGAACTGGCATGACCGTAGTATCGCGCCGGAGAGACTCTGGGGGGCCTTCTATCGGCAACTCATCCAAGAATTACTCGATCGCGGCGCTTGGTTCGCGACTGCCGCTCAAACCGTTTCTTGGTTTCGCGCACGTAGGTCGGTGACGTTTCAACATGGCCAGACCACTTGCGGTTCCATCGCATCCTGTGCGGGCGTGCACCTGTGCATACAGCAGGAATGTAAGAATTAAGATCATTTACTCATACCCACGATGCCCCCTGCGCTTGCCGCTATTCTTTTCGTTATCGTGATTTTGGGACTCTTCTGGCTTGACAGAGACCGGGGGGCGTGCACCTCAGGGGCCCTGTGGATTCCCGCGCTTTGGTTCTTGATAGCCTGCTCACGGCCAGTGAGCCAGTGGTTGCACATGGGTACCCCGATTGAAGATGCCGCGCAGGCGCTGGAAGGCAGCCCAATCGACAGGTTAGTGTACTCTAGCCTATTGGCAGCAGGGATAATAGTACTTTGTAGCAGAGGAAGGCAGGTCGGAGCGTTGTTACGTTCGAATAGAGTAATAATACTATTTTTTCTCTACTGCGCCTTAAGCCTACTCTGGTCTGATTTCCCCGAAGTGGCGTTCAAACGCTGGATGAAGGCCTTGGGCGATATGGTCATGCTATTGATTGTCCTAAGCGACCGTAATCCACTTACCGCGTTCAACCGGCTATTATCGCGGACTGCCTACGTTCTAGTACCACTGTCTGTGTTGTTTATCAAATATTATCCCACACTCGGAGTAGGATACGGTCCATGGGGAGGTAAACCCGGTTACATAGGCGTTACCACAAACAAGAACACTCTTGGCGTGATCTCCCTCTGCCTTGGTCTCGCGTGCCTATGGCGGTTTATACTCGCCTACCGCAACCAGGGTACCGGTAGTCGCATCCGAAGAATGACCGCAAACGGCGTCATGCTATCGATGGTACTGTGGTTACTGCACACCGCAAATTCGATGACTTCTCTCTGCACTTTTCTCATGGGAAGTATCCTCATCGTGCTGACTACTAGCCGCCTGTGTGTGCGAAAACCACTTGTCGTGCATCTACTCCTAGCTTCGATGCTGAGTGCTTCCGCCTCGGTTGTCTTCCTTGATGCCAGTCCACAAGCCCTTCAGTTAATGGGAAGGGACCCGACGCTCACGGACCGAACTGAGGTCTGGGGATTACTCCTCAGCCTAGTTCAACACCCCTTGTTCGGAACGGGATTCGAGAGTTTTTGGCTTGGACCGAGACTCGATACCATTTGGAATCGCTACTGGTGGCGTCCGAATGAAGCTCATAACGGTTACCTCGAAATCTTTCTGAACCTGGGATGGATTGGCGTACTTTGGCTCGTAATTATACTTGTAATCAGTTATCGCTCACTTTTCTGTGCTTGGCGTAGACATGCACCAGCAGGCAGTATCCGACTGGCGTATTTCTTCGTTGGACTGGTGTACAATTTTACCGAGGCCGCATTCTTTAGAATGCAGGCCCCAGCATGGCTCTTTCTGCTGTTTGCGATACTCAACGTTCCGCCGTGTTATCTCACGTCACAGAACCCTCATGGCGAGCCTCTGCTGCAACATGCATCCTTACCGCTGACCCACGAGGCCGCATGACTCCTATCTTGCGACAGTTAGAGCACTCTATTGTGCGCCATATTTACGCGCCTCTTTCCGAGCAGTGGGTAACCTCGTTCCATTCCAGACACCCGAGAGTCATGCTCTCTGACTCACGTTCGATGACACCGTAGCGTAGGAGACTTAAATGCCCGCTGAGCATACACGTCAGCCAAAAGGTAAACTCGTGAATCGTCACTCGGCGCTTATCCACGGCTCAGTCATCATTCTCGTCGCGGCATTTCTCTGCCTTCCATGCCTAATGGTTGGTATTCCCCGCGGCTATGACTCGGAGTACCACACGGAATACCAATTCTTCTTCACTCGCCAATTCTGGAGCGGTGACCTCTATCCGCGTTGGCTCTCTGGTGCGAACAAGGGTTATGGCAGCCCCATCTTCCTTGCTCAATACCCACTCCCCTACTTCGTCACCGCTCTACTACGTCCACTGACTACTTTCCCGGCCACTCCTACTCGAGAGGCCAGAGAGTTGGGTGTGTGTTGTTTTCTCGCACTAGCAGCCGCAGGGTTCACTGCGCGCACGTGGTTTCGCACGCGATGTACACCGACCGCTGCCACAATCGCTGCGGTTGCTTACATCTCCCTGCCGTATATACTGGGGCAGGCGGTCTACCTCCGCTCCGCTCTAGGAGACACGTTTGCCTTTGTATGGATGCCCCTTGCACTTGCGATCTGTGACAGGATTTCAACGCAGCCTCGGATGTCCATTGCGTCGGTTAGTCTTCTTGGTGTTGTGCTCGGCCTGTTATTATTAAGTCATCTCCTGTCGGCAGCGCTATTTGTTCCCTTGTTGGTTGGCTACGCCATTGCATCCCGGGAATCTGGTCACGTGACTCTTAGGCGGTGTCTAGTATCTATTGCTTTAGCCGTGATGCTGGGGCTCGGCATTGCTGCGGTGTACTTGCTGCCGCTATTCGTCTACCGCCACTTGATTGACCTAAGTAAAATGCCGCTCAATTTGCCCGCCAACGAGCTAGGTAGATGGTTCTCCTATCTAGCGTCAGTAAGTCTAGCTAGATTGTTCATACTCCCGGCCTTGCTAAGCACCGTGCTCCTTGTAATTCTTGCTACAACCTGCGTCTGGCGTTCAGGGAGAGATACCGGGCGACGCATAGCGATGACGCTGGTTCTTGGCCTCGGAGTCGCCATGATGATACCAGACTTCGGTCCCAAGCTGATCCTCATGAGCGGCTTGAACGTGACTGTCTTCGAAACCCCAGGCGACTTCTCAGCGAGGATGCTGTTCTCCACCTTGTCTATGGTTGCTCTCGGGATTGTTGCGTATTGTTCGATGTTAAGAAAACCTACAACGCGCGAGGATTATCTCTTGTTTATAGGCAGTGTCTCATTTGTCCTGATGCTACCTTGGAGCGCTCCGCTCTGGCAGGCTGTTCCGCAACTCTCCATGTTGCAATTTCCGTTTCGCCTTTGCGGAATTCTTTGTGTCGTGGTGGCTGGCCTGTTCGCTGTGGCTCTAGACAACAGCCTCTGTGAGCGGGTGACACTCAGAGGTCGGAGGTCGCTACTCTTGGTAAGTCTGGCCGCAGTCACCGTGATAGCTGGCGGTATTCTAACCTGGCGTGTGATCAACAAATTCCGAGAACCAGAGACCGCAGGGCTCGCTTTGATGCGGAATGTAGATGTTATGTTTCGAACCTACGTGTCCTCTGAACATTTAGTTGCGTTAGCAAAGACGCTTGGTACGGCACCTGATTCCTTTGATGTGGCCCTCACACCATTTCAGGACGTGCTGAGCGGGGAATGCAGTGAAAGCCGCGGTTCTGTAGATGTCAAGGCGTCAGGCCCACGCAGATTCCATATTTCAGCGACCTGTTACGGCGAAGATGCAGCCGTACGCATTGGCCAGTTGTACTCGCCTCTATGGAGAATGGTCCCACTGACTGGGGTATTCCCTGAGCACATGAGCCTGCAACCCTCCCCTGAGGGACTGATCGAAGTAAACTTAGGTACAGGCCGGCATGATTTCGCCTTGGTGTTTGACACCGGCTGGCCTGAGCGATATGGAAGCATCGCAAGCCTAGTGTCAATCTCTATCGCACTCAGTGCATTAGCATTTGCGCAGTTCAAGAGGACAGCCGTTTCTACGTAACGTCCTCGCGCTTATGAGATATCGAAATCCTCCAAAGACCGCAGCCAATATGGAGTTGAGCCACCTGCTCCCGACACCCGCTGCGCTCAACTGCCTCGGCAGTGCTGACATCCAAGTTCCTCATTGCCTGTGGTCTCTTTCCATCGTCATCCCAGCTTACAACGAGGAGAACCGTCTACCTACGACTCTCACTACGCTTAAGCTATATCTCAAAACACACAACCTCAGCTTCGTAGAGATTGTGATTGTCGACGACGGATCTCATGATAGGACGGCGGAGGTCGTCAAACAGTTTTCCCTGACAAACCCTTACGTGAGACTCTTAGAAAACCAAACCAACCACGGCAAGGGGTACGCAACACGGCTTGGGATGCGCGAAGCAAGAGGCGAATGGGTTCTGTTGACCGATGCCGATCTGTCCACCCCAATGGAAGAGCTTGACAGACTTATGGCGATGATCCTAACAACACAAGCAGATGGAGCGATCGGTTCGCGAGCGGTAAACCGCTCCATGGTGCGAAAACGTCAGTCGCTGTTCCGAGAGTTTAGCGGACGGCTGTTCAACCTTGCAGCAAGATTCATTACCGGGTTGCCATACCGGGACACCCAATGTGGTTTTAAACTCTTCCGCGCCGACGTTGCACACACCCTTTCTGCACGTCAGCAAACCGAGGGTTTCGGCTTCGACGTAGAGCTACTCTATATCGCCAAAAAGCACAGCTTTCAGATTCTAGAGCTACCAGTGCAGTGGTTCAATGTCGAAGGCTCCAAAGTAAAGCTTTCCAGCGGGCTCTGTGCCTTCGCCGATCTGCTGTCCGTGCGCTGGCATGACATCAAGGGCCGCTACACGTAACGCTTTCCCACACTCCTCGCAGGATTACGGAGTTGGTCAGCACGCTCCACTGAACTGCCAGTCGTCCGCAAGCCGGTGTCCGCGCTCCGCCACCGCTATCACAACAGTAGGCCTCGCTGTCCTTTACTTGTTTATGCCATTTTATGTCATCTCCATCTTACCCGACAGTGTTACGGATACACAATACTGCTAATTCCTCCCTCGCAGACCCTATGGGCCACGACGTGACGCTGCTGACCGGAGGCTTCGACAAGCCCTACGCGCTAGGTTTAGCTATGGCGCTCGCCTCCCGCAATGTGACGTTGGACGTTATCGGCAGTGATGACATCGATACTCCCGCATTTCACACCACTGCTAAGCTGACATTTCTGAATCTCTTTGGAAACCAGCAGCCCGGTGGTGTAGTATTAAAGATGCGGCGCGTAATCCTCTACTATGCAAGGCTAGCCGTTTACGCAGCAACAGCACACGCACAGATCTTTCATATCCTCTGGAATGGAAAGTTGCAATTCTTCGATCGCACTGTTCTCATGATGTATTATAAACTGCTTCGCAAGAAAGTAGTGGTTACCGCTCATAACGTTAACGTAGGCCGGAGGGACTCTAATGATTCCCTCCTCAATCGCCTCACCTTGAAAATTCAATATATCCTGTCTGATCATATTTTCGTACATACGGATCACATGAAACAGGACTTAATTCAGGAATTTGGCATTTCTGATAACGTAGTGTCCGTGATTCCCTTTGGAATCAATAACTCTGTACCCAATACCAGTGTGACTCCGTCAGAAGCGAGGCAACGCTTGGGAATCCGCAATCATGAACAGACGATCTTGTTTTTCGGAGCCATTCGACCCTATAAGGGCCTCGAATACCTTGTCGACGCCTTTCTGAGATTGGCAGCTCAGCGCCCAGAATACCGTCTAATCGTCGCGGGGGAACCTAGAAGAGGAGACGAGAAGTACCTCGAGCAAATACTACAACGTATCGACTCCGACGTGAATGGAAGCCGCATCATCAAGCGGCTTCACTACATTAGCGACGATGATACTGAGCTGTACTTCAAAGCGGCCGATGTTGCTGTGCTTCCGTATACGACAATCTTCCAGAGTGGGGTATTGTTCTTGGCCTACAACTTTGGCCTGCCAGTAATTGCAAGTGACGTCGGATCTTTCCGCGATGACATAGTGGACGGTGAGACTGGATATCTCTGCCGTGCATGTGATCCGGACGACTTAGCGATCTCTATTGTAAAATATTTTAGTAGTGATCTGTTCAGAAACCTCAATACTCACAGATCTAAGATTTCTGCCCTCGCACGCGTCCGCCATTCATGGGACATTGTTGGAAACAAGACCTGTGCCGTGTACACACACCTTACTGCATAGCTGCCTAGCTGCTTGCAGGTGCATTATGGTTGGCTCGGCTACCTATTCCACGACACTACTATTGCGCGACCATACGCAATGACTGACTATTTCGGTGACTTGAGAGCGACGCCGGGCCACGGACGCCGGTCCCTTCACGGTGGCGTGGTCTCCTTGGCCGCAAGAGGTATCAACGCGATTATTCAGGTCGGATCGGTTGTATTCCTGGCTCGGCTTCTTGCCCCAGAAGATTATGGCATCGTGGCGATGGTGACTTCCATCACGGGCTTTGCCACTGTGTTGGTGGACCTTGGGACGCGTGATGCTATTGTTCAGCGTTCTAGCATCACGGAAGGTGAAGTCAGTGCGTTGTTCTGGATTACGATGCTAGTTGGCTGTCTATTCGCCTTAGTCGTTGTTATCTGTGCACCTCTATTTGCAACGTTCTATGGCGAACCCAGACTAAAGATGATCGCTTCTGTCTGTGCCATCACCTTTGTCACTGCCTCGCTGTCGTGCCAACCGTATGCCCTCCTGCGAAGGGCTATGAAGTTTCAGCAACTATGCATCATTGAAGTAAGCTCGAATCTACTAGGGGTGACCATTGCTATAGCCATGGCTTGGTACGGATTTCATTACTGGGCTTTGGTGGTGCGGCCCATCGTCACCACATCGCTGGTAGCCGCAGGTGCCTGGTTCCAATGTCGTTGGTTACCGGGTAGGCCGAGCGTAACCCCCGGTGTGAAGGAGATGTTGAAGTTTGGGGTCCACCTCGCCGGGTTCACCATAACCGATTTCGGTGTTGGAAGATCCAGTGACAAAGTCGTAATCGGATATAACAGTGGCGCTAAAAAGCTGGGATATTATCAAAATGCAATGTTCATCTACGATAATTTACTTGACCTTATCGTATCACCATTGCACTCTGTCGGTGTGGCTAGCCTCAGCAAGGTACGACACGACTTGAGGGAGTTCCGAAGATTATGGGGCAAGGCTCTCTCTACCCTCGCATTTTATTCTATGCCCGTATTCGGTCTCTTGGCGATTAATAGTCAAGACGTCGTCTTCGTTCTCCTAGGGAATAAGTGGGCGCCGGCTGGCGGTGTGCTCAGCATTCTCGCATTACGAGGTATTCCGCATTGCGTGGAACGTACTCTGGGATGGCTCCATGTTAGTGCTGGCCGATCGGACCGCTGGATGCGTTACGGCATAGTGTCTGGTGCTGTGCAGTTGTCAGCGTTGTTCTGCGGATTGCCATTCGGCTTGTATGGTGTGGCTGTCGCGTATGTTATCTGCACCTTCATTCTCTTCATCCCAGCCATAGTATACGCTGGGAAACCATTGGGGATTGGTGTCCGTGACGTAATTGCCGTCGTGTGGCGGCAACTGGTAGGGGCCCTGGTGGCGCTGGCGTGTGGATACCTATTACGTCACACACTTCTCTTCGACACCTCGCGACTGTATAGAATGGCATCGCTGACATTAACGTATATAACCACTTACGTACTGGTCGTTGTCTGCCTATTCCGGCTACGCATGCCGATCGGTGTAGTGCTTCACGGGATTATAGACCTTCTTCCAACTCGCCTCGCGCGCTTACTGAGGATTCCATATTGTATCGATCGTTATACCTACGAGCGTATATGAAGAATGTTGTTAAGACAACACATTCGGCACAAGTAGTAGGTGTCGAGACGCTATGCGTGAAGATCAACAGTGCTCCGTTTGACGCATGTTATCGGACGGCCATCGGCTTGGTGATGGTTCCAACAATGTCCCGTTTGGGGAGCGACAACCCTTCCGCTTGGAGAGTGCTGTTGTCTCTGCTAAGTATTCTCCTGTTAATGCGCGTGGTGCCCGCATTGCTCCGGAGGTTTGTTCCATGTTCCGACGAAGTGCGTGCAATGTGGTGTGGGCAACGACGTCTCGCCAAGCTCTACGATTCCTATCAGTGGCGGAAGCTATTGTGGATTGGCCTGGGGCTTGTGCTCCATGCCGTGTTCTCCGATCGCGTTGTTCCGGCCGACGTTGAGGTTTCAGCCGTTTGCCTGCTTGGTGGTGCCCTGGGATGGGCGAGATGGCGAATTGTCATGCCGTGAACAAACAGCGTCAAGCCGGGCGGCAATTGGCCGCGACAATCCGTTGTGACCGAATGAGTTCTCTGAACCACCACCGGCGAAAGCCGGTGGCTTTCGGAGCGACTGAAAGTCGCCGGGGCGGCTAAGGCCCTACCCGTTGGCATTCCTGCAGTTTGTCGAGAGCATTTTCATGGATGCGGCATCGGCTCCTCAGCTACGCCCAGAATCTTGATATGGGAGCCGACCAGCATCGGGAATGCTTCTCCCGACCGCACGCGCCGCAGCACAATTCGCTGGAAGCCGACCCGCTAAAAGGCGGTGGGTGTGGACGTGGAAGATGGAACTAAAAAGCATCAACGCATGTCAGAAGGATTCCGTTGCATCAGGACACCGGCCGAGGCCGCGAATATTGGTACCTAGTGGAAGATGCTGCAGGAAAAAGGTGTTCCATTGCGGCCATTATGAATCGCAAGATGTTCTTTGTGAGATCGACGATGTTGACTTGGTCTGTGTAGACCCCAGTATTGGGTACGAGACCCGGGAGCTGTGGCAGAGGCGGCTTATTCATCGGGATGTTACCAAGACGCTAGTCTTCGCGAATCCGGGGCTCCGCAAGGTCAGACTTCGACAAGAATATGATCTGTTTCTTGTCCGTTGCCAAACCATCAAAGACTTGTTGGATGTTAATGCTATTGAAGGATGGAAAGATTATTGCAGGACAAGTGTTTGTTGGATCGACGAGTTATGGCTAGCGTCGCTCCCCGAGCTGAAGTACTGGCTGCATGCGCTTGCACGCTTTGATCACGTATTTACAAGCTGCAGCGGTACTGTTGCTGCGTTGGCTGACATCCTTGGTCGGCCGTGCTATTGGCTTCCTGGTGCCGTTGATGCCCTTCGATTCACACCGTATCCATTCCCCCCGACGCGGGTCATTGACGTCTACAGCATTGGACGGAGATGCGAGGGGATCCACCAGCGCCTTCTTCAAGCCGCTAAGCACCGCGAAATGTTTTACGTTTACGACACATCCAAGGGATCCCTTGCCGATGTTCTTGATCATAGGCAACATCGCGATCACTTAGCGAATATGACGATGCGCAGCCGCTATTTTGTGGTGGCACCCGGAAAAGTTGACGTGCCCACCGAAACTCAAGGTCAAGTCGAGGTTGGCCATCGCTATTGCGAAGGAGCGGCTGCAGGCGCGGTCATGATCGGCCAAACTCCTAAGTGTAAAGCATTTCACCACATGTTTCCCTGGCCCGATGCTGTCATAGAGATCCAGCCTGACGGTTCCGACACCCTAGATGTTCTTGACAAGCTTGGTTCTCAGCCGGAGCACGTCAGCGCTCTATCCAGAAGAAACACAATTGAGGCTCTGCGGCGTCACGATTGGGTTTATCGATGGAGAGAGATCTTTGGGGTTAGCGGGTTGGTGCTGTCGCCTCAAATGTTGGCCCGTGAGTCTCTCTTGCAGGAACTGGCGACCACTATTGAAAACCAAGCTACTTGACACACCTTGCCATCAGTACTATGAGACATGTTCATGAAAACAGCGCTACATTGCGTGCCGGCGACTGGGTCGTTGTTCGCAACAAAGACGAAATCCTGAAAACGTTGAACAAGAATGGGGAGTTGGAAGACCTCCCTTTCATGCCCGAAATGTTTGAGTTCTGTGGTAAGCAGTTTCAGGTCATCAAACGCGCTCACAAAACCTGTGACCCGCCCAATGGTATGGGAGCACGGCGGATGTTTAACGCCGTTCACTTGAATGGGCTTCGTTGCACTGGAGAATCACATGGTGGGTGTCAGGCGCGTTGTCTTATCTTCTGGAAAGAATCGTGGTTAAAGAAGGTGCACCCCAATACAGGAACTGCAATTGGACCGCCGTTGGAGGGCCCATTGAGTCATAAGTCCTACGGAGTGCACACCGGATGCACGGAGTTGGACGTTGTCGCTGGAACACAGGCGCAAACAGAAGAGGTGAATGCCAATGGGCCTGTTTTCATGTGTCAGTCCACCAAGATTTCTCAAGCTACGGTGCCTTGGCGCTGGTGGGACCTGCGCCAGTACGTGGAAGACTATACCTCCGGAAACGTTCGCCTGTCTCAGTTTGTGGTGGCGTTCGTAGTGTTTGCGTGGGACCAATTGGCTTCGGCAGGTCTTGGGCTTGGGTGTGTCCTCCGCTGGATTTACGATATGATCCAACAAACACATCAGGGGACACCGTACCCTTTTCGTCTCGGAAAGATCGCGCCCGGAATCAGAACCCCATCGGCGAACCTTGGTGTGCAACGCGGCGACGTGGTAACGGTGCGGAGTCACACTGAGATCCTAGCAACGATTGACGAAGCATGGCGCAATCGAGGCATGTCATTTGATCCTGAAATGGTCCCATATTGTGGCGGCACATATCGGGTGCTAGATCGAATCACCAGGATCATTGACGAAAAGTCGGGCAGGATGCTCCAACTCAAGAACGATTGCATCATGCTGGAGGGGGTAGTCTGCCGGGGGTGTTATTCGACTCACCGCAGATTCTGTCCGCGGAGCATATATCCTTACTGGCGAGAGATTTGGCTCGCGCGACTTAAAAAGAATGTGTGTGACACAGATTCGCGCTAAACCCATTAGCTTCATGTGGACCGTAGGAAGGTAGTTCTTTCGGTTGGGTCTTTGGAAGACGATCGAGGTTAGTTCACATGTGCCTAAAGCGCTCCCCTCTACCGGGAAGTTATCGTCGGCGATCCAATCTTGCGCCAGCGTTGTTCGACCGCCTACCTCGTCCTGTTCTTCGGAGATTGTCTACCCTCAAAAGCTTCGCTTCAGCCGCACCGAGAAAACTCGCGCTACTCTACTACTCAGAGGCGGAGGTCTGGTTGGCGAGCTCCGCAGAGCCATGGGGCATGGTGCAGACAGAAGTTCGATCTGGTGCCGGAAGCGATTTGCGGCAAACCTTCGCCAGCTCGCAGGTCAACCTGGGTGCAAGCGAAGGCAGCATCGCGTAGGCTTTTCCCTGAAGGCCAAGGCACCGTGGAATCTTAGCCTTTGACACCGTTTAACCCTAGGGCTAGGCTGCCACGATCAGAGGATTTCAAATCACAACCACTCCACACAGGTAATCTAACCGACTGATAAATCATCAGCTTAGTCAACCCACATTCTTTCATGCCCTTCCGTTGTAGCAGCATTTTCATCACCCCTTGTACAGTACCTTCAGTACTGATAGACTACATCCATGCGGCGCATTCTTCTTCTGCTTTACGCATGCCTCTGCATTGATCGTAGTGGCGCTACTACTGTTACCACAGCCTCCTGTTCTTCTACCAGTGTTCAGTCCGCCATCGACTCAACATCTATCGGCGATACCGTGGTCGTATCAGGCGGCACGTGCACCTGGTCAGCGGCGGTCATAATCCCCAGCACAAAAGGAATCACCCTAACCGGCAGCGGGACCACGACAATCTCTGGCCAAGTTGCTCTTCACCCCCATCCGTCCACCGGCTCGAGGATCACAGGGTTTGCCTTCACAAAAAACAATGCTGTGTACGTCTACGGATCGACAACAACCGCAACCTTCCGCATCGACCACAATAACTTTACGGGCGGTGGAACCATGCTTGAGCTTGAAGGTAACGCTCCAGGCTTGATCGACCACAACACCTTTGTTGGTAATAGCTCCGCGGAAATGATTCATAACTACGGCATGGGCGCATCTGACACAACCGGCTGGCTTGACGATGTGATTCCTGGGAGCGCTGCCATGCTCTACATCGAAGACAATACCTTCACTTACAATGCCACCGGAAATCCCGCCTACTTTTGGGGCACTTCTGCGGTTCAGTCCTATTATGGAGCGCGTACTGTATTCCGACACAACGTCTGTAACATGTCTCAAGTTGATCAGCATGGTACCGCCGGGATGATCGGTGCTCGCTGGTGGGAGCTATACGACAATACGTTCAATGTTGTGGCTAATGGAAACCAATCCAACTACATGCAGATTCGCGCTGGCAGCGGAGTCATCTTCAACAACCACAAGACTGGGGCATCCAATCAAGGCGCCGGCCTGATAGAACTTCTCGAAGAGGACTCTGGCTACCCTGCTTTGTACCAGATCGGCAGAGGAAAGAACCAAGTCCTTGATCCAGCGTATGTCTGGGGGAACGACTCATCGATGTCTGTAACCAGTGGTAGTTCAAATGTGCAGATCAATCGAGATTTTTACCTTTCTCAGAAGCCTAATTACTCACCATTTACCTACCCATATCCAATCGATCCTGCTGGCTTACCGAATCCATCTGGATCGTCCGGCGGGACTGACACTCAGCCACCGACGCCTCCCACAAATGTCTCCGCAGTGGCTGTTTCCGCGTTTCAGGTTAATCTCTCCTGGACGGCGTCTACCGATAATACCCTTGTGAGCGGTTATAAAGTCTACAGGGATGGGTCACAAATTGCCACTACAAACTCGAACACCTACTCCGATACCAGCCTATCACCGACTACTTCATACACTTATACGATTGCCGCCTATGATAACGCCGGCAACACTTCTGCGCAATCCACACCCGCAATAGCTACAACTCAACCGTCACCCGTCCTTTCGGCCTTCATTCCATCTGATAGAACCATCGATTGGACCTCGACAGGCTTACCAGGAGGCATACCTAGTGCAACTTGGTCCGTGTACGCCACGCTGTCCCCAAGCGGCGGTCCGGATGACAGCGTGGCTATTCAAAATGCCATAAATGCCGCCCCGACCGGTTCAGTTGTACTCCTAAATCCAGGCATCTATAAGCTTCACCGCGCCGCCAAGGTTTGCCAAGGGTACTCAGACGACTACGCCTCTGGGGTTTATGAGGCTGGCGTGTGCATTACGAAAAGCGTCGTTTTGCGCGGTTCAGGCCCCAACAATACGATCCTCCAATATTCTGATGGAGCTAATATTGTCAGCATGGGTCGCACTTACTTATCATCATCTCAAGTCCACCTCGTTCCAGTCACCTCAGGAGCCACCAAAGGATCCACACAAATTACCCTACAAACCATTGCTGGCATCGCGGCTGGAACGTATCTAGTAATTACCCAGAACAACCCGGTTGACACGGACGGCAATCCCCTCGTCAATGCTTCCGGATACAATGGCTGCACCTATTGCGGACACGATTTGCCTAATATGGCTATGTCCCAGATTGACAGAGTCGCATCTGTTAGTGGAAGTACTGTAACACTAGAGCGTCCCCTATACTTCAGTTACACCAACGCTCCCGCAGTATATACACTGTCAATGGTTGAATTTGCCGGTCTGGAAAACCTTCGGTTACAACCTACCGCGTCTTCAGGAACTGGGTTGGTATACAAAAACATTAATCTTGAGTCCTGTGCGTACTGCTGGGTGCATAACGTAGAAAGTGACATGGCTGTGGACAGATCGCACATCTATCTGTCGGATGTATATGGAAGTGAAATCAGCAATAATTACGTGAACGATGGCTATAATCACAATAGCGGCGCCACATATGCACTATTTCTAGAGTTCCGGAATTCCGGTAATCTTATCCAGAATAATATTATTCGCAAGGCGAGGCATTCTATGGTGATGGTAGGCGGTAGCGGAAATGTATGGGGTTACAATTATGCTATTGACCCTTACATGGGAGAGTACCACAACTCATTACCGGAGAACACTACTCACGGCGCGCATCCATATATGAATCTCTGGGAAGGCAATGTGACACCGAATATCGAGCTCGACTTTGCGCACGGTAGCAGCAGTCACAACACGCTGTTTCGTAATTATCTCAACTTGACCTCCACAAACCCTGATACCGGCACTTCTATGACTGGTGCCTTATTCGCAACTAATCTAGCGTACTTCAATAATTATGTGAACGTCGTGGGAAATGCTATTGGCCCCTATGGGTCTAATTGCACAGCGAACAGCTATGAGATTAACGCTGACGTCGCACAGTCCTCCACTATTTATAAGCTGGGCTACTACGACGACGGGGGCACGGCATCACCGAACCCGAACATTTCGGCCAAGGTCGGCTCAACTCTTCTACGTGGCGGCAATTGGGACTGCAAGACTAATTCCGTTGTATGGAATACAAATGCTCCAAGTGGTAGCCTTGCCTCTACTTATCTTAGTCAGCAAGTGTTGCCTACATCTTTGTATCTGCGAGCGAAGCCGCAATGGTTCGCGGCCACTGTGTGGCCACCCATTGACCCTGGAGCTGCGACGAAGGTGAATAAGATCCCTGCACAATTATGCTATGAGGTCGGACCCAAGATCGGCAGTGCATTTAATCCCGCCGCTTGCTACGGAGAAGCGACACCCCCATCTGGCAGCCAACCTCCTCCTCCTCCTACCAATCTTGTCAGCTCAGTTCAGTAAGAGAAGAGAAAGAGCACGGGCACACCTGCGCCTCGGAGCGTCTTCGTCTGAAACTTGTGTTGTGTCCTCCATGCCCATATTGAACGTCCCTTTCTGATGCCGTCATCTACACGAATACTCGGGCTTGAAGATCCTGTCTTGATCACTGGGTCTAACGGCTTCATCGGTTGTCGGGTTGTCGCCGCATTGCTGCGACGCGGCTTCGTCAATCTACGATGTTTTGTACGTCCTTCGAGCAATCTGGCAAACTTACACGCTCTACGCGAGGGCGCGCCTAGTGCGCGTATCGACATCATTTCTGGCAATCTTCTTTCTATTGAAGACTGCAAGACCGCGGTTAGAGAGGCGGTTGTCGTGTTCCACTTGGCAGCAGGAATTGAAAAGACATTTCCTGGGTCTTTTATGAACTCCGTCGTCACCACACGAAATCTCTTGGATGCGGTGGTTGAGTATGGGGTGCTGCGCCGATTCGTCAATGTCAGTTCCATTGCAGTGTATTCCAACAGAAAGGTCAAGCGTGGAGGCTTACTTGATGAAGATTGCGCCTTAGAAAGCTGTCCTGTTGAACGCGCAGAAGCCTATACCTTTGCCAAACTAAAGCAAGACCACTTGGTGGTGGAATACGCCCACGTGCATCACATACCTTACGTCATTCTCCGCCCAGGTGCGGTATACGGCCCTGGCGCACACCAACTCACAGCTAGGGTGGGCATAAATACCTTTGGCCCATTCCTCCATCTCGGGGGATCGAACGAGCTTCCCTTATCGTACGTCGATAACTGTGCCGAAGCCATCGTCCTTGCCGGCATCACACCCGGAGTCGACGGCGAGGTATTTAATGTTGTCGATGACGATCTTCCCAGCAGCCGCCAGTTCCTAAGCCTATACAAACAACATGCCAAGAGCTTCAGGTCTATATACCTCCCTTATCCCCTTTTCTATGCGTTCTGCTGGTTCTGGGAATGGTATTCTCAATGGTCCAAGGGGCAGCTACCACCAGTCTTCAACCGGCGACGCTGCGCTTCCTACTGGAAGGGAAACCGATACGCCAATACAAAGTTGAAATCACGACTGGGCTGGTCACCGGTTGTACCCTTTACAGAGGCTGCACAACGCTACTTCGACTCGATTCGAAAGGCGTCCTAGTGTGTTAAGAGTGGCAGTTGTCGGATGCGGCAAAATCGCCGACCAGCACGTGGAGCACATTGTCCACATTCCACATGCTCAGATTGTCGGCGTATGTGATCATGAGCCCCTAATGGCGAAGCAACTCCAGGAGAGGCTCAATGTCAGCTTATATAGCACAGACATACAGGATCTTTTAGAAAGAGCACGGCCGGATGTCGTCCACATCACCACACCGCCCCACAGCCACCACATGCTGGGCAAACTCTGCCTCGAAGCCGGTTGCCACGTGTACGTTGAAAAGCCTTTCACTGTCACTCTCACCGAAGCCAAAGACTTGATCGTGACTGCCGAACGTATGAACAGGAAGCTGACTGTTGGACACAATGCTCAGTTTAGTCACGCCGCTACACGCATGCGCACTCTTGTTGCTCAGGGGTATCTGGGTGGTCCTCCCGTACATTTGGAAAGCTACTACTGCTATGATCTTCGTGACGCAGGTTATGCCAAGGCACTGCTGGCAGATCACAATCACTGGGTTCGGAGGTTGCCCGGAGCGTTGCTGCAAAACACCATCAGTCACGGTATTAGTAAGCTCGCGGAATTCTTGACCGACGACCATCTACAAGTTGTCGTGCACGGCTTCACAAGCACGCTTCTCGAGAGTATTGGCGAAGATGACATTATTGACGAATTGCGCGCTATCATCCGTGACGGAATGACCACGGCTTATTTCACGTTTTCCTCGCAGATGCGACCGTCCCTCCATCAGCTTCGGATCTATGGACCGCGCAATGGGTTAATCGTGAATGAGCATCAACAAACAGTCCTTCAGCTTCGTGGGTCACCCTACAAGAGCTACCTTGAACAGATTGTTCCTTCATGTGGTTATGCTGCACAATATCTCGCCAATGCTGCTTACAACATCAAGCAGTTGGTGCGAGCTGACTTTCATGCCGGCTACGGAATGCGATCACTCATACGCGCCTTTTATCGGTCGATAGAAGAGAGCTTACCTCCACCAATACCGCATCGGGAAATTCTACTCACGTCACGCATCATGGATGAGATCTTCGCTCAACTGCGGCCCTCACCGAGGGCTAAGTGCTAAGATTTCTTGTCAAGTAGAAGGAACAGAAGGATTCAGTGTAACATGGCCATAGGTATGTATCGGCTTTCGTATGTGCTGGTTACGCCCGCACGAAATGAAGAGCGCTATATAGAGAAGACCATTGAATCGGTAACCAGCCAGACCTGCTTACCTACAAGATGGGTCATCGTAAATGATGGATCTACGGATAGAACGGGAGCGATAGTCACCAGCTATCTTAAGCGCTACCCATGGATAACTCTCGTTGAATTACCTCAGCACAGGCAACGTAGTTTTGCGGGGAAAGTGGATGCCTTCAATGCTGGGCTCGTCACTCTCTGTGATTCGGATTATGAAGTCGTCGGCAACTTGGACGGAGACATATCGTTTGGTCCGAACTATTTCGACTTTTTATTAGGTCAATTCGTGAAGGACGCTTCTCTTGGTGTTGCAGGAACAAGTTTCAAGGAAGAGGGCTATAGCTCATCCACGGACAGCTTCGAAGGCCAGACGCACGTGGCCGGCGGCTGCCAGTTGTTTCGCCGGCGCTGCTTCGAGGACATTGGCGGATATGTTGCCAATAGGGCTGGGGGCATAGATTGGATTGCCGTCACCACTGCCCGAATGAAAGGCTGGAAGACCCGTTCTTTTCGAGACCAATACTTCTTCCATTACCGCAGCCTAGGGACGGCCGAGCGTGGCCCTCTTGCCTCTACCTTCTCTTATGGAGAAAAGGATTATTATCTAGGGGGCCATCCGCTTTGGGAGCTGTTTCGGGTGGCGTACAGAATGACGAAGAGGCCGTACGTTGTAGGTGGTGTGGTGCTAGGCGCCGGGTACTTATGGGCGCTTATTCGCAGAATACGAAGACCGGTCTCGATGGAATTGATGCAATTCCATCGAAGAGAACAGATGATCAAACTGCGGGCCATATGGAGAATCTTGTTGAAGTGTAAACGGATCGACACTTTCGAAGTTTTGTCGAGATGATCTCTCCTAACCATCCATTGACTCGCTGGATGCAGCGTACACTCAGACATCTTCAAATGGAAAACATTCGAGCCACAGTTCAGCACTTTTCCTCCTGGCTCAATAGGTATGGAGAGACGTCTTACGATCACCAGAGTTTCTTTGCCAGTGACCTAGGGAGGGCGGCGAAGGCTTTGTATTACCGACATTCGCTGCTTGGGATACTGGCCGTATCCCCGATGATATTTTGCGAGGCGTGTCTCCCTTCCGCTCGGCGTCTATTTTGGAAACCACAGCGGTTTCCCATAGCGGATGCGCACTATGCCATGGGTTTCGCCTACCTGTTTCGTGTCCTAGGCGAAGAGGAGCACTACCGAAGGGCTGTGCATTTTCTTGAGGCGTTGATCGACACGCGATGCCGCACCTTTGACCACTACTGTTGGGGATATCCCTTTAACTGGGAAACGCGATTGGGAACGATCCGCGAAGGCACTCCGCTCATAACGACCGTGCCATACGTGTACGAAGCATTTCGCGAAGTGCATCGGGTGGATGGAAATTCACAGTGGCGCCATATCATGCATTCCATTGCTCAGCACGCAGCTTATGATTATCATGATCTTCCTACCTCCGCATCTGCTACGTCGTGCTCGTATACTCCGGATTCAAAGGACCCAGCACGGGTCATTAATGCTAGCGCGTACAGAGCATTTCTGCTGATGCAGGCTGCGGTAGAGTTTTCCGAGGAAGCATATCGCAAGATCGCTGAGAGAAATCTGGCTTTTGTCCTTGAATCTCAAAATTCAGATGGCTCCTGGTATTACTCTACGGATGGCAAGAGAGACTTCGTGGATCACTTTCACACATGCTTTGTGCTAAAAGCGCTCGCGAAGATAGAGCATCTCTCAGACTCGCCAGACTGCACCAAGGCCATTGAACAAGGCGTAGCATACTATGTCTCGAACCTGTTTGATCAGTCCGGCCTACCTAAGCCCTTTTCGCGCAGACCTCGTCTGACCGTGTACCGACGGGAATTGTATGACTATGCTGAATGCATCAACCTCGCTGTCTTATTGAGAGGGCGTTTTCCGGCACTGGATTCTATTCTAACTAATGTCATTCATCTGGAGGAATGGCAGAAACCGGATGGATCCTTCCGAAGTCGCCAGCTATTGTTAGGTTGGGATAACACGCCTATGCATCGCTGGGCACAATCGCAAATGTTTCGTAGCCTATGCTTCCTCCTCTATCAAGAAAAGACCAGAACAGATGAGTTCTCATCCATGAGGCCCCACTAAGGTAATTTGTATGTGTGGGATCTGCGGACAATACAACTTTCTCGATGGGGCTCCAGTGGTTCGTTCTCTACTAGAGCAAATGACCCATCGTATACTTCACAGGGGACCAGATGATGATGGGTACTATGTTGCTGGGCCGTTGGGGCTTGGCTTTCGTCGCCTTTCCATCATTGATCTTGAGGGCGGACACCAGCCGATGTCGGATCAGAGCGAATCCGTGTGGGTGGTATTCAACGGAGAGATTTACAATTTCCCTGAGCTCAAACACGAGTTGGAGGGTCACGGCCATACCTTTCGAACGTGTTGTGATACGGAGGTAATTGTCCACGGGTATAAGCAGTGGGGCGAAGACGTCTTGAACCGGCTTAACGGAATGTTCGGTTTGGCGATTTGGGACGCTCGGCACAAGCGTCTAATACTGGCTCGGGATCCGTTTGGAATCAAGCTAGTGTACTACAGAATCGATCAAGGCCGTTTGTACTTCGGATCGGAGATTAGAGCTGTTGCTGCTGCGACGAGTCCAGATCCCGAGGTGGATGCTACTTCGCTAAATCTTTTTCTTCGATATCGCTTTACACCGTCACCTTACACCATCTTCGAAGGTATTCACAAACTTGCGCCTGGAACCTTGTTGACGTGCGAACAGGGAACGTATTGTGTACGCCGCTGGTACAACTATAAACCAGAGCCGTTCTCGCCAATGAAATCCATTCGTGAGGCTCAGGAGGAATTGCTTGCACTGTATAAGCGATCGGTAAGGCGACATCTTCTTAGCGATGTACCGCTTGGCCTTTTGTTGAGTGGCGGTGTAGACTCCAGTCTGTTACTCGCCCTGATGAATCTTAGCGGAGATTCTTGGCGGACCTACACAGTGGGATATGGATCCAGTTTCGTGGATGATGAGTTGCTTGATGCAGAGGACACAGCGAGAAGCTTCTCTTCACACCACACAACAGTGATGTTGGACCGCAGGACCTTTGATTCGGCCCTCCCAAGGATTGTTTCGTGCTTGGAAGAGCCAATTGCCTCCTCATCGATAGTTCCCATGTATTTTGTGTGTCAGCGTGCCCGGCAAGACGTGAAGGTTGCACTGATGGGTCAGGGACCTGATGAGTTGTTCGGTGGGTATCGGCGACATCTTGGAGTACGGTACGGTGCCCATTGGGCGCGTCTGCCATGCTGGTTCCGCAATCTGGTTGGGTCGGGTATCCGTGCGCTACCAAGAAATGAAACTCTGAAAAGAGGTGTGTACTCCCTGAGCATCTCCGATCGTATGAGACGGTATCAACACGTTCTGTCTCTCCTACCAGGTGACAAGATAGATGGTTTGTTTCGGGATGGGCTACTTGGGCCCGGTACCGGTGACACCATTCTTGACTGCTGGAAGGACCTCGCAGTTCTGTCTACAGATACGGATGAACTTGGAGGCTTGCAGTTCGTGGAGTTGCGTTCGACTCTGCCTGATGAACTCCTTCTCTACGCCGATAAACTTTCCATGGCTCATAGCTTGGAGGTACGCGTACCCTATCTCGATAAAGACATTGTTGAATATGTCGAGAGGTTATCAGCACAGTTCAAGGTAAGAAGCGGTTCCCAGAAGTGGCTGCACCGCCAGATATGTAGAGGTCTTCTTCCAGCAGCTATTCTTCGAAGAAAGAAGCGAGGATTTGCTGTGAATGTTGTCGACGATTGGTTCCGCAGCGCTATCGTCAATAAGATGACGGATACCCTACTCGACCCGCAATCATACATATACCGCTATCTACACCCATCAGCAGTGCAGGCCTTGCTCACGGAGCATCAATCCGGTCAGCAGGACAATCACAAGGTGCTGTTTAGTCTTGTCGTGTTCGAGGAATGGCTGCGCGTACACAGACATTGACCATCATCTCTCTATCTGTAAAGTCAAACCACATGCAGCCACTACCTGCTCATTGTGATGAGACATACAACATGCACTGAAAGGCAGACATCAAATGGTAATCACGAGCACACCACTTCGCATCTCCTTCTTCGGTGGCGGCACCGACTATCCTGTCTGGTACCGGGAGCATGGCGGCTCCGTTCTCGCCACCACCATCAACAAATGTTGCTACATCAACTGCCGGTGGTTGCCTCCGTTTTTCGAATACCACAGCCGCATCTCCTACCTCAAGGTGGAAAATGTAGCTCACAATGATGCCATCGAGCATCCCTCTGTCCGCGGCTGCCTTCAATTTCTAGGGATTGACGCGGGCGTGGAGGTCCACCATCTCGCGGATCTGCCCGCGCGTACTGGCTTGGGGACAAGCTCTGCTTTTACGGTTGGCCTCCTGCACGCTCTCTATGCGCTCAAGGGCCAGATGCGCGATAAGCAGACCCTTGCTACCGATGCCATTTACGTCGAGCAGGAGCTGCTCAAGGAAGCCGTTGGTGCGCAGGATCAAGTCAGCACGGCGTACGGCGGCTTCAATCGGATCAATTTCCACACCGACGACAGTATCGAGGTGAAGCGTGTTCTTGCCGCCCCTGCCAGAATCGCCGAACTCGAGCAGCACCTTGCGCTATTTTTTACCGGCTTCTCTCGCACTGCCTCGGAAATCGCCCAGGAGCAAGTCAACATGACTCCCCACCGCAAAACCGAACTGGAGACAATGCGCCAGATGGTAGATGAGGCCGAGGCCATCATATCCAGTCCAACACGCTCGATCGAGGAGTTCGGCCATCTGCTACATCAAGGCTGGCAAATCAAGAAAACGCTGACGAACAAGATTACCAATTCCAGCATCGACGAGATTTATTCTGCCGGTCTCCGTGCTGGCGCTCTTGGGGGTAAGCTGCTGGGTGCCGGAGGCGGCGGCTTCATGCTTTTCTTCGTACCGCCTGAACGAAGAGAAGCCCTGCGGTCGGAATTGAAGAAACTGCTGTGCGTCCCGTTCGCTTTCTCAAACCGAGGCAGCCAAGTGGTTGTCTATGAGCAGGAGGAACAGTACGACCAAGCACTTGCTCAGGAACGCTGCCAGATCTACGCTTAGCTGGCCCCAACCTGCAGAATGAAATCTTTCACGGAGGAATCACATATGAGAATCATGATTACCGGGGCTACCGGCTTCATCGGCGGGTTTCTTGCCAAATACTGTGCGGATGCCGGCTGCTCCGTGTTGGGAATGGGTGTCCAGGAGCCGACGGATACCTGGCCCGGCGCCGGCACTCGGTTCGAAAGTTGCGATATCCGGGGCCAGGCGCGCGTCTTGGAGCTTCTTTCCTCCTTCCGGCCCCAACGCATCTTTCATCTCGCCGCCCAAAGCTACCCCACTGTATCCATGTTTCAACCGCGTGAAACAATGGACATCAATGCGGGAGGAACCATCAATCTGTATGAGTGCCTCCGCACATCCGGAGTCGCGGCTACCGTCGTAGTGGCGTGTTCCAGCGCGGAATATGGACCCGTAGCTGCGGAAAACCTGCCCGTCCGCGAAACCCATCCTCTTTCCCCCCTTCATCCGTACGGTGTGAGCAAAGTTGCCCAGGATTTGCTCGCCTCTCAATATTATGCCAACTACGGTATTCCCTCCATTCGCATTCGTATTTTCAACACCACGGGGCCGGGCAAGATCGGGGATGTATGCTCCGATCTCACCAGAAGAGCCGCTGAGATAGAAGCCAGATTGCGGCCTTCCGTTCTTACAGCCGGAAACACTATCAACCGCCGGGCGATTGCCGATGTGCGCGACCTGGTGCGTGGACTGTGGCTCGCCGCCGAGCATTGCACGCCTGGGGATGTCTACAACCTTGGAGGCAGCGCGATCTACGCTGTGCAAGAAGTCATTAACATAATCCAAACGCTGGCAAAGGTTCCCTTCCGCCTAGAGCAGGATCCAGCCTTGCTCCGCCCGTGTGACGAACTGGTCATCGCCGGAGATACATCCAAATTTCGCGCCTGCACCGGTTGGAAGCCGGAAATCCCACTCGCTGACACGGTACGTGACATGCTGGATTGGTGGCGTGCCCAGTTGGCAGCCGATCCTTCTAGCCCCACATTCTTGCCGGACCGCCTGCCCCAGGAGTTATCCGCATGACAACCCGTCTCCAGAATGGCGGTGCCGGAAAGATCACCACCGGCGCCATCCTTCGTGACAACATCGAAAGCAGCATTGAGGTTCACCATCGCCTGCTCGACGCTTGTCTACCCGCGATGACCGCGGCGGCGGATGCGTTGATTGCTGCCTATCGCAAAGGCAACAAGGCAATCTTTTTCGGCAACGGCGGCAGCGCCGCCGATGCGCAGCATCTTGCCGCGGAATTCCTGGGGCGCTATCTCCGCGAGCGGCCACCCATGCCGGCATTGGCGCTCAACACTAACAGCTCCGCAGTGACGGCGATTGGCAACGATTATGGGTATGACCTCGTCTTTGCACGACAGCTTGAGGCGCTCGCTAGACCCGGCGACGTCGCCGTTGGAATAAGCACATCAGGGAACTCAGAGAGCGTGGTGCAAGCTCTCTTCTGTGCGCGCCGGTTGGGACTCTTAGCAATAGCCTTCACTGGAGCTTCAGGCGGCCGCCTGCGCGGCTTGGCTGATGCTTTGATAGCCGTGCCGTCGACTGAAACACCGCGGATTCAGGAGTGCCACATCCTCGCTGGTCATGCGCTTTGTGACGTAGTCGAACGGGCGCTGGTAGTCGAACCTATTACTGGATGATAGTCAGAGAAGGGAAACCCGGCTCTGAGCGAGAAATCCGACGGACGCCCAGTTTTGCAGGGTTTCTGCAAAGGGGGGGGGCCCAAAGCCATCAAACGCTCCAGTCCCCCAGAGTGCCTCACCATCAATGGCGATGGGCTTTCAAGGCGATCTACACTCCCTGGGAGAAGGGAAGGCCTATAAACCGGAGACGCTTGGGGACCACCGCGCGGGGAGATTGGCGGAGTCAATGAAGGCGCATCTGAGCCCACTCCAGGCGGGATGGGGACATGCAGCAAGAGCCCATCAAATCAAGACGTTCCAGTAAATCTGAGCCTTTCGCCACTTCCAGACGGCTGCCTGGACCAAGCGATTCTACTGAGGTGAAAGGATACATGAGCCTCCAATCAGACGACCGACGAACCCCTTCGAATTCGTCAGGAAGCCGGGAAATTCAAAATCCCGCCAATTGAGTGTTAGCGATCACGTAAAAGCGCAGTTTTTTGGACAGCCGCCGGGGCCTCTGAGGAGACAGAGCGAAGCTTCAGGCGGAGGTACTGCAAGTAGGAATCAGTAACCGGCTGCTGGAGTAGTTCG
>JADLBD010000208.1 GCA_020847975.1 Bryobacterales bacterium | reverse complement strand
CTGGTGGACAGGGGAGGATTCGAACCTCCGTAGCTCGCAAGGAGCGGCAGATTTACAGTCTGCTGCCATTAACCACTCGGCCACCTGTCCACGGGCGCACCTACGCACTGGCGTGGAGGCACGAACTATCGAGTATAGCGCATGGGCGGGGGAGATGCACGATTTTTCCGCTGGGGCACTTGACGAGACAGAAATGCGCGCTACTGCTTGCCCATCTCGTTCTGAATATCGAGCAGAGCCTGGCGGCGGCCGGGACCCGTCAAGTCGCGTTCCAGGCGGCGGAGGGCGACTCCGACGACGTCGCGGTGATGGAGTTTGGAGCCGATCTCGTCTTCCCCGGTAAGGCTGAGCCAGATTTCGTGGAGGCGGTCGAGGTCCTCGGGCCAGAGGCGCGGGGGGTGGGGGCCGAGGTTCACGTAGGAAGAGGGGCGGTCAGGGCTGATGACTTCGAGGGACAAGGCGTGGCGGGGTTCGGGAAGTTTCTCCCAGGCGAGACCGATGCGGCGGGCGAGTTCCTCACTGGTCATGCGGGCGGAAACGCCGGTGACGAGGCGGGAGGCCTGTAGTTTGCTGGCTGTCTGGACCATGGCATCGAAGGGGTCCACGCCGGGGACAACCAGGAGTTCGACGGGTTTGCCCTCCTTTTCGGCGAGTTCGACGACGCGGGTGAAGAGCTGTTTTTCGTAGTCGCTGAAGAGTTGCTCGTCGCGGAGTCCGTACTCGCCGGCTCCGGTGGAGAGTTGGCGGACGGTCATGACGACGATGTCGTAGCGGCGGAGGTTGGTTTTCTGGAGCACCTTCTTGAGGTGATCCATGCGGTGGAAGTCGCGTACGGCGACCAGGACGCAGCCGGGACGCGCGTGGAGGACGTCTTTGTCCACCTGCTCCTGGTGATCGAGGTTGAACTCCTCGAGGGTCTTTTCCTTCATCCTGAGGTGGTTGATCCGTTCGGAGATGAGGAAGACGACGAAGAGCAGGGTGGTGAGCGAGAGGCCGGCGTAGGTGGCGATCTGCTTGGTGAAGAGGTTAGCGATGGCGACGAGGAAGAGCGCGACGACCGTGGCGATCAAGCCGAGGGGAATTTCGCGGCCGGCGATGAGGAGGTTGAAGGGGGTCTTGTATTCCTGGTCGTGGCGCTGGAAGCGGAGGGCGAGGACACCCATTCCCTTGAGGAAGAAACTCCAGACCACGCCGAAGGCGTAGGCCTCGCCGAGGAGAATGAGGTTGCCGCGGCTGGCGAGGATGGTGACGAGTTGGAGAATTGTGATGAGGTTGATGATGCGGTAGGTGGTGCCGAAGCGGTGATGCGGCTTGCGGAAGAGGTCGAGCAGGACGCCATCCTCGGCGACGCGGTTGAGGACGCCGTTGGCTCCGATGATGGAGGTATTGACACCGCCGGACAGGATGAGGATACCCACGATGACGACGAAGATATGGAAGCCGAGTTTGAGCAGCGGCGGGCCGGCGAGGCTCATCGCGAGTCCGCCGATGAGGTTGTCGTAGTAGCTGGGGCGGACATTGTCCGGGATGATCATCACGGCGAACAGGGAGATGAGTCCCGTGCTGACGACGGCGTAGCCGCAGACAAGGTTGGCGGTAATTTTCAGGTTGCGCAGTTTCGGGTAGGCGATTTCGCGATAGACCTGGGCGAGCGTTTCAAAGCCGCTCAAGGCCAACAGGGAATGGCCGAAAGCGACGATGATGCCGACGAAGGCGATGCGCTCCCACATTGTGCCCTTCAGCCAGCCGAGCGCGCCCTCGCCGAACTGGAGATTGTGGAAGGTGGGAGCCGGAGGCAGTTGCCAGTTACCCCGCAGGAGCAGGGTAAGGGGGCACCAGACCAGCAGCGCCGCCACCATGACGGTGGTGATCTGCAGGATGCGCAGCGCCTGGCCGCTCGATTCGTGGATGCCCTTGATGTTCATCCACCAGAAGTAGGCGGTAACCGCGGCGGCAAAGAAGACGGAGAACAGCGCGGGGTCGATGCGCATGTCCTGATGAAGCATTTCGCTGATTTCATTCAGCAGGTGTCCCAGATATTGGCCCGCGCTGACAGCGCTGATGGGACCGGTGAGGATATAGTCCACGACAAGGGCGGAAACGGAGAGTTTCGCCATGGTGGGTCCGATGCTGTCCCGGACAACGACATAGACGCCGCCGCGGACGAACATGCTGCAACTTTCCATGTACACGGAGCGGACAGCGAAGCTGAACAGCATGACACCGAGGACGAACCAGGGGGCAGACTTGCCGATGGCCTGTTCGGCGATGCCGCCGACATAAAACATGGTGGAAGCAAGATCGCCGAGGACAATCGCCGCGCCGCGCCAGAAGCTGATGAAACTGAGGGCGACCGTAGTGGCGATGACGACTTTGGTGGTGGTTGAGGAGGGCGATGCCGGATTGGCGGGGCGCCCCATTTCAGAAGACATTGGGGTAGGGTAGATCCAACACGACTATGTTACCTATAACACTATGAGTGAATCCACAGCCTCGCGTTCCAAGCGCGCATTTGCAGCGGGGGTTGTGGAAACGCTCCGCCAGCACGGTTACAGAGCCTGGTTTGTCGGCGGCTGTGTGCGGGACGAGGTGCTGGGCATTCCGCCGAAGGACTATGATATCGCAACGAGCGCGAGGCCTGAACAGGTATTGGTACTATTCCCGCACTCTGAGAAGGTGGGGGCTCATTTCGGCGTCGTGCTGGTGAAGGAAGCGGGCAACTGTGTCGAGGTGGCGACGTTTCGCTCCGACCACAGCTATTCCGACGGCCGCCATCCGGATGTGGTGACGTTTGAGACGGACCCGCGGCAGGATGCGCTGCGCCGGGATTTCACCATCAACTCGTTATTTCTTGATCCGTTCCGTGGCGAGGTGCTGGACTTCACGGGCGGGCGGGAGGACCTGCGCCGGGGAGTGGTTCGCGCCATCGGCAATGCGGAGGAGCGCTTTGGCGAGGATCACTTGCGAATTCTGAGGGCGGCGCGGTTCGCGGCGCGGTTCGGATTCGCCATTGAGCCCGAAACCTACGCGGCCATGCAGCGTCTGGGCGCGCTGTTGGATACGGTGTCGCGGGAGCGGGTGCGGGAGGAGTTGATCCGGATCCTGACCGAAGGCGGCGCCAGGCGGGGCTTGGAACTGCTTGACGGATGCGGGTTGCTCGAGAAGCTGCTGCCCGAGGTGAAGGCCTTTCAGGGTGTGGCGCAACCGCCGGAGTATCATCCGGAAGGCGACGTGTGGGTGCACGTGATGCTGATGCTCGAGTTGATGGGGAAGGCGACGCCGACGCTGGCATTCGGGGTCCTGCTGCATGACGTGGGCAAGCCGCCCACGTTTCGGGTGGCGGAGAGGATCCGGTTTGACGGGCATGTGGAGGTGGGGGTAGTGATGGCGCGGCGGATTCTGGAGAGGTTGAAATGTTCCGGAGATCAGGTGGAGCGGGTGTGCGGGCTGGTGGAGCACCACATGCGGTTCAGTCATGTGAAGCGCATGAAGCAGAGCACACTGAAGCGTTTTCTGCGAATGCCGCATTTCGAGGAGCATTTGGCGCTGCACCGGCTCGATTGCCTCTCGAGCCACCGCAACCTGGAGAGCTACGAATTTGCCAGGCAGGCTTGGGAGAACATGCCGGAGGAGGTGCTACGCCCGCCACGCCTGTTGACGGGGGATGATCTGATTGCGGCGGGGTATGCGCCGGGGCCGCTGTTCAAGGATCTGCTGCGCGCGGTGGAGGACGCGCAACTCGAGGGGCGCATCCACAGCCGCGAGGAGGCGCTGGAACTGGTAGCCGCGCTCAGACCTGCACCGCGGCCTCCTGCTTCCGGGGAGCAGGGTGGGCGGCGCGCCAGCGGCGCATCACCACGCGATCCCACCACATGATGAACCCTGTGATGAAGAGCGCGGGGAAGAATAGGCCGATCAGGGCGTAGAGGATTTTCACAGCGAGACCACCGAAGTTACCGGTGTGAAGCGGCCCGATCCAGGCGAAGATTTTGTCGCCGGCAGTGTGGTCCGCGTAGCGATCGACGCTCAGTACGCGGGAGGTGTAGGGATTGAGGGTGATGGTGGTGGCGGTGCGGTAGGGAGGGTCGCCATCGCCGCGCTTGAGCACGCGTACCGGATCATTGGGCGAGCCGGGAATGTTGATCCGCCAGGCGGGGCCCTCGGGGGCAGCCTGATTGGCCGCGGCGAGCAGAGCGGCGAGAGGGGCGCGGGAGGCATCCGGTTGGCGTTCGACGCGCGGGGGAGCCGCGGATTTACTGAGCGGGAAGTAGCGGTCCACTGCGGCGCGGTAGATCTGCGGCCAGGTGAAGAAGGCTCCGGTGAAACTGACGATGACGACGCCTGTGAGCCCCCAGAAACCGAAGGTGTTGTGGATATCCCAATTGAGGCGCTTGAAGCGCCCGCGGAAGTCGATGATCAAGCGGCGCCGCCAGAGCTTGCGGCCCGGCCACCAGATGCAGATGCCGGTGAGCGCCAGCAGGACCAGCAACAATCCGCCAATGCCGTTGATGACGCGTCCGGGACGCTTGAGGAAGAAATTGCTGTGCAGGGTATCGAGCCATCGCAGGGCCGCGCCGCCGGGGATCACCTCCGCCAGCACCTGGGCGCGGTAGGGATCGACAAAGACATAGTGCATGAAGTTGCGGGTAAAGAAGGTGGCCTCGATGGCGCGGTCCGGATGCTGGGGAAACTCGAGGGTGAGCGTGCCCTGGTAGCCGCTGGCCTTGCGGACCGCCGCGACGATTTCATCGGGAGAGGCCTGGGGCGCGCCTGGAGGAGCGGTGATGCTACGCCATTGGTGGAGAGAGGATTCGACAATCTCCTCGCGGAAAACAAGGATAGCGCCGCTGACGCCGATGGCGATGGCGTACAGCCCAACGAAGATTCCTACCCAAAGGTGAATCTGAAAGAGCCAGTGCCGCAGAGCAAGCGTCCGCGGCTTGTCAAGAGCGCGGTGGAGCAGGTTCATCAGGCTTCCACGTCTATCATCACTCAGGCAGGCTTGTAAAGGAAGATCATCACCAGAACCAGAGCGACGATCACGAAGATGACAGACGCGGAAAGTATTTCCAGAAAGACGACCCTGCGGGTGTCGGGATCCTGCCGTTGGTGCTGCGATACTACCGGCATGGCTCAATGCTGTGCCCTTATGCGGGCGATGTCAAGGGGGGCGCTAGCGGAGCTTGAACTTGCAGACCACGCCGACGTCATCGCAATACCACATGTAGCCGTTGTGGATGGTCATTCCATGGGGGAGCGGGTCGTTATCGGTGAGTTGGATGCGCTCGAGGATTTTTCCCGTTTTTGTATCGTGCTTGAAGAAGGCGTTGAGATTGGAATCCGTGCACCAGAGATATTGGCCTTCCCAGGCGATGCCGTGCGGGCGGTCGCCGGCGGTGGGGAATTGGAATTCGATCTTCCACGCCTTGGGGTCCATGCGGTAGATGGTCTGGGAAGGGGGATTGGAGATCCAGAGCTTACCGTCGCGCCATTCGAGGCCGTGGGCTCCGGTGGCCTGGCGGTGCCCGGCGGCTTTCTTGGGGGCCGAACCAGCGGGGGCGGGCTTCGGCGGGGGAGCGAGGGGACTGTGGCGTCCTTCGCCCCAGGCGACGACTCCGGAGCCGGGGCTGGCGAACTTGGCGATGGTTTTTCCGGTTTTGGCGTCACAGTGGATAATCTCGCGACTGTAAGTGGAGGCGAGCCACAGCGCCTCTCCATCGAAGGTGATGCCGCTGCCGGCTTTCGAGTCGGTGTCGAAGGCGCGCAGGGTTTTTCCGGATTTGTAGTCGACCAGGTAGGCGCGATTGTCGCCCTGGTCGAGAATCCACAGCCCGTCGGCGGTGGCCTGTAGCCCGTTCGGTTTCGGACCCGGGGACTTGAACGCCTGCGCCACCTGGACGCTGCGTGTGGGGACGTCGATCTTCGCCGCCGCCCAGGCAGGTGAGGAGACGGCGAGGGCCAGAAAACTTCTTCTCGGAAAACTGCTTTTCGGAAGCATACGGGGATTGTATATCTTTAGCGGCGGGATTGGGAGGGGGACCTCCGATTCTTGCAAACGGGAGGCGATATTCGCTAGGGTGGAACCACGGAGGGTTGGCCGAGTGGTTGAAGGCGGCGGTCTTGAAAACCGTTAGCGGGGTGACTCGCTCGGGGGTTCGAATCCCTCACCCTCCGCCAGTTTCGCTCTACATGTAAAGAATCGCCGGGAACGTCAGAAGAACAGGGCTGATGTCGCGAAGGCTTCCTCGGGCGTGCCGTGATCTTCGCCGGTGACCAAGAAGCTGGGCTCGTATTTTTCGTGGGCGTAGGTATACCAGGCGAAGCTTCAACGGTCTTCGTTCCCGAAGTATCGAATCCGGCAAAGATGTGTGGGGGTGTTCCGGAGCCGCTCGATCCAGTGTTCATACGTTTCGCCGGCAGGAGGGGCAGTCCCGGGAGGCAGGCCGGGTTCGGTATAGGCGTCGATATAGCAGAGAGCGCCGCGAAAGCGGACATCGATTCGCGTGAACTGGCCGGGGTAGTGCTTGGCAGCGTAATCAAGAATCCGGCGCTCGGTACGAAGTTTGACATCGAGCGGGATACTCTTCCCGCCGGTCTGGGGGTTGTAAACCCACGTGCGCATGCTGATCCTCCATTCACTCCGCTTACGTGCGGAGGGCGTCGGGGGAAGTGGTTTGTTGCATCATTCTACCGCTTATCGCGGGGCTTGGCTGATGGGCGCTCCTTTGCCAGGATCGGAAACGTTGTTGGGCCGGGGGGCCGGGCCTTCCTGGCGCATTCATAGCGCGCAAGCAGCGTCTCAGCCAGGATGAACTTCGCGCTTGGCGGGATCGTACACCATCCGCCGTCCCGTGGTGAGCGCCTCGTCGGCCATGATGACGGCCACCGCGTGGGCGTAACCGGCTTCGATGGGCGCGATGGGTTGTTGCCGGGTGCGGACGCAGTCGAGGAAATTCTGCATGTGGGGCACGGTGTCGACGGGTACGATTTCCACTTCTCCCGTGACGCGGTCGGGTTCTCCGGAGCCCTGGCCCGACACCACCCACTTCTGCGTCGGTGAGAGGTTCTTGGCGTCAAGCGTGCCGCGTGTGCCAAACCATTTAGCGTAGTTCCCTGCCCCGGTGCCGAAGACCGTGCAGTAACGGACCAGGAAGCCCTCGGGATATTCGAGCGCGACCTCGACGGAATCGGGGTTGGTGAACTCGTTCTTCCAGCGGTAGATCCCTCCCAGCGCCACGACGCGGTTGGGCGGGCCGGTGCTGGTGGCGTAGTGCACCATATCGATGAAGTGGACCATGAGGTTGGTGTGGGGGCCGCGCGAAAACTCGCGGAAGCCGTACCAGCCCTGATACTGCGCGGGATCGAAGGGCCGTGCTTTGCGGTCGCCGAGGAAGGCCTTCCAATCCACGTCGGCTTCCTCGGGTTTCTGGCCCTGGAATGCGCTTCCGCCATAGCTCATCCAGTAGGGGCTGTAGCCGTTGCGGACCTGCTCGACTTTGAGGATCTTGCCCAGTTCCCCGGCGGCGATCGCTTTTTTTGCGCCCACCGAGTTGGGATAGCTGCGCATCTGGGTGCCCATCTGCACGATACGATCCGAGTGCTTCACGGCGTCGTAGGCGCGGATGAGTTCGCGCATGTTCATGGCCAGCGGCTTTTCGACGTAGACATCTTTGCCGGCCTTGATAGCCTCGATGAGCATGGCGCAGTGCAGATGGTCCGGCGTGCCGATGACGACGGCATCGATGTCTTTGCGCGCCAGCACTTCGGCGAAATGCGCGGTCTGGAACGGATCGCTGCCGGTGAATTCCTTGACGTCGGCGGCGGCCTTCTCGCGCTTCTGGCGCCAGGTGTCACACACGGCGGCAATTTCGATATTGGCGTTGTCCTTGAGTTGGATCAGTTCCTTCAGCAACCCGCGCCGTCCGCAGCCGATATTGGCGACGCGCAGACGATTGTTGGCGCCGAGCGCCTGTGAGTAGTTCGCCGCCGAAGCGGCCAATACGCTACCGACCAAGCGCCGGCGGCTCAGAGTGGGATGGTTCATGAGTTGGGTCCTCACCTGGAAGGATTGTAAACCAGATCTCGGGTCCCTGACCGGGTTTCCGTTGGCGGATTTACCGGCGCGGGCCGTAGTGAGGCGGGGAGTGGCCCACTTCCAAAGCGCCCAAATCGGGCGCCTCGCCGGAAAAACCATCGGTGATATTGGGGAGCATGACTCCGCGGTCGACCGCGGCGGAGCCTGGTTTGAGCCGGAAATCGAGATCTTCGGCTTTGTACAACTTCTGGAGCTTGGAGGAATCCTTCGCGTCGAGGCGCGGGACGTTGACAAAGATGTCGTAGTCCAGAGTGATGCTGTGTTGGTCCTGCCGGGTGGCTTTGCTGTAATCGGCCAGCGAAGCGAACCGGCGCATTTCGAAGACAGGTTTGGATGGCGGTCTTCCCCGAGAGGGGCCTGCACGATGCAGACCGCTATAATCGGCGGCGACGTTCCATGGGGGCGAGTTCCACTGGAATGCAACTTCGGCGCCGGGGTTGGGGCGGAAGCCGTTGTAATCGGAGGAACTGTAGTTGGTGGTGGTGTTGACGGCGAAGATGGCGGGCGCGGAGTTTTCTCCGAGGATCAGGTTATTCCGCCAGTGGACATTGCCGGCGGAGACGGCAGAGGTCTCGGTGAGGATGGTGTTGTTATAAAAGACCACGCCAGCCGAGCCGATGTGCAGCCTGGTGGATCCGCTCGGGGCGTGGTAGACGATGTTCCGGATCCAATAGATGGGGCCTCCAAGAACAGGCTGATTGCAGAAGGGATGGGAAGCGGAGTTTACCATCATGTTGCGCATCACTCGGACGTTGTGCATGGATCCGTCAGACTCGATCGCGTTGTCGTGGAAGTTGGTCATGTAGTTGTTGTAGAAATCGATGGAGACGGGCCGGCGGTCCCATTTGTCCCTGGGGGGATAGAACGGCCCGTCGATGGCATGGGAGCCATCCGGATTTCCGTAGGTTTCGATGTCGATGCCATCGTGGAAATTAGCGATGTAGTTATAGGCGACGACATGGCCGGGCCCGTAGAGCCTGACCGCGGTGTAGGATGCCATCACCGGAGGGAATTTCTGGCCGTCGACGCCGTTGAAGGGAGCCCACAAGGCCCCGTTCCAGCCGATCAGATGATTGGGATCATCGCGGCCGTAGAAGTAATTGTCGGCGATGTAGAAGTTATTCGAGCCGGAATAGTTAGTAAATACTCCTAAGTTGACGTTCTCGAAGCGGCAGTGTTTGACAGTGAGTCCTTTGGAACCGGCGATGAATTGCGTTCCGGCCCAAATCGCAATATCGGTATTGCGGATGGTGATTCCTTCGAAGTAGTTGTAGTTCGCCGCCTTGACGTTAAACAGGTTGAAGTTGCCGTTGCCGTCGAAGATAACTTCGCCGTCGCCGGCGGCTTTGATGACGATGGGTTTTTCCGGCGTGCCGCTGGCGGTGAGATAGTAAGTGCCTTCGAAGGGCGTGGTGGCATTTACGGAGTGGTCATTCAGGATAGCGGGGAACTTCATCACGCTGCCGTAGTATTCGGGGTGGTATTTGTAGACGCCTGCGTGGACGAGGATCGTGTCGCCCGGTTTGACGCGAGGACGGCCCGCGGTGACGGTGTCTCCGCCGCCGCAATAGTAGTTGTAAGCGCACATGACGGCGTCAAAGGCGGGCTCTTGTTTGGGCCCCTTGTAGTCCGGGTGGTAGACGTGGAACACCCTGCCTCCGGCGTAGGGCTTCGGTTCGGGGCGGGTTTTGGCGGTGACGGTCCTGGTCATGCTATTCGCGCCGCTCGCGAGGAGGCCATCCGGATCGGAGAGGACGAAGCGGGCTTCGTATTGGGTATCGGGGTCCAGATCGAGGATGCTGCCGGCAAACATATTCGGGGTGACAACCTGAAAGAGGCTCTGTCCCAGGTAGATCTGCTCCCCCTGGAGGCGCAGGAGGGGCAGACCCTGTTTCCATACACGTTCGCCTGCCTTACGGTAGGAGACTTCCACCCTGGCGTTGCGATTGTCGTCGCCTTGAATCAACCATTCAAAGCCGAGGTTGATGAGTGTGGGAGGGTCGACGACAAGTTCGCCGGGCGCAGTTTTGTTTTCGGCGAAGGCGGGAGCATGCAGGGCGAGAGCACAGATCAGTAGAAAAAGTGCGCGACAGTTCTGCGTGGTCATAGAGCAATGGAGACAGGATACAGGAGACAGGAGACAGGAGACAGGAGACAGCCCTGCCTCCGGCTGCGCCGGATTGAATAACCTGTGACTTGAAACGCGCGAAGAGAAGTCACAGGCCAGGGAGCAGGAGGCAGGAGATAGGAGGTGGTGTATAGTCAACGTAAACACGCCTTATGAAATCTGGACCCTGTTTTCGATGTATGGCACTGGTGGTGGTATGCGCCGCGGCGTTGACCGCGTGGATGCCGGTGACAGAAGAGAATGAACTGAAGGATGAGAGGGGGAAAACCGTCATCCGTTATGTGGTGGAGGCGCCGAAGGGGGTCGCGCCCGCGGGGACAAGTGATCCTTCCCGGCAGGTGGGGTTGTTTCTGTGCTTTCCGGAGCATGATCACCCGACCGGTGACGAGATCCTGCCGGTGAGGGAAGCGCTGAGGCGATTGGGGTTGAGTGATGGGTATGTTCTGCTGGCAGGTCATCCGCAGGGGCGAAAGTTCGGCGCGGCGGACCACGAGCCGATCGAGAAGCTGATTGCGTGGGCCAAGAAGACATACCCCGTGAATCCGCGGCGGATTTACATGTACGGCAAGGGCGAGGGTGGCAAGATCTCGGGGGAGTTTACGATGCTGCATCCGGATCTGGTGACGGCCGCGATCAGCTATAGCTGGGGCTGGTGGAGGATGCCCTCCGAACTCCACGAGTCTTTCGACTTTGTGAACGTTGCGCCGGAGTTCTACATGGTGCTCGGGCGCAGGGATCTGGCGCATCACCTGACCACGGTTCGCGATACGTACAGCCGCGTAAAGGCCAAGGGCTATCACGTGATCTATCGCGAGTTTGATGATCTGGGGGCGCGAACCTATCATCCGGTGAGCAACGATGACGCCATTGCATGGGCCACGCGGCTTCGCAACAAGACCATCCCGCCTTCCCCGGCGGAACAGCAGCTCCTCGCGCGCGCGAAGGGGGCTGTGCCGGCCGCGGGCTATTTCGCGGACCTGGCGCTGGTGGGAGGCGCTCCCGCGGGCGCCGTGGTGCGAAAGCTGCTGAATTCCCCGGACGAGAAGGTTCGCGCGGCGGCAGCCCGGACCTGCGCGCGGGCGATCTTCGACGAGGCAACCGTGGAGGCACTGGGCGCGAAGACCATGGACCCTTCACCGCAAGTGCGCGCGGCGGCGTTTCGCGCGCTGGCGATGTACGGCAATTGGCGCTCGGCAGCGGCCCAGCATGCGCTGATCGGCATGGCGATGCACCCTGAGAAAGCGGTGGATGCGAGGGATACGGCGAGCGCCGTCGATGGGCTGGCGCAGTCCGTGCGCTTTCAGGTGAACGGAGTGCGTCAGGATCCGCCGGTCTTTGAGGCGCTGGTGGCGATGCTGGAGAGCAAGGACGAGGAGTTGCGAGTCATGGCCTCGAATGTGCTGGCTCCGATCCGGGACCGGGAGTTTCGCGGCGATTTGGGAAGGCCGGAGCGCAAGGCTCCGCTGGGCGGTTGGCCGCGGTGGCTTGACGAGATCGCCACGCAGAACGCCGGGTATCTGAAGGATTATGACGTGTGCGCGTCAGGCAAGCCCGGCGAGGAGGCTGTGGACCTTTTTTGCAAGGGCGGAGCCAGCCTGCTCGGCCACAATCTCAGAACGCGCGAGGCGGTGCGGAAGGATCCGGCGCTGGCGTTTCAGTCCACTCTTCGAGCCGCGGAGTTGGGATACATTCCGGCGGAAGCAGCCGTGGGGATGATGTACGCGGTTGGGAAGGGCGTGGAGCAGGATTTCGCAAAGGCGGGGCAGTGGTGGGTGAAGGCGGCGGAAGGCGGGCACGTGCTGGCGGCAGGAAACGCGGCCATGGTTTACCGGGGCGGCACGGGGGTTCCGCCGGATCCGAACCTGGCAGGCAAGTGGGCGAAGTTCGCCGCCGAGCATGCGGCAAACGTGGATGCCCAGTAGGCTGCCGCCCGGCGGGAAGAGGCGAAATCAAATTCAGACGCAGGGCTCTTTGATCACGGTTCAACTCGCCATCGATTCACGATAGACTTGAATTTGCCAGGCTTCCAGGCCGGCAAATTGCCGCTTTCGTAACAGGAGTCGCAATGAACCAAATCATCATTCGTATTCTTCTCACTTGTGGTTTTCTCACTTTCTATCTTTCCGCGCAGTCCATCAACACCGGGACGTTCCTGGGAAGCGTTCGCGACCAGACGGGCGCGGCGGTTCCCGACGCAAGCGTTCGCGTGACGAGCGAAACGACCGGCTTCACCCGGGAGGCCCGGAGCGACGCGGAAGGAAACTACCAACTGCTGCAAATCCCCGTGGGCACTTACAAGATCGAGTTTGAAAAGACCGGTTTTCAAAAGACAGTGCACACGGATGTGGCGATCAGCGCGGGTCAATCCTTGCGCGTGGATGGCGACCTGAAAATCGGGTCTGTCAGCGAAACAGTGCACGTGGATGAGACAGTGGCGCAGGTGGACACCGCCTCGGCCAGCGTCAGCGCGACCATCTACGGTTCCCAAGTACAGGAACTGGCGCTGAACACGCGGAGTTTCACGCAATTGATCACGCTGCAACCGGGCGTGGCGTCGAACCAGGCGCAACAGCCGGGTTTCGGATCGAACACGAGCGTCCCGTTCTCGTTCAACGGAGGACAGCAGAGTTCCAACAACTGGCTGCTCGACGGCGGCCGGAACGTGGACACGTACAACGGAAACAACCTCACGATGGTGAACCTGGATGCCATCGCCGAGGTGCACATCGAGCGCAATGCCTATTCGGCGGAATTCGGGAGGAACTCGGGCGCGCAGGTGAACGTCATCACGCGGTCGGGGACCAACTCGTATCACGGAACCGTGTTCGAATTTTTCCGCAATGACCATCTGGATGCGCGGAATTTTTTTGCCGCGGCCAAGCCGAAGAACCGTTACAACAATTTCGGCTGGACGTTCGGCGGCCCGATCAAACGAGACAAGCTTTTCTTTTTCCTCTCGAACGAATACCGGCGGATCATTCAGACCACGGGAACGCGGACGGCCATCGTGCCGACCGATGCCCAAATGGCGGGAGACTTTAGCGGGGGCCGCATCATCAAGGACCCGCTGACGGGCGATCCTTTCGCGGGTAACCGCATTCCGGCCGCACGGCTCGACGCCAATGCGCTGGCGCTGTTGAAGACGTACTATGCGCGGCCCACACCGGGCTTCCAGCAAGGGGCATTGAACTTCACCTCGTCGGCGCCGGACGGCACGCGATACCGTTCCACGCTGGGCAGACTGGACTACAACATCAAGCCCAATCTCACGTGGTTCGGGCGTTACAACATCGACAGCACCCGTCTGGACAGCCCGTTCGGGCTTTTCGCCAGCAATCCCATGCCGGATGTGGCGGCGTCACAGCAGGCGCACATCATGTACACGGCCAATACGTCGCTCAACTGGACGATACGGCCCACGCTGCTGAACCAGATCACCGGGGCATGGTATCACGGCTCGATGGCCATCTCGACGGAGCCGGCGGCGTCGCGGTTGCGGGCCGCGGATTTCAAGGTGCCGCGCTATTTCGACACGGCGACCGATTCAGCGGGATTCATCCCGTCGATCAGCATGGCGCAAAGCTACGCGAGCATCGCCATCAACTGGCCGCAGAACATTTCGCACTATACGTTCGAAGTGATGGACAACGTGAGTTGGATTCACGACAAACACGTGGTGAAGTTCGGGGGCACGATCAGCCATGACAGCAAGCGGCAGAATTCCAGCGCGATCAACAACAATGGCACCTTCTCTTTTAATGCTTCGGCGACCAATGACGCGCTGGCCGATCTGCTGACTGGCTCTGCCTACTCCTACACCGAAACATCCGACCACCGCAGCGGCGCGGCGGTGTTCACGGACGCGGGACTCTACATCCAGGATCAGTACCGCATGTCTTCCCGGATGACTGTAACCGCGGGCGTCCGGTGGGAGTTCTTCCAACCGGAGCACGGCAATGACGGGCTGGTTTCCTATTTCGATCCGACCCGGTTTGACAGCGCACACGCGGCCAAGGTTCTTGCGAATGGCGAGGTGGTGCTTGGAACGGAGAACTTCGGCAACGGGATCATCGTGGCGGGCGCCAAAGACAATCCGTACGGCTACGCCACGACGAACTCGCGATACAACACATTTGCTCCGAGGGTGGGATTCTCCTATGTTCTGACCAGCGACAATCGCACGGTGCTGCGCGGCGGCTATGGGATGTTCCACGACCGGTGGTCGCAGTTCATCTCGAGCACCCGGAACAACTATCCGTTCAACCGGAGCATTTCGATCTACAACACCAACTTTTCGAATCCCGCGGGGGGCACGAGGCGTATCTTCCCGAGCACGATCGTCACCATGACCTCGCCGTGGGATGTGCCGTACATGCAAAAGTGGTCACTGGACGTGCAGCGGCAGTTTCGCGGAGATCTGGTGGTGATGGTGGGCTATGTGGGATCGAAGGGAAACCACCTGATCCGCACCAGGGACTGGAATCAACCGATGCCCAGTTCGCAGATCGCCACGGGAGCCGTGAGCGCCAACGCACTGCGTCCTTTCCCCGGATTCGCCGGTATTACCGCTTATAACACGACGGCAAATTCGACATACCATTCGCTGCAGAGTTCGATGGTGCGGCGATTCTCGCGTGGATTCAGCGTGCAGGGCTCCTATACGTGGAGCAAGTCGATTGATGACGCCGTTTCACCATTCGACATTTACTCGTCGTACCGGACGATACGGGGACTGTCGAACTTTGACCGGCGGCACATGCTGGTTGCCAGCTACATCTGGGAGTTGCCTTTCGCGCGCAACTTGCAGGGATGGCAACGGAAAGCGCTGCATGGCTGGCAGGTTTCGGGGATCACGAACTTCCAGGCCGGAAACCCGTTCAGCATTGGAATCTCGCCGGACCGCGCGGGTACGGGCGGCGGCGGACAGCGGGCGGACATCGTTTCTCCGGTGACCGTCTCGAAGCAGAAACTGGCGTGGTTCAGCACGGGTTCGTTCGGGCTGCCCGCGTTGGGCGCGTTCGGCAACTCGGGCCGGAACATTCTTACTGGCCCGGGGATCAACAATTGGGACCTGTCGTTCAGCAAGCGGACGGATCTGCGCGAGGACATCGCGCTACAGTTCCGGGCGGAGTTCTTCAATCTCTTCAACCACACACAGTGGAGCGGAGTAGGAACCACGCTGGCGGCTGGGACTTTCGGGCAGGTGACCAGCGCCCGGGATCCACGGATCACGCAATTCGGCTTGCGCCTGGTGTTCTGAGCAAGTCCGAGTTTCTGACGCAGAGTCGTTAGTGACGTGGCTGTCCCCGGCGGTCTGAGAGTAGAATTGCATCGATGCAGACTATTCTCCTGGCGCTTCTCTTTTGCTCGGCCCTCTGGGCTCAGGCGACCTACGACCTCCTTTTGAAGGGCGGCCACGTCCTCGATCCGAAAAACAACATCAACGGCAGGATGGACGTTGCCATACGCGGGGGTAAGATCGCCCGCGTGGCCCCGTCGATCAACCCCGCGCAGGCCAGGAAGGTGATCCCCTGCGACGGTCTTTACGTCACGCCGGGACTGGTGGACATCCACGTCCATGTCTATTTCTCGACCGCGCTGGCATCCAATCTTCACGGCGATTCATCAAGCTACGTGGGGTTCCGCGCGGTCCATCCGGATGGTTACACGTTCCGCACCGGCGTCACCACGGTGATGGACGCGGGCAGTTCGGGATGGCGCAACTTTCCTGAGTTCAAGGACCGGGTGATCGCGCATTCGAAGACGCGCGTCTACGCGATGCTCAATATCGTGGGCAGCGGCATGGCGGGGCGATCGAAGGTGGAGCAAAACCTGGCCGACATGAGCCCGGAGGATACGGCGCGGGTGGCGCGCCAGTATCCCGAATACATTGTCGGCGTGAAGACCGCGCATTACGCGGGTCCGGAATGGACGCCTGTGGACAACGCGGTGAAGGCGGCGACGCTCGCCAACATTCCCGTCATGGTGGACTTCGGCTCATTCCGGCCGGACCGTCCCTACGAAGATCTGGTTACCAAACACCTGCGCCCTGGCGACATTTCCACGCACTTCTACAACGCCGCGGCGCCGCTGCTGGACGCGCAAGGGAAGATCCGGCCGTTCCTTTCCGAGGCCCGCAAACGCGGCGTGAAGTTTGACGTGGGCCACGGGGCGGGAAGTTTCTCGTGGAAGAACGCCGTGCCGGTCCTGGCGCAGGGCTTCTGGCCCGATTCGATTTCGACGGATCTGCATCAGAGCAGCATGAACGCCGGGATGAAGGACATGTTGAACGTGATGTCAAAGATCCTCAACAACGGGGTCCCGCTGTACGAGGTAATCCGGCGGTCGACCATCAACCCGGCCACGGAGATCAAGCGCCCGCAGCACGGACACCTCAGCGAGGGCGCTGAAGCGGATGTTGCGGTTCTGCGTCTGGACCACGGGCACTACGGGTTTATCGATTCCCGCGGGGCGCGCTTCGAAGGCACGCAGATGCTGGTGGACGAGTTGACGCTTCGGGCGGGCGAAGTGGTATGGGACTTGAACGGCCGGGCCGGCGAGGATTGGAAGGCGTTCTACAAACGGCAACCGGCAAAGTAAGCGGCAGCCCACAAAGGACGGAGCCGGAGTACCATGGAGAAAAGCCGGCTTCGCCGATTTGAGGAGCATGTCTTTCCGCCACTGGGTTCCATTCGCGATTGCGTCATTTTGTTTCGCGGCGCCCGCTACCGCCACGGACAGCGGGGTTGCGGACTTTGTTCAGAAGAACTGTGCCGGTTGTCATAATTCCAAGTCCAAGGCAGGGGATCTGGACCTGGCCTCCCAGCTTGGGGAGGGGACTTTCGACGCCAATCGCGGCATGTGGGAGAAGGTGCTCGATAAGTTGAAGACCGGGCAGATGCCTCCGCCTGCCCTTCCACAGCCGCCGGCGGGGGATGTTGCGGCCGCGACGCGGGCGTTGGAAAACGAGTTCGCGCGGCAGGACCGCCTGGTGAAGCCATCCGCCGGCCGCGTGAGCGCGCGGCGCCTGAACCGCGCCGAGTACAACAACACGGTTCGTGATCTGCTCGCCGTTGATATCCGGCCCGCGGACGCGTTCCCCGCCGACGATTCGGCCTTCGGCTTCGACAACATCAGCGACGCTCTGAACCTTTCGCCGGCGCTGCTGGAGAAATATGTGGATGCGTCCGAGCGTGTGGTGCGCACGGCCATCTTCGGGCCGGAGCGGCTGAAGCCGTCGATGATCCACTATCCGACTCCGGTTCGCATCAACGATTCCCGCGGACATTCCTCCCTGCCAAAGGACCTGTTCCACTACGACCTCACCGGCTTGAGCACGCTCCATTCGGCGCACATCATTCATCGCTTCCCCGTGGACGCTGAATATAGTTTTCGCCTGGTGTTGAACGGGCACCGCCCGAATCAATCCGAACCGGTGCATCCGGCTCTGTTTATTGATGGCAAGCTGGCGCGGGAGTGGGAATACGATGCGACGGACCTGGAGGGACAGATTGTGGAAGGCCGCGCGCGGGTCACCGCGGGCGAGCACCTGCTGTCCGCGACGTATCTGAAGACCTATCACGGCCTGCCGCCAAGCTATCACGGACCGGAGCCTTCCAAACGGCCTGCCGTGGCGCTGATTTCGACGCGCGGCAAACTCACCGGGCAGGACATTGAAACGCTGCGTAAGTACGGCACCAAGATCAAGACGGACTCCGTCGAAACGCGCGTGGACAACCGCTTCGAGTCGATCGACGTCGGCGGTCCGTTCCATCAGGCGACCGCGCCGTCGGCGGAAAGCCTGCGCAAGGTGTTTGTGTGCGGGCATGCGCCGGGCAAGCACACGGATGCCTGCGCGCGCACGATTGTGACGAGTTTCGCCGGACGCGCGTTCCGCCGCCCTGCCGGCGCGAAAGAGGTGGAGCGGTTCCTGGGCCTGGTGACGCTGGCCCGCAAGCAGGGCGACACGTTCGAGGAAGGCATTGCGGCGGCGCTGGAAGGGATTCTGGTTTCGCCGAATTTCCTATACCGCATCGAGCGCGACCATCCCGCGAAGGACGGGCGCAGTTCGCTCCCGGTGAGTGATTACGAACTGGCATCGCGCTTGTCTTATTTTCTATGGAGCAGCACCCCCGATGACGAACTGTTGCGGCTGGCGGGTGCGCGCAGATTGCGGCAGCCGGGAGTGCTTCACGCGCAGGTGAGGCGGATGCTGCTCGATGGCAGGTCGGACGCGCTGGTGGAGAATTTCGCGGGCCAGTGGCTGCAGTTCAAGAACATCGACGTGATGAGGCCCGATCAGCAGCGTTTTCCTGTGTTTGATGACGGGCTGCGGCAGGCGATGCGGCGCGAGACGGAGATGTTCCTCGAGTACGTGGTGCGGGAGAATCGCAGCGTGCTCGAGTTGCTGGACGCCGATTATACGTTCCTGAATGAGCGCCTGGCGCGGTTTTACGGAGTTTCCGGAGTGACGGGTCCTGAATTCCGCAAAGTGGACGTGAGTGGGACCACGCGCGGCGGCGGCATTCTCTCGCAGGCGAGCATCCTGACGGTGTCCTCGTATTCGACGCGCACATCGCCGGTGTTGCGCGGGAAGTGGATTTTGGAAAACATTCTCGACGCCCCGCCGCCACCGCCGCCTGCCGCGGTTCCGGCTCTGGATGACACGAAAGCGGGGCAAACGGGCACACTGCGGCAGCAGATGGAAGAGCACCGGAAGAATGCGGCCTGTGCATCATGCCATTCGCGCATGGATCCGCTGGGCTTCGGGCTGGAGAATTTCAATGCCATCGGCGAGTGGCGGACCGAAGATGGAAAGTTCCCGATTGACTCCTCCGGCTTGTTGCCTGACGGGCGCTCGTTTCAGACTCCCGCACAGTTGAAAGCCCTGCTGCTTCAGGACCGCGGAGCGTTTGTGAAAGGGTTGACGGAGAAGCTGCTCACCTATGCGCTGGGACGCGGACTGGAGCGTTATGACCGCCCCACTGTGAACGCGATTGCCGCGAAGATGCCGTCGCGAAACTACCGGTTTCAGGATCTGGTTCTGGAAGTGGTGGACAGTCTTCCGTTCCAGATGAGGCAGGCAGCCGGCAACAGCCAGATTGCCGGGAATTTGAAAGGCGATTCGAAATGAACATTGTCACAGGCAAACACATTCCACGCCGCACCCTGCTGAGAGGGGCGGGATCTGCCATCGGCCTGCCGCTGCTCGAGGCGATGCGTCCGGCGATGGGGGCTCCGTCGAAGAATGTCCGGGAGGCGCGGCGGACGGCGGTGGTGTATGTTCCCAACGGCATCGTGATGAAGGACTGGAAGCCGGCGGCGGGCGCGGACTTCGCATTCCCTCGCATCCTCAAACCCCTGGAGCCGTTTCGCAATCAGATCACGGTGTTGTCCGGCATGGCGAATCTGGCTGCGACGAAGGCGCGCGGCGGGGGTCATGCCAAGGCGACCGGGAGTTTCCTTTCCGGCGCGCCGCCGAAATATACCGCGGGTCCGGATGTGCATGCCGGGGTGACGTTCGACCAGGTTGCGGCGAAGCAGTGGGCGGCGGAGACGCGCGTGCCGTCGCTGCAACTGGGTTGTGAGGATTCGCGGATGGTGGGCAACTGCGATACGGGATCGAGTTGCGCATACACGAACACGCTTTCCTGGAGAGACGCCGATACGCCGCTGGCGGTGGATGTGAATCCGAGGTCGGTGTTCGAGCGGCTGTTCGGCAGCTTTGACCCGAGCCTGTCGAGGGAAGTACGCGCCCGCCGGTCGCTGTATCGCAGGAGCGTCCTCGACCTGGCGCGGGACAACGCGCAGCGGTTGATCACGGATCTTGGTCCCGAGGACCGCCGGAGGATGGACCAGTATCTGACGGATATCCGCGAAGTGGAACGGCACATGACCGCCGTGGAGAAGGACCAGGCGGCGCCGTCGATGGAAAAACCTTCGGGCATTCCGTTTCAGTACACCGATTATGTGAAGCTGATGTTCGACCTCCAGGTGATCGCGTTTCAGGCGGACCTCACACGTGTGGCGACGATGATGCTGGGCCGGGAGGGCAGCGTGCGCACCTATCCGGAGATCGGGGTTCCGGATCCGCATCACCCGCTGACGCATCACCGGGGGCATCCCGACTTCATCGAAAAGATCACGAAGATCAACACGTATCACGTGGAGTTGTTCGGGTACTTTCTTGGCAAGCTCCAGTCGGTTGCCGAGGGAGACGGCACGCTGCTGGATCATTCCGCGATTCTTTATGGAAGCGCGCTCAGCGATGGCAATGCACACTCGAACTTCGATCTGCCGCTCGTGCTGGCAGGAGGCGCGGGGGGTCTACGGGGCGGACGGCATATCGCGGTGGAAGCGAAGACGCCGGTATGCAATCTATTCGCGAGTATGCTGAACCATATTGGGGCGCCGGTGGAGAAATTCGGCGACGGCACCGGGGTTCTGGACCTGCGGGGCTGATGCTCTTCCGTCACGACAAGTGACGCTGGAAGCCGCGGGCGAGAGCCTCGACGTGCGGGGGCTGGAACATCGTGATGTGGGTTCCGGGGATTTCGTGCAGCGTCAGGGGACCGCGGGTGTAAGGAGCCCACTCGCCTGGAAACTGGCGGTACGGGCTCGGCGGCGCCTCCTTCGCCCAGAAGTGCACCGACTCTCCCTCGTAGGGTTCAGGCTGATAGCGATCGAGAGCAAGAGCGGTCAGATAATCGCGGCGGAGTTGCGCGGGGAGCGAACTGCCGGGGGATTTGGAAAGCCTTCGAAGGAGACGCCTGGCGACGGTCTGCGAACGCGCGCTCAAGTAGGCTGTGGCGTCGCGCAGATGGAGTTTGCGCATCTTTCGCATGTGATACCGGACTTTGATCCAATTCTCCTGGCAGGCAATCCAACGGGCGCGGAGTCCGGTAGCGCGGACCGGGAAGATGCCGCGAGCATCGATGAGTCCCAGGAAGGACACCTGCTCGCCGCGACGCGTCAACTGGCGGGCCATTTCGAAGGCCAGCACCCCGGAGAAACACCAGCCTGACAATTGATAGGGACCGCGAGGCTGGAAAGACCGGAGAGCCTGCACGCACCGGGCGGCCACCCGTTCCACTGAGAAATCAGCCGCGAGGTCGTCGCTCTCGGGAACCCGGATGGAAAACACCGGCTGATCAGGACCGAGGAGGTTGATGAGATGGCGGAATTCAATACCTGCGCCGATGAGAAAGAGCGGGGTGCGGGAGCCTGCCGGCTGAAGAGGCAGAATGTCGGGCTGGGCGAACGGGGCATCGCCCGACAGCAAGGCTGCCATTTCCGCGATGGTGGGCGCCTCGAAGAGAAAACCCAGCGGCAAGGTATCGCGATGAAACGCCTCGCTGGCGGCTGCCAGGAAAGTGACCGTGGCGAGGGAGTCTCCTCCAGAGTCAAAGAAAGAATCGTGGATCCCCGGATTTCCGGAGCCGAGCGCCTTGACCCACGCATCCGCAAGCAGGCGCTCGTTCGGGGTTCGCGGCGGAGCGTGGAACGGGGTGGGCGGCGCAGCCGGGAGATGCTCCAACAGGCGAGGCAGCAGGCGGCGGTCGGGCTTGCCTGTGGGGAGCAGAGGGATCCGATCGAGGAAAAGGAATCGCCGGGGGATCTTGTGGAACGCCAGCCTCGCCGTAGCGTAACGCTGCAACTGAACTGGCGAAACAGAACAGTTGGGAGCGGGGACGACGGCGAGCGCCACCTCTTCCCCGAGCCCTGGATGTGGCGCGGGAAAGGCGATTGCATCCAACACGGCGCAATGCGATTGAAAGACCGATTCCACTTCTTGCGGGGAGACCTTTTCGCCGCCCCGGTTGATGAGGTCATGCAAACGTCCGGTCACAAACAGATGGCCTTCGGAATCCTGATAGCCGCGGTCTCCGGTGTGGAACCAGCCATCGCGAAAGGCTCGCCGGGTGGCATCCTCATCGCGATAGTATCCGGCGGCGACATGCGCGCCGCGAACTGTTATTTCGCCCGTCACACCTGGGGGAACCGGAGTTCCGTCGTGGTTACGGATGACCATCTCCAATCCGGCGGCGACGCCAACGGAGCCGCGCTTGCGGCACTCGAAGGGTTGAATGGAGATGGGCGGCGCTTCCGACATTCCGTAGACGTGGATCAGAGGCGCGCGGAAGCAGCTTTCCAATTCGGCGGCGGCAGACGGGTTCATGGGCGCCGCGGCAGTGCGCAGAAAGCGGATGCGGCTGCGGTCCAGGACATGCTGGTAGCGGCCGGATGCCGCGAGCAACGATTCAAGAACCGAAGGAACGGCGGAGAACCAGGTTGGCTCGAAGAAGTCCATCCACTCGTAGAAGAGATCGGGATGAAAGCGGGGTGCGGCGATCACAGCGCCGCCGCTGACGGCGGACATCAGGAGCCCTCCGGTCAAACCCAGAGAATGAAACAGCGGAGATATGTTCAAGCACAGGTCCGTGGAGTTGAGGCGGAACGAGCGAGCGAGAGTGCGGGCGGCGTTGAGTATGCTGCGGTGCGAATGCATGACGAACTTCGGCTGGCCGGTGCTGCCGGAGGTGGGCAAGAGAAGCGCGAGATCGGCGGGAGAGGGCGCCGCGGCATCGGAGGGTGCCGAACGTCCGGAAATCCGCATCTCGAAGAGGCCGGCGGGCACTGACGGAATCGGATGGATCTCGATCAGAGGTATGCGCAGCGATTGGGCGGCTGCTCTCGCCTGGCTTGGGCTCTCCGTGCTGACGAGAACGGCCGATGGCTCCAGGCGATGGAAGGCTGCTTCGAAGAAGGGCTGCTGTTCGGCAGGGTTGAGAGGAGCGTAGGCGCACGCGGCAGAGAAGGACAAGAAGGCCACGCTTGCTTCGGGTCCGTCGGGCATTGCGGCTGCGATCCGGCTGGACCTGTCCAATCCGGCCTCCCGGAGGAACCGTTCCACTGTTTGGGCATGCGTGGAGAGGGACGCATAAGACAAAGGTTCCCTGTCCGGGCAAACGATACACGGGGCGCCGGGAGAGTGTGTAGCCATCCGCTCCCAGAGCCGCCCGATGGTAGCGGCATCCGTCATTTATCTGTTGACTTTATCGCACCTCGAAGCTGCCTTTGAGCCGGACCTGCTCCGAGGAACTGCCGACCATCACGTGGAAGACGCCGGGTTCGACGCGGCGCACCATGTGCTGATCGTAGATGGACAGTTCCTCGGGTGTGAGGGTGAAGCGCACTGACTTCTTCGCGCCGGGCGGGAGTGCGAACTTTCGAAATCCTTTCAGCTCCTTCACGCGGCGCGTGACGGAGCTGACCTCCTGGTTGATGTAAAGCTGGACCACTTCCTCTCCGGCGACGCTGCCGGCGTTGGCGATGTCGGCACTGACTTCGACACTGCCCCGCATGCCGATTTGTTTTGCGCTGATGTTGAGGTTCGAGTACTCGAACTTGGTGTAGCTGAGACCGTAGCCGAATTCCCACAACGGCGTGATGGGAAAGTCCACATATCGCCGCCGGGATTTCGAAGGCATGTAGTTGTAGTACATCGGCAATTGGCCGGCGTGGCGCGGAACCGTGATGGGCAGGCGGCCGCTGGGATTGTAATCGCCGAAGAGCACGTCGGCGACAGCCTCACCGCCTCGCTCGCCGCAGTTCCAGGCTTCCACAATGGCGGGTAGATGTTCGGCGGCCCAGCGGATGGAGAGCGGCCTTCCGTTCTCCAGCACGAGCACGGTAGGCTTGCCGGCGGATGCAACGGCTTCGAGCAGGTCCTGCTGCCGGCCGGTAAGATCGAGGCTGGCAACATCACTGCCTTCCCCATCGGTTGCGCGCGGAGTGCCCATGTGACGTTCGCCCAACACCACGATGCTCACGTCTGCCTGGCTCGCTGCCTGCTTCGCCAAGGCGATCTCATTGGGCTCCGGGTCCAATACGTCACAGCCCTTGACGTACTTGATTTGGGCATTGGGTACTTTCGCGCGCACTCCGGCCAGGACCGTCACCACATTTTGCAGGATGCGCCTCGGGACGTAGTCGCCAAGCTGGTTGCGCCGGTCGTCGGCATTGGGGCCGATCACGGCGATGGACTTCACGTTCTTGCTCAGGGGCAGCAGGTTCCCATCGTTCTTGAGCAACACGATGCCTTCGCGGGCCACACGGAGCGCCAGGTCCTGATTCTCTTTTGTGTGAGCCAGACGGGCCGCCTCGTCCGGATCGACGTAGGGATGTTCGAACAGTCCGAGCTGGAACTTCTGCCGCAGGGTGCGCGTCACGGCGCGGTCGATGTCGCCCATGGAGGCCTTGCCTTCCTGCACGCTCTCGATGAGAGATTTCATGTAGCCCGATTCGTAAGAGATTCCGACATCCAGACCCGCGCGCAACGCCATTTGGCCGGCTTCCTTCTGCGAGGGCGCCACGCGCTCGTACACCAGGGTCCCGATGCCGCCGCCCTCACTGAGCACCAATCCCTGGAAACCCAGTTGCTCGCGCAAAATGTGGGTGAGAATTTTCGCCGAAGCGTGGGTGGGAACCTCGTCGATGGCGGGATAAGTGGCCATAACGCCGAGCGCGCCGGCGCGAATCCCCGCGGCCCAGGGCGGTAGAAAGACTTCCCACAGCATGCGGTCGGAGATGTGCATTGCGCCGCGCTCGAGCCCGCCGGCGGGCTGGCTTTGTCCCGGATAGTGGCAAAGGCCGGTCGCCACTTTGTCTTTAGCGGAAACATCGTAGCCTTGGGCTCCTCGGACGATGGCTTCGGCAATGCGCGAACAAAGGTAGGGATCCTCGCTGTAGCCCTCTTCGTTACGGCCCAGGCGGGGATCGCGGTTAGGTTCCACCACCAGCGTGTACAACTGGTGAATGCCGGCGGAGCGAGCTTCGCGCGCCGCAGTCGCATAGATCTTGCGGACCAGGTCCATGCTCCAGGTGCTGCCAATGGCGAGCCCCTCAGGGAAGATGGTCTTATCCGAGCACATCACGCCGTGCGTGCCCTCCTCGCTTTGCAGCAGCGGGATGCGCAGGCGGGTCTTTTCGAGCGCGAGCTTTTGCAGCTCATTGAAATAGATGGCCTGCTCGCGCGCCTTCCCCTGGAGCGCATTGTCGGCGAGCGTGAAAAACCCACCTCCTGGTCCGATATCGGCGGTCAGCGTGCCGAGAGTGAAGCGGCGGCATCCTTCCTGTTTCGCCACGGGATCCTTGCCGAGCTGGTCGAGATAGACGCACGGCATGTTCATCTGTCCGACTTTCTCGAGCAGTGTCATGCGCCCCAGCAGGTCCTGGATTCGCTTCTCAACCGGTTGTTTGGAATCGAGGTAGATAGGAGTCTGGCCGGCGGCGGAACAGATGAGTTCCGTCAGCGCGAGGAGGAAGGTCAAACCGGTTTTGTGCAACATTACATCCCTCCTTTGCCCGGTTCAGTGCAAGGATCCGAGCGTCTTTTCGAAAGCCCGGATAATGTCGTCTTCATCCCGTGCGGTGAGACATGACGGCACGGCGAGCACGAGGCTGCGCTCAAACAGGCTGTCGGCCACGGGGCAAGCGCCCTTCGAGTAATCGCGAGCCAGCCCTGCATTCTCGGAGAGGCTGAATGCCAGGCCCTTCCGTTCCACCAGGCTGCGGTTGTTGTAGTAAAGGTGAAGTCCCCACTCCGTCATCCGGATGTTGGAGACGCCTTGCGGGAACGTTACGATTCCCTCGGCGCGCAGGGCGTTCTTCACGGCCTGCGCGGTTTCCGCATCCGCATAGGTGGTGAGAAGGAAGCAGCCTGTATCGCCCGCCGGATCGATGATTCGCCGCAAGCGGACGTGTTCGAAAGGGGCGAGCGATTGGCGGATGCGGTATTTGCTGTTGCGCATGGCGCGGATGGTTGCCGGGAGTTTCTCGAGTTGCACCCGCAAAATGGCGGCCCGGATCTCATCCATGCGGTATCCGCGTCCCCACAGGCACAACTCCGGGTCACCGGTGTCCAGCCGGCCTTCGTCGTCACGGGCATACCCCAGATCATGGCAGGCGACTGCGCGGCGATAGAGTTGCCTGTCGTTGGTGACGACACAGCCTCCTTCACCGGCCGTCATGTTCTTGTTCATCTGGAAGCTGAAGACGGCCATGTCGCCGAAAGTGCCTACGCGCTTGCCATGGATGCTTCCACCGGCGCACTGTGCGCAGTCTTCGAGCAGGTACACGCCGTGTTCGCGGGCCACGGCGCGCACGGCTTCGACGTCGCCGGGGGCGCCGCTCATGTGCACCATGATGACTGCGCGCGTGCGCGGCGTGATGCTGCGGCGAACGGCGGACGGATCGAGGCAGAAAGTGTCATCGATATCCGCCAGCACCGGGATGGCTCCCAGATTCACCACCGCGGCGGCCACCGAGACCCAGAGGTAGGCGGGTACGATCACTTCGTGTCCGGGTCCCACACCGAGGGCGGCGAGGGCAGTATGCAGCGCCCCGGTGCCGCTGGTGACGGCCAAGGCGTGATTGACGCCGAGGAATCCGGCAAACTCGGCTTCCAGACACTCCACCTGCTTTTGCAGATTCATGCCGTAGTAGCGAAACGGAGAACGCGCGCGCAACACGGACACCACCGCTTCGATCTCGCGGTCATCCATGTAATGCACGCCGGGGAATTCGAGGGGCAGGGGCTCGGTCCGAACCGGCGAGCCACCCGCGAGAGCCTGCTCGTCACTGCGAGGCTTTTCGTGTGTCATATGGACTCAGACCTCATTTCCCGTTGCCATAAACGGGTTTCACATGCCATCACTTCCGGTCTGAGTTCATTGTTGCACTTCAGAAAAAAAGATGGCGCTGCCTCATATGTCGAGGCGTCTGCCGTCCGGACCCCAGCCTTTGGTGCAGAAATGGGAAGCATTCGGGGTCTGGTAGCGGACCCTGGCGAGATCGGGTGTGTCGAGCTTCTTGTAGCCTTGGAACCGCGACTCGAGCGCGAAATCGAGGATGCCGCTGGTGAGCATGGTCCGTTCCACGGGATAAGGCGCCACGCCGGTTTCGAACATCTTTTCGATGTTCCTGACCAGACAGCCGAAGTGATGATGGGGCCGGCGCTCCTGGAGGTACATCAGCGTGGAGACGGGCTTGGCCTGGCCTTCGACATCGATGGCGACGGTGAAATCCTCGACAAGGCCAGTCATCAGGAATGCGGCCGCGCGCAGACCGTCGTTGTATTCGAGAACGAACACCGCGGGCGTTTTCACCAGATCGCTGGGCGTGCCGGGTTTGCGCGTCTTGCTATGCGTGAGCGCCTCTTCGAACAGGCGCTTCACCCAGCCGTTGCGCTCGATGAAGTTCCAGCAATCCTGCTTTTCGAAACACTGCACGGAACGGACGCCTGTTTCCCCGCCCTTTCGCCGGTCAACCATGCACTGGAGAGCCTCGAGCACGTGGAAGCCGTAGATATCGAGTCCGCTATAGGAGATGGCGACCGCGTACTTCTGTGCTTTGCCGAACGGGGTGTCAATGGCGGGCACACGGTAGGCGACGGGCACGGAAGAACCCGCCAGCATGGGGAACTTCAGTTCTTTCGAGATCTCGACCATGCGCCGCGCCTGGCGCCAGCTGTAGGAAAGATGCTTGTCGTTGAACACCGGCACGGAGCGCCCGCTCTGTCGAAAAACGTCGGTGATTTTGAGGAACATCTCGAAGCGGGGATATAGCGTCTGTCCCTTGTCATTGACGGGATAATCGCCGTGCTCGCCGATGAGGATGACGCCGTCGACGGCAAGCTTGTCGCCGCCCAGCGTGAGCGCTTCCTGCACGGTGCGGAAGAGCGGCACGCCGTACTTCTTCGCCATGGGGCGGCTCATGTCGTTCTTAGGCACATGCTCGGTGAACATGGCGACAATCTTCGAGCGCGGATAAGGCGGCTTATCGTCCTGGTTGTAGCCTTCGAGGTACTTGCCGATCACCACGTCGGCATGGGAGCCAAGCCAGTATTCGGTAATGATGGCGGCGATTCGTTTGGGCGGAGCGGCAGGGACGGGCGCGGCCAGCAGAGTGGAGGCGGAGGAGGCGAGAAATGTGCGTCGGTTCATCGGTGCTTAGGCTATCAAAGTTGCGTACAGGAACGCGCCTATTCCACAAACTGGAGCGCATACAGCTTCGCGCTTCGCATCCTGACGCGCAGGCGAATCGTCCGCCCGGCAAGCGGGGACACGTCCTTGCTTCCTTTCCACGACGCCGTCATGCGCACCTTGTTGCCGTTGAGCGGGTCCGCATCGGCGAGCGTGAAGCCGGGAATGAGCTTGCCGGATTCCTCGAGGATCTCCACTTTGGCCATGCCGCCCGCGCCGGTATCGAGATTCAGTTCGAGGCGTGATCCATTGAAGCGCAGCGGCGGGGAGAGAAACCAGCCTCCTTCGTAATCCGCGTCGGCGGAGACAAAGCCGTCCACGCGCATCACGGCGCGCGAGATGGCGGCTTCCCTTCCCTTGGCCGCGGGATCGAGACGGTGGGAATGGTCAATATTCTGGCCAAAATAATAGATCCACAACTCGCCGCCCATGCGCACGGGGCGCAGCACGGGATAGATCCATTTGGAATCGAACGCGCCATCAGGGCCGGTGCGGAGGAAAGGGCGCCTCGGCAGGGGGCGCGAAAAATGACGCCCGTCGCGGCTCACCGCGAGTTGGATATCCGAGGTGGATGGAGAGGCCTCGGCGCCGCTTCCGCGAAAGTGGTGAAAGACAGGAATGAGCGCGATGTAGACGCCTTCGTAGGGAAATACGCCGGGGCCATAGAAATCGAGCGGGGACGCGGCTGCCGCTGTCTTGCCGCCGCCCGGAGGAAGAAGATCCTCGCCGCGCACCGTGGCGTGAAACGGGTCGATGCTCATCGCGGGGGAAGCAGTGAGATCGCGCTCGTCCGGCTCGAGCGCAATCGCAAAGCTATCCCAATGGATCATGTCATTCGATTCGTTGTAGCTTGCCATGCGCGCGCCATACGAGGTTTCGTCACGAACCCATTCGCGGCTGTAACCAACATAGCGGCCCACACGCGGGTCCCAGAACCACGAGGGCTGCGTATCGGCCGCGCGAAGTCCGGTCATCAGCCGCTCGTCGAGTTTCCAGCGCAGCCCGTCGGGGGATACCCAGAGACGGTGCGGCCCGCGCAGACCCGAACCTTTCTTCGGGTAGAACTTCGACCACGACTTGTAGCGCGCCCCAGGCGGACAATTCGGATTGTCGTCCCTCCAGATGGAAGCGCCTCCGATGGCGGCGGCCACGCCATCCACCGGCATCACTACGTTGTTCGCCCGCGAGCCGTTGCGCTCGACGAGGTCCAACACGGGTTTTCCGAAGTGAATTCCGTCGAGGGATTCGGCGTAGGCCATGCCCATGAACGGCGGGTTCTGTCCGGGAGGAGGTTCGCCCGCGAGAATCTCGTACCACAAGCGGATGCGGCCGTTTTCCTGAACCACGGTGGAATAGCTGCCTATCCGCGCATCGTGTTCCCAGGGTGCGTTGATGGTGACGAGCTTTTCCCGTGTCTGGTAAGGCGGGTTCGCCGTCAGCGTGATGCCCTCGGACATCTCGAGCAGTTTGTGATCGATGAACAGTTGCTTGCGGCTGCCGATATCGAGCACCTGCGCGGGCAGCGCCGCGGCGCAGAGAAGCATCAGCCATGTTTGCATAGGGGTCCGTTAATACCGCAGCAGCGGTTTGACGGCTGCGGCGATGCGCTCCGGATCCTCGTCGCGCATGCACCAGGGACTGAAGACGACGATGCCGTTTCGCACGCGCGACGGATCGGGATGGACGCTCGGATCGCCGCGCTCGAGGGCGACGCAGAGTTCCATGGCGGTGCGCGGGGCTTCCCTGGCGAGGTGCAACTCGAGCTTCGGAACCGTGCCGCCGGTCACCTGGATGCGGGCGTGATCCACTCCCGTCAGCGCCGTTTGCAGCCGCTGGATGAGGCCTTTGAAGCGCCGCGAACGGTCCTCGTCGCTTTCCGCGATGAACTTCCTGAGAGCCACGAGAAGGCCGATGATGGTCTCCTTGCCCACCTTGCAGGGCCGGCCAATGCCGTGCTGCGGCGCGCCGATAAGGCGGTGTTTGTCGATGAGGGACTGGGGAGGATCCCACTGCTCCCAATAGATATCGAGATCGAGGTGTTGGAGGATGGCGGACATGATGAGGTCGCGCTTGCCGGCAAGGATGCCGGAGCCTTGCGGACCGCCGATCGCCTTACCACCGCTGAACGCCACCAGGTCCGCGCCTTCGGAAATGAAGCGCTTCAGATTGCCGGCCGGAGGCAGTTGCCCGGCCGCATCCACAATCACGGGAATGCCCGAGGCGTGCGCCACCTTCGTCACTTCGGGCAGCGGCGGCTGGGAATTCCCTCCCGCGACATAGAAGACGGCCGCCGTCTGGTCGCCGATCTCCTCGGCGATTTCCCAAGCCTCGGCGTCGCGCACGCCTGCGCCGGCATAGCGGTCCGCCAAGCCTACTTCCACCAGGCGCGCGCCGGTGGCGCGGACGGCGTGGTCATAGAAATTGCGCTGGCTGCGGACCATGATCACTTCCCGTTTCATGCCGCGCGTATCGGGCAGCCGGCCCATCTTTCCGGGATCGAGCCCGGCGATGCAGGCCGCGGTTCCCAGCAGCAGGCCCGCCGCCGCGCCGGAGGTGACAATGCCGGCCTCGGCTCCCGTCACTTCGGCGATCACTTTGCTCGCGCCCGCCTGCAGTTCCGCCATATCCACGCAGTGGGTTGCCGCCTCGGCCATGGCGGAGGAGACTTCGGGATCAAGGAAGCCTCCCGAAAGGCGGGTGGACGGTCCCTTGGCGTTGATGATGGTGCGAACGTGAAACTGGTCGTAGATGCTCATGCGTTTCTCCTGAGAGTATCCCGCAATCGCGCCTATGCTTGCCCCTTAATGGGTTGGGCGCAGGCAGGGAATGCGGACATCGCCTGGTTTCCTTTGTACTCCAACTCGTCGAGGAGGCCGGTGCGTGAGGTGTAATACGCGAAGACGGTGATCTGCTTCATGTCCGCGAAGAAACGCCCGGCTTCGGTTTCCGGGTGGGCTTCCTCGCGTGCAAGCGCGGCGAGGACTGCGGCGCGCCGCGCGGGATCGAGAGCCTGGAACGGCTTGCCGTGGCTCTTTTCAGCGAATTGGGCGAAGGCCTGCACGCCGCTCCGCCACCGTTGCTGCTCCTTGGGTGGACTATTGGCGGCGATGAGACCGATGTACTGGCTCACCCCGGCTGCGCGGGCTCCGGGAGAATGCTGGTCCGCGGGAAGGATCATTTCGCTGACCAGGTCCAGCAGTTCACTTTCCTGAGGCGTGAAGAACCGGGCTGGTTGCTGCGCCTGGGCCCGGCGGGCCGCGAGAGCTGCCCATCCTGCCGCGGCAATTGCGGTGCGGCGATCGATGCTCATGCGATTTCTCCTTTCCTCATCCCCTCGGCGAGATATTCGGAGGCTCTCCAGGCAAGCGCCATGATCCAAGTGGTGATGCCGTGCGTCCCCGGCAATGAGACGAAGCAACTCGCGTCCGTGACGAACAGGTTCTTCACGTCGTGGGACTGGCAATAGGGGTTCAGCACGCTGGTCTTCCTGTCCGTGCCCATGCGCGCCGAACCGCATTCGTGCGTCGCGTCGCCCATGGGCTCGAGGTACTTTTTGTAAGGCAGCACCTCGGCGCCGCAGGCGCGAAAGATCTGCTCCATCCAGCCGTACATGTCCTCCATCATTTTCCTGTCGTTATCCCTGGCGCCGGCGTGGAAGCGCACTTGGGGGATCTCGTAGGCGTCCGTTTTCTCCGGATCGATTTCGAAGTAGTTGTCGAAGTCCGGCAGGCGTTCCCCGTATCCGCGCAGCGAGACGGTGCTGCCGTACTGCTCGCGGATCTGCCGTTTCAAGTCCGTGCCCCAGAGGCCGGCGGTTCCGGCGCTGCTCACGCCGCGGCCGAAGCCTGTGCCCAGCAGAAGGAAGTATCCGCCGGAATAGTTGTTCTTGCGGTTGTAGTTGAAGCGGGGAATGGTCATGTGCGAGCCGCCGGCTCCGTCTTCGTTGACTCGCGTCCGGTTTTTCAGCGCGGGCGCCGCCGCGACGACCGCGCCGGATTTCGTGCTGTCCATCAGGTAATGGCCGATCAAGCCGCTCGAGTTGCCCAAACCATTGGGGTGGAATCGTGATTTGGAATTGAGCAGAATGCGGCCGGATTCCACCGTGCTTGCGGCCAGGACGACGGCCTTTCCTTCCACTTCGTAACGCTGTTTCGTGTTGGCGTCGAAGAAGGAAACTCCGCGCGCGCGGCCTTCGCCATTCACCAGCACCTGGTGCGCCACGGCATAGGTTCGCAGCGTGAAGTTCGATTTTCGCTTCAGCTTCGGAATGATCACGTCGAGGCTGCTGAAGCGCGCGCGCACGTCACATCCATTGCCGCAGGCTCCGCAGTAATGACACGGCGGGCGCCCGTCATAGGCGACGCTGAGCACGGCGGTGCGTTCCGGCAGTACGGGCACGCCGATTTTCGCCGCCCGGTCCTTCAACCAAAGCTCGGTGCAACGCGGGTTATGCGCCGGACCGGCATAGACGCCATCCGGCATGTTGAAATAGCCGTCGCGGCTGCCGCAGATTCCCACCAGGCGCTCCGCTTTGTCATACCAGGGCGCCAGTTCCTCGTAGGAGACCGGCCAATCCTCGCCGAAGCCCTGTTTCGATTTCGTCTTGAAGTCGAGTGGGCCGTGTCGGAAACAGGCGCGCCCCCAGGTGTTGGTGCGCCCGCCCACGGCGCGCAGGCGCGTCCAGTGAAACTCCGGGGCGGAACGGTACGCGTCTTTGCGCGGGTTGGTGTAGAGATGGTCCGTGTATTCGTTGATCTTCCACAAGCCGTCATATTCGCCGGGACGGCCATGGCCGCGAAACTTCAGTTCCCAGGGCCAGGTGTGGGTGCGGAAATCCTTCGGCGGATTCAGCATGCGGCCCGCTTCAAGCAGCAGCACGTCGAGTCCCTGATTCACCAGGACGTATGCCGCGGTAGCGCCGCCCGCGCCCGATCCCACCACGACGACGTCGTATTTCTTCGCCATGTCTGCCGCCTCCCTGACGTGTCTTTCACTATATGCCGGGCGCAGCCGAGTTGGCGATGGTATGGTGAACTGGAAGTGAAATGATGTTTCTGAGTTACATCAGACAAGGAAGAATACATTCCAGCGATGTGTGGAAAGCGGACCCGAGGGAGTCCGGCGAGCGGAAGTTGAAGACACACCGACAGTGACGAGCGCACCGCGGGGAGACGTTTCGCGTGAAAGCGGTCTTCGGGCCGTATGAATCGCGCTAAGAACTGCCGATAGAAACTGCATCATGCTCGTCGCGCTGATGACCAACTTCCAGACCAACAGGAAAGAAGCGCTGGCTCTCCTCCTCGAACGCATTCACGATGCGTTCCGCGATACCGGCCACCCGCAGCTTTTTCTTCGCTTCACCCTGTCCGATAGTCCGGTTCCCGGTTCCGCTTCCATCGTGGACCGTGTTCTCAAGCGATTTCCGCAACTCGAGCGTTTTGTCACCAACTCTGCGCTGCTGCCGGGCGGACCAGCAATCCGCGAGATCACGAACCGCACCGGCTCGCCCGCCGCGAACGAGTCTGTGGAGTTCGCCACTCTGCGTGCCGTCGCCGAGGGAGTCCCAAGGTCATTCCCGCTCCACAACGTAACCGTCCGCTTCGAGACCCCGATGTTTGGCGAAGCTTTGCCGCCGGGCCTCGCCGCGGCGGGCATGACCCCAGGTATCACTGCCGGAGATGCCTGGTGGGTCAACGGCCGGATGCGCTCCCTCTCCGCCTTGACCATCGTCGACGCCGATCCTTCGGCCCGAGGTCTCCCGCCACTGCCCGCGCCCGTGGCCACAGTGCTCGGCGCCTGCGGAAAGGTGAAGAACACCCTACAACTGCCTCAGGCAAGCCGTCCAGCCGAGGCGCCAGCCGCTCCTCCTGTCGCTTCAGCCGAGACCCGGTCCGCCACCGCCATCGTGCAGGACTACCGCGCACGGCTCGCCGAGATCGTCGAACGTGCCGCGCTTCCGCACGATCTTCCTCCGGCACAGGAAGCGATCCGCAATACCAGGCTTGGGGAAACCACTGGCCCGAAAAAGCCCATCCTCGTGCGCGCCTTCAAGCCTCTTGGCTACGATTGCCAGGCCGGCCACGGCACGTTCACTCTCCGCCGCCGCACTCCGGGCAATCTCACCGTGGAAATCAGCCTCGACGTCGGCACGTGGAGCCGCAGCATCACCGCCCACTTCCGCGTCCTCGGCCTCAACTTCAAGGGTGTTCTCTCTCTTCCCGTTTCTAAACGGGCCATCGGAAACCTGCAATACCCTATCGGCGATGCGGAACGCTGGCGGCGGATTGTGGAGAACCTCGCGGCTCTCACCCGGGAACTGGACCGCGGCTTCGTCCCCGCCCTGGAGGCCGCAGCCGGCCGTTCACCCAAATGGTACCGGCCGGAAAGCTGAGCATCTCGCAAACACCGATAATAGGCTGGTGAGCGACTTCCGCATCGCACTCGGCAATCTTCGATTCCCTTCGACGCCCGAAGAATCCGTCACGCTGGCCGAACAGGCCATCGCGCAGGCAGGGGAGGAGGGCGCGGCGATCGTCTGTTTTCCGGAATGCTTCGTCCCCGGATACCGCGCGGCGGGGAAGAACGTGCCTCCTCCCGATGATGGGTTTCTCGAACGCGCATGGTCCGCGGTTGCGGCGGCGGCGGCGAGAGCGAACGTCGCGGTGATTCTTGGCACCGAGCGCCTGACGGCCACCGGTTTGCTCATCTCCGCCCTGGTGATCCATCCCGATGGATCCATCGCGGGGTTTCAGGACAAGGTTCAGATTGACCCCTCCGAGGAGAGCACGTACACGGCTGGTTCCGGAAGGCGCGTGTTCGAGACGGGGCCTTTGAAATTCGGCATCGCAATCTGTCATGAGGGATGGCGGTATCCGGAAACCGTCCGCTGGGCGGCCCGGCGCGGCGCGCATGTTGTGTTTCATCCGCACTTTCATGAAGCCGAACCCGGCGGCTACCGGCCCACGAAGTTCGCCGATCCGGCAAACACGTTCCACGAGAAGGCCGCCCTGTGCCGCGCCGCGGAGAATACCTGCTACTTCGCCATGGTCAATGTGGCGAGCGAAGGGTCGCCAACTACGTCAGCGGTGGTTCGGCCCGACGGAACGCTGCTGTGCTACCAGCCCTACGGGAAGGAAGGGTTGCTGGTTGCGGACATCGATCTCGACGCGGCCACGGGGCTGCTCGCGTCGCGCTGCAAGACCTGTGAGCCTGCATGATCCCGATCCTTATTGCACCGAAATGCCCGGGAAGCGAATGGATCGGAAGTTGACGTACAGCAGGCCGAGGCCTGGCGTGCCATCGGCCAGATTCAGCGGAAAAACGTAGGGCGATGCGGGGGCGCGGGCCGCGGCAAGGCTGATTTGTGCTTCGAAGGATTCTAAGGGCGGGGTATCGAAGGCTTTCAGGAAAGATGTCACATCCACGCGCATCGAGCCCGCTGTGGCCGGCGCCCTGCACTCCAACTGGTAGCGGAGTTCGTCGCCGGAAAGGATCAGTGTGACCCATTCCAGGGCATCGTACAGCGCCCCATCCCAACTCAAGACGGGATCGACGCCGGAGCGGAGCGTGGAGAGCGCATCGAGGTTATCGGGCTCCCAATGCGAGGAAATGCGAAAGCTCCAGTCGATGGGCTGCGCCATGCCCGTAGTGGACGAACGGAGGTTCCAGGTCCCGGAGGGGAATATCGAGGGGCCTGGAATTCCGCGATACCCCGCGAAACGAATTGTAGGCACAAAAAACTGGCTACTCCAGAGTGTCATTACCTTGGCGCCTGGACCGGAGAGTGTAAGCGGGTTGCCCGGATCCAGATGTTGTGGAAATTCACCGCCGAGGAGAGCGTACCCGCCGGACCGAAGTCGCGGGTTCTCAGTGATCCTGCATCCGGCCTGCAAGGGAGCGGAATCGGGACCGGCGATTAGCGCCAATGCAGTGCGGCCCACGCTCCCTGACGAGGCTCGGGCGCCCTCGTCGAATGATTCCTCTTCACCATTGAGGTACCGGTCGCTCGAAATTCCCACATCGACGACAGGGATGTGGCCGCCGGCCTCCAAGTTCTCCAATTGCTCCTTGGATAGGCCGAAACGGTGTTTGCATGGCCCGGCAGCCTGCATGGTGGGAATCGACGTCAGATTCGAATCTCTATCCTCGAGGCGGACAAGCACCGGCACGTAACATCCGGTGACGCTGAGTTCCTGTGGAACCACGAACTCGATATCATCGAGCCCGGGTTCCCCTTGTGCGGGATGAATGGAGCGCGGAGCGATCGTAGTCTCGCCGAGTTGGACGGTGATTCGATCCCGGCGCGCATTGCCCAAGCCGGCCGTGCGCAATGCGACAACGGTTCCGGGGAGGGCGGGAGTTGTTAATCCGAGGTGAGACTGTGCTTCCGATTCCACGCGGTTGGCGATCGCGAGCAAGCCTTCATTCAACACGCCAAAACTGACCGGTACGATTCGCAGGGGAGCCGGCAGGTATTGTGTGCCTGTGCCGTCGCTGAGGACAGCCTCAGCGGGTCCCATAGGGATGTCGTTGGGAACTACCGCGTGCACCGTGGAAATGCACTCGGCTTTCTCTACGGGAACCAGTATAGACGCCCGGTATGCCTGCGTGAACCCGAGCGGATAGATTTGCAGCGTAAGGCGGGCGGGGTTGAGGCAGCGTTCGAACCAATTTGACTGCCGGTCGAAGGAAGTAACGAGAACTCGCATGCCGGGAGTAAGTTCCAAGGGAGTATTGACGTAGAACCCATGGTAGACCGGATGAGCCAATGCTGTTTGCTGCGCAAATGCAGCCGTCGCGGATAACAGAAGCAGCAGTAGAGGATTCATTGAGCTGGCCCTCGCAAGGCAATAAAGCGAGGCTCGCCGAACTGATAGTCGACCAAACCCTGGAAGGAGGCTCCATTGGTCAACTGGAAAGGAAACAGCAGGGGGAGGTTCTTCCTGCGCTCCACGCCGAAGTAGAACGAAAGGAGAGCGCGGATGCCGGTGGCGGACGGCGGATCAGCCGACGCCTTGACCGGAAGCCGCATACTGCCGTTTCTGGCGCGTGTCTTGCAGTCCAGACTGTACGATTCACCGAACGTGTAAGCGGTCACCGTAACGAGTTCGGCTTCGCTGAATGGGGAGGGGTCCCATTCGAGAAGAATCTCGCCGCTCAGCGGAAATGGCAACTCCTGCGCCGTCCGGGGAAGTTGAGGAAGCCGAAAATTCACCCCAGCGGGAAGAACGTCTTTTCCACCGGATACAGCGACCGAATAGTCGCCCGCGGTGAGAAGTGGCCGGCTATAGAAGGGCAGTGGGTTTATGCCTCCGTCGGGGAGCCGCACTGTCGATTTGGCGCCGCTGGCCAGCATGACAGGGGAAGAGGAAGGCTGAGGAGTAGCGGATACGCCGATCCGGCAGCCCTCGGCAAAGTCGGAAAAGCTGGCTAAGGCGACTGCTTCGCGGCCGGCAAACTGAAAGGTTGCATTGATGACCCGGGAGTAAGGCGTGGAATGGGCTGTGAGAATGCCCAGTGCAATGGAGCGGCCGTTATCGAGCGACTCCAGTTGACCGGCGGTCAGATCCAGCGGATGCTTGCACGGGCCGCCGGTCTGACTCACAGCAGCGGCAACCGAAGAAGTCCATCGGTCTTCGACGCGGACAGCAACCGGAGTGTAACAGCCTTCGACTTGTAGCCTGCCGGGTAGTTGGAAGAGGAGCGCATCCATTCCAGGTGAGCCGGCAATCTGTGATGAGCGCAAGAAGGTCAACGGTTGGCCGTCCAGTTCTCCATAGATCGAACCGGCAACGGCTTGACCGAGCCCGGTTCCGGTAACGCGAATCACCGATTCCGGCGCTGCTGGATGGGCAAGTCGCAGAAGTTCGCCCGCAGCATTCGATATGGGGCCCAGAATGCCGAAGTGAGAGATGACCACGTCGATGGCGGCTGGAGGAAGAGTGGCGTCATCGTAGACGAGGGTTACTTCGGCGCCGCCTAACGGTACGTTCGAGGGGAGCTGCGCCTGAAGGCTCTGCGAACAACCCGCATCCGAAGGTGAGGTGATGATCGCATCGAAAGTTTCGCCGGTTACCGCGGACTGTACCTTCACGCTAGCCAGTGTTGGATCAAGGCACTGGAAGCTGACATACGGGCAAACGCCGCCGCCGGGCGAAATCTGAGCAAGGCGCAGTCCCAGGAGAGATCCTGCCGCGAGTTGCGCAGGCGCAGCACTGGACTCATTACAAGTCGTGGTCCGGGAATCGTAGAGAAAGCGGATTGCCGGCGGAGTTTCTGCCGGGTGATAGACCAAAACGCGCTGCAACGTTGTCTGGGGGAAGGCGGAGATACTGGTTGCAATCCACGCCATTGTCAGCAAGATCAACCGGATCACCCTTCGATCTTAGCAGGCAAGGCGCGCGTTAATCGATGATGTGTACCGGTCCCGATAGGAATCGAGCAGACTCGGGACGCGAGCCCGGATGAAAACTCGGTTAGACTGTGGATTATGTCCAAGAAGCGGCCAGCACTCAAGAATGCGCCGGATGGATCCACCCGGCGGGATGTGTTTCAATACGCCAACTCCTTACTATTGCCTGCACTGTTTGGCGGCGCCCAGGCGGCGATGGCAACCGGCCCGCTCAAGCCTGGCAGGGATATCTACCGCTCCATCGGCGTCGAGCCGGTGATCAATTGCCGGGGCACATTTACAATCATCGGCGCCTCGGTGGAACTGCCCGAAGTGCGCGCCGCGATGGAGGCGGCCGCGCAGCAGTTCGTGCAACTGGATGAACTTGCCGAAGGCGTCGGCCGGAGGCTGGCCGAGTTGACAGGCGCCGAGTGGGGTATGGTGTCGGCGGGTTGTGCCGCCGGACTGAAGCATGTCACCGCCGCCTGCGTTGCCGGCGGAAATCCGGAGAAGCTTCTGCGAATCCCCGACCTGGCGGGGCTCGATAAGACCGAAGTAGTTGCGCCACGATCGGCGCGCAGCGTCTACGACCATGCCGTCCGCAATATCGGCGTCAGGATGATCACCGTGGATACGATCGAAGAGCTCGAGGCCGCCCTGAGTCCACGCACGGCGATGATCTATCTGTCCGCCGGGGGCTCCGGACCGTTCGCGCTCGAGAACGTGGCTCGCCTGGCCAAGCCACGCGGGATTCCGATTCTGGTGGACGCCGCCGCCGAGGTGCTGACCATACCGAACGTGCACTTGCAGCGAGGCGCCACCGTGGTTGCCTATAGCGGCGGCAAAGCCATCTGCGGACCGCAGTGCGCCGGACTGCTGCTGGGCCGGAAAGACATTCTGATGTCGGCGTGGCAGGCAAGTTCACCGCATCACGGGCCGGGCCGGGACAACAAAGTGGGCCGCGAAGAGACCCTCGGCATGCTGGCGGCGGTGGAGGCCTGGGTGAAGCGCGATCACGAGGCCGAGTGGAAGAAATGGCTGTCTTACCTGGACACCATCTCGACGCGGCTCGCCAAAATCGAGGGAATCCAGACGGCAGTGCACGAGCCGAACGGCCTTTCAAACAAGAGCCCATCGCTGTCCATCTCGTGGGATCCGGCGAAGCTGCATGTCACCGGCGAGGAGATTGCGGAAGAAGTAGCCCGCACCAAGCCGCGGATCGCACTCGGCGCGGGCTCCATGCGGCGGCGGCGCGGCGCGGAGCCCGAATCCGAGGGGAACAAAACATCCATCAATATCACCGCGTGGATGATGCAGCCCGGCGACGACAAGGTTGTAGCAGACCGGTTGTTCGAGGTGCTGTCCCGCAACCGCGCTCCTAAGCCGGAACCGCAGGCTCCGTCCGCCAATCTCAGTGGACGCTGGGATGTGGAGGTGACTTACTTCAGCAGCAAGAGCCATCACACGCTGACGCTCGAGCAGAATGGCAACCATCTGCAGGGCTCGCATCAGGGGGACTTCTCCGTTCGCGATGTCTACGGCACGATGGAAGGGGACCAGATCAAACTACAGAGCGCCGACGCCAAACCTGGAGACGTGATCCCGTTCACCTTCGCGGGGACGTTTGCAGGCGACGGGTTCTCCGGCCCGGTGTATATGGGCGAGTACTTGAATGCGAAGTTCATTGCGAAGCGCCGTCCGTTCCCGGAGCGCCGCGGCAAGATTATGATTCCGGGCGGTCCGCCTCTGGCGAACTGATCCGGCAGTCGGTGGCGATGGGGGATACGTGGTGTGGTGCGGACCTTCCTGGACCGCCTGCGTATCTCCGATCCGGCAAGACCATCTGCCGGCGGCTATGCTGACCTGCCCGCTGAAGGCAGACGAGTTGTGGCGGACTCCACAGGGTCATGACACCGGACCGGTTGCTGGAGAAGTAGATGCATTTGTCGTCCGGCGACCATACCGGGTTCCAGTCCAGCCACTCGTCCTCTCGAATCCCGGCCCCAAGTTCCGGGCTCAGCAGACCGGAATCGGCGGCCTCGTAGGCGACTCGCCGAACGGCGGCCAGGCGTAGGTTGCTCGTCGCCGGTGCGTACAGCTTCTGTTCGAGGTGGATTCGGTATCGCAGGACGACAATGCGGTTGAATGCGAGGCGCGGCTCGGAGCAGCACCAGTCCACGAAATCGGTGATGGCACGGCCGCAGGTCCGTTGGCGCTCCTGGACGTGAGACTGTTCAGGACTGCCGTTCTTCGACTGATCAAGGTCGGGAAGGGCCAAGACTCGCTTCGGCGGCCGTTTCTTCTTTCGGGGTCTCGGCATTTGGCGCGGCCTCCTTGTACCGCCCCCCTCATAATCCGCCTGCCGCGCTAGAATGGTGATCGAGATGGATCGTGTGCCGCCGCAACCCGTCAAGGATCCGCCCAACTTGATCAGGTCGGGTGCGTTCTCGCTTGATCGCCTCTTGAGCCACATCGACCCCGGAGCGGAGGAGGAATCCGAAGAGTTCGTACGCCGCATCTATGAGCAGCGCCACATTGACATCTCCTCCGATCGCAACGGAAAGACTGGTCGTTGACACAGACGTCGCCGGCTTTATTTTCAAGTGGCATCCTGAATTCGCGCCCCGTTACGTGGACCTTGTGCGGGGCTCTGAGTTGATTGTTTCATGCATGACTCTGGCCGAGATGCGCAGAGCGCAACGCAAGGAGCTTTTCACATGAATGAAGATCACAGAGTGGCGTCGAACCCACTCTTCACCCGGCGTGACATGCTGGGTATGTCCGGTCAGGCGGCTTTGGCCGGCATCGCAGCCGGTAGTGTTTCGCTTGCCGCGGAAAAACGGCCTCGTATCGCCTGTGTCGTCACCTATTGGGCTGCTCCGGGATCACATGCGGACTGGATCATCACCAAGCTGTTGGACGGTTATTGGTGGAAGGGCGCCCATACTCCTTCGCGCGTGGACGTTGTGTCCGTTTACATCCATCAGCTACAAGAGAGCGGATTGGGCCGGAAAGTGTGCGAATCGAAAGGCATTCCGATCTTTCACACAGTAAGAGAGGCACTCACGCTCGGGGGGAAGGAACTTGCGGTGGATGGTGTTGTCCAGGTGGGAGAACACGGGATTTACCATAGCAACCTCAAAGGGCAGAAATACTATCCGCGCTGGTGGCTCTACCAGCAGATTATCCAGGTTTTCGAGCAGAGCAAGCGTTCGGTGCCCGTCTTCAACGACAAGCACCTCTCCACGAGTTGGGACGAAGCCAAGTGGATGTTTGACAAATCCCGTGAGCTGAACTTTCCCTTGTACGGCGGTTCCTCGATACCGTTCTACTACCGCAAGCCCGAGTTAGAACTCGACAGCGATACGCCCATCAAGGCATCGGTGGTGGCTGGAAGCAGTGGTGATGAGGGGAGCCTTTTCCATTGTGTGGACGTGCTCCAGTGCTTTGCGGAACGCCGCAGGGGCGGTGAGACCGGCATCGAGGCGGTGCAGTGCATTCGAGGGCCTGAAACATGGAAGTGGACCGAGCGCAATCCATGGGCAGGCAACCTGCTGGATGCCGTGCGGACAAACTTTAACCTGAAGCCGGGGCACTTTCAGGAATCCGTGCGCGAACCAAGCGTCTCGATCGTGGACTATCGTGACGGGACGAAAGCGGCGGTATATTCGGTCCACGGTGTGGGCTGGACGTATGCCGGCGACATCAAAGGGCGTAAGGATCCGGCGATCATCTCGATGCTTGGCTGGCCCGGACCATACTCGCAATACCACGCCGCGAACGCCTTCGAGCACTGGCTTGTCGAGATGATGCTGACCAGGAAGGAGCCATACAATGCGGAGCGACTGCTTCTGTCCACAGGGATTGTTTCGTACAACATGGAATCCAACTGGGAGAACGGCCGTTACTATGCCGTAGGACGCCGCGTCAAGACGCCGTTCATGGACATGACCTACCGCTCGACGCGGGGGCCGCTCTTCAACACGGGGCCGCGGCCGCCGGTCATCCCATACATACGGGGTTTTGAAAAATAGGCTGAGGGAGCACCGAAACAGTAAAGCGCATCCGCGGTGCGAAGAAAGATTTTTCCGGCGGAGAGGGCGGGGGTGGCGAAGATCTCTTCCTGAAGATCATTCAACTCACGGCCCGCGCCGGTGGCCGCCTTGGAATAATGATTCGTTCTATCAATGGTGAAAACAGTAGTGTCGGTGGGGGAAGCGAACGCCCCGATGCCGCGTGAGCCCCACGGTTTCTCTTTTCACCGCAGCCTGGCGAATTCCGCCTTGGCTTGCTGGAGAATGGAGATGCCGGCATCGGCGTCTTTCCAGAGTCTCAAGAACGCCAGGTACTCACTTTTCGCCTTGGCGTTGTCTCCTGATAAACGGTACACTCTGCCGAGCTGCAAGTGCGCCACAGCGCCGATGGGATCCAGCCCCACTATCCCGCGATGAGCGAGAATGTTCTGAAACTCGGCGGCTGCTTCCGCATACCGGCGTTCGGAAAGGAAGGCTTCGCCGCGCACATAGGCCGAGTGCAAACCGCCAAGATAAAAATTGAAACTAAGCCCATTCGCCGCCAGCTCATATTGACGAGCGATTTCGAGGCGCTCCACGGCGTCCGCCGGCTTGCCCTGGCGCAGTTCGGCCAGCGCATGAAGGACCGGAGCGTAGGTAAACTTCACAAAGGTATCTTCCGGGAATCGCTTTTCCAAATCGGCTGCAAGCGCCTCGGATCGGGAAGCATGTCCCGATAGAGCCAGGGCAAGGCCGGCGGCGTATTGGACGTCCCGGCCGCTGGTAAGCTTGACCGCCGCATTGGCCGCGTTTTGGCCTTCGGCGCTGTTTCCGCAAAGGGCTTCCCAAACCGCCCGTGCGGCCTGGTAGGCCGCCGCCAGTTCGCGCGCTTCTGCTCCCTCCTGCAGGAGTAGATCCACTGCCCGCCTCGACGACAGCCGCGCGGCCCGTAAGCGGCCGGACCGCGCCAGAGCAAGAGCCTCCGCGTGAGCTACACGGTGTTCCGCTCGATGCTTGCCCTTGGCCCGAGCTAGTACGCGATCCATCTGGTCCTTGTCACCCTTTAACACCGCGATGTTGTATCGAATCACCAGATCATCACGAGGCTCCAGCTTGCGTTCATCAGCCTGCTGAAGAGCGCTCTCGGCTTCGGCAAAGCGGCCGAGGAAAAAAAGACTGGACGCAAGACTGCCGTACCCGATATGCGAGTCGGGGTTGGCAGCGATTAACTTTTGGGATGCCTCGATCGCTCTTTCAAATCGACCTGTCCCGTGGGTGGAAATGCCCCCTATTAACCCCCGAGGACTCGGAATCTCCTCTTCTCGAGGATAGGTCTGATGCCACAACTCGAGGGTTTGGTATGCCTTTTCCAGATTTCCCGTTACCTGGCGTTCGTAGAGGAAATCGATAAAAAACCGCTCCGGTTGGCTGACTCGATCCCGCAGTTTCCAGGCTTTTGTGGTGCACTCGGCCGCCAATACGGACCTTCCGAAAGTGCTGTACGCGAAACCCAGATGCGCCCAGGCCGTCGCGAATTGTGGGTCGATTTCGACAGCCCGGCGGAATAAAGGTATGGCCGCGGTGGTCCCGCCGTGTAAGATCCCCTTCAATGCGGTGTTGTAGGCCTGGAAGGCTTCGAGCACGGGTGTTGTAACCTCGGCGAGCGGCGCCGAGTGTTTTTCCACCGTAGCCAGCGATTCGCCGACCCTGATTCGGAATCTACGAGCGATCTGGCTAAGAGAGTTGAGGACGTCCTCCCGCTTTGCCGCCTGGATCTGCTCTTGATCCAGGACGCTGCCCGTGTTGCAGTTCCTGGCGCGCAAACCCAGCACATACTCGCTTCCCACGCTTGCGATGGAGCCTTCCAGAATCGCGGCGCTGCCGGTTCGTTCACAGAGTTGCAGCGCGATTTCCGGCGTTAGGCGCGCATCCTTCGGCTGGCCCATCAGAGACAGCGACTGTTGGATTCGCGCGTCCGGGAGCAGGCTGAGAAACGGCGATTGTCGAAGCTCAACAGCCAGTCCTTGCCGCAGCGTGTCGTCGTAGTGCGAGCGGATGACCGGATTGGGCAGGTCGAGATCTTCGATCACCGACTGGAGTTTTCCCATGTATTCTTTGGTCACTTTGCGTCCGAAGATCGTAGTGATCTTCTTGGGCTGCCCGATGTTCCGGTTCAGATCCAGGAGCCGTTGGGTGCGTTCCTCAATCGCTGCACGGCGATGGAAGATGAGGTTGTCGCAATACTCCACCTGCGCGAAGAACAAACGGTGCTGGCAACCGGCGTGCCGGCGTTCGTTGTCGGTGATGAAAGGCGTAAAGGCCAGCCACTTCTGACCGCATGGGAGCAGGTCGCGCGTGGTCAGTGAGTCGGCCAGTTCCTGCAACCGCGCGGGGTTGCCACCCTTCAGGAATGCGTTGGTGGATTGCTGGAACTCGATGCCTTCTTCCCGCATCCGAATCGCCAGCCAGTGATGCTGGTTGAGGCAGACCCGGGCGGAAAACGGGAAGTAGGGGCACATGCGCACGAACATCCGCCCCCAGCGCGCATCCTGCAGGTAGAAGTTGAACTGGTTCACCCAGCGTTGCTTGTACTCCAGATGAGGGCTGTCGTTGTTCTTATCTCCAATGGCGACCAGAATACGCGCCGGTTCGCGCGCTTTCACGATCGCCACTACCTGGTTGGGCTGGGCGTTTTCAAAGTACGGATCTAACAATCGATCCCGCCGGCTGTCATCACCCTCGGGAGCTTCAAGAATCGCAGCGTCCCATTTCGTCGACCGGTTCTTCAGCCAATACTGGAACTGGTCGGCGATGTCCGTCAGAGTCTTCCGGGTTACCCGCTTCCCTTCGCGGTAGGCGTTGAAGAAGCCGAGCACGCGCTCCGGTTGCTGAAAAGGCTGGATCAAGCCGTTGAGCAAGAGACGATCGAAACACCGGTAGCTGAACTGGATGCTAACCTTGTGATGCTCGACGAAGGCGT